>CAZMBL010000029.1:0-21065 GCA_964564605.1 uncultured Oscillospiraceae bacterium
TCAACGTCACCCGGGGCCCCAGTGTCACCCGGTATGAGGTGGAGCTGGACAAGGGCGTGCGGCTGAATAAGCTGACCACCATTGCCGATGATATTGCATTGAGTCTGGGCGCTTCCGGTGTGCGCATTGCCGCCATTCCCGGGAAAATCTCCGTGGTGGGCATTGAGGTGCCCAACCGGATGGTGACCACCGTTTCCTTGCGGGATGTCATCGATTCGCAGGAATTTTCCAGGGCAAAATCCAAATCCAGCTTTGCGGTCGGCAAGGATATCGGCGGCACCAATATCGTGGGCAATATTGCAAAGCTGCCGCATATGCTCATTGCCGGCACTACCGGCTCCGGTAAATCGGTGTGCATGAACTCCATCATCATCAGCCTGCTGTACAAGGCGGGCCCCGAGGATGTCAAGCTGATCATGATCGACCCGAAAATGGTGGAGCTGGGTATTTACAATGGCATTCCCCATCTGCTGATCCCGGTTGTGACGGATCCGAAAAAGGCCGCCGGCTCCCTGCAATGGGCTGTCACGGAAATGATGCGCCGCTATAAGATTATGTCCGATGCGGGTGTGCGGGATCTGGACAGCTACAATTCCATCGCGGAGACGGAGGAAGGGCAGCACCTTCCCCAGATCGTGGTGATCATTGACGAGCTGGCGGATCTGATGCTGGTTGCTGCAAAGGAAGTGGAAGAATCCATCTGCCGCATTGCCCAGATGGGCCGCGCTGCGGGAATCCATCTGGTGATTGCCACCCAGCGGCCTTCCGCAGATGTCATTACGGGTCTGATGAAGGCCAATATCCCATCGCGTATTGCCTTCGCCGTGGCCTCCGCCATGGAGTCGCGGATCATTCTCGATACGCAGGGTGCGGAAAAGCTGGTGGGCAAGGGCGATATGCTCTTCTCGCCCATCGGCAGCGGCAAGCCCCTGCGTGTGCAGGGCTGCTTCGTCAGCGACCCAGAGGTGGAGGCGGTGACCTCCTATGTCAAGGAGAATTACAACACCTCCTACGACCAGTCCGTCATGGATGAGATCGACAAAAAAGCCGCTCAGACCGGATCCGGCCGGCCGAGCGCCGATTCAGAACCCGATGACGAGGAAAATCTGGAGGGGGATGAGATGTTACCCGCCGCCGTGGACGTGTTTCTGGAGACGGGACAGGCATCGGTCTCCATGCTCCAGCGGCGACTGAAGCTGGGCTATGCCCGTGCAGCCAGAATTGTGGACGAAATGGAGGAAAAGGGAATTGTCGGCCCCTTCCAGGGAAGCAAACCACGCACCATTCTTGTAACGAAGGAGCAGTGGGAGGCTATGAAGGTCGGACAGAACCAGCAGCTCCAATTCGAGGATCTGGAACCGGAGGAATATTCCGAAGATCCGCAGTAAACCGTAAGTCGGCGGCACGGCCGCTGCAATATAATTGCATCCCATCCGGATTGCCGGAGGGACAGCAGGGAGGAATTTCAAAATGCATAACGCAAAAATCCGAAACATGGTCGTCATCGCCTTTCTCGTTGGACTGGTGCTGGTGCTGCAGCTGCTTGGCGGTGTGATCCCGCCCATCGGCGGGTTCTCCATTTCACTGGTGCTAATACCCATCGTGATGGGAGCGGTACTTCTCGGCCCCGGGGCCGGAGCGCTGCTGGGGGCCATATTCGGTGTGATCGTCTTTGTCAACTGTGTCACGGGAGCGGATCCCGGCGGCGTGATGGTCTTTCAGGCCAGCCCGGTTCTCTGTTTTCTGGTCGTCATGGCCAAGGGCACACTGGCTGGATGGCTGTCGGGCCTTTGCTACCGGCTTCTGCGCGGACGCAACCCCCATCTTGCCATGATCTGCGCGGCTGCCGTGTGTCCGATTGTGAACACGGGGGTTTTTATCGGATGTATGCTGACCATTTTCCCGCAGGTGCTGGCGGCGTGGGCCGGTGGGTCGGATATTCTGAGCTATGTACTGACCGGGCTGCTGCTGGTGAATTTTGTACCGGAGCTGATCATCAATGTACTGTTCGGCACCGTAGGACACACGATTTTGCGGGCTGTACGGAAATAATCAAACCCATAAAGTGCCGATGGCGAAAGCTGTCGGCACTTTTTCTGCGCTCAGCAGGCAATTACGGCAACCCACAGGCATAATCTGTTGCGGGAGATGATTTACATGAAGCGTGGATGGAAAGAGCTTTTGTCCATACTGCCCGGCTGGCTGGCCGGGGAAGTTGACCGCTACGCCGGACAGGCTCCGCAGGAGCTGCGCCTTCGCCTTGGTCGGGCTCCAATGCTGGTAACGGGGTTTGGAAGCGCCCTGCTGCCGGGGGTTGTTCGGGCGGAGGATCTGAGCTACTGTGTCAATAACGCCAGCCGTTATTCCCCTTGGGCTGCCACCACCATCCGGGAAGGATTTCTCACTGCCCCGGGCGGTCACCGCATCGGACTGTGTGGTGAAGCGGTGGGAACGGGTGCGGATTTTCGGGGACTACGCAATTATACCTCCGCCTGCATCCGCATTGCGGCGGATCATACTGGGATCGCCGGGGAGATTGCGGGGCTTGGCGGCTCTGTGCTGCTCATTGGGCGGCCGGGCAGCGGCAAAACGACCCTTTTGCGGGATCTGATCCGCCAGCTTTCGCGCAAAGAGGCGGTGGCCGTCATCGATCAGCGGCAGGAGCTGTTTCCGCCATGCTTTACCACAGGCGAGCAGACGGATGTGCTGACCGGCTGTGAAAAGGACACGGCGGTGGACATGCTGCTGCGCACCATGGCACCGGACACAATTGCCATGGATGAAATTACCCGTCCGGCCGACTGTCAGGCTCTGCTGCGGGCGGCGTGGTGCGGGGTGCGGCTGATCGCCACCGCCCACGCTGACGATGCAACGGAGCTGCAGCGCCGTGCCGTCTATCGCCCACTGGTGCAGGGACAGGTATTTGACCATCTGGTCACGCTGCGGCCGGACAAGTCCTTTTCCGTTGGGAGGATGCCGGTATGATGCTCCGTTTTCTGGGAGCGCTTCTGGTGCTGGGAGCCGGTGGCGCGGTGGGATTTTCCATTGCCGCACAGGAGCGGCGGGAGCAGCGTCAGCTGGAGGATTTTGCACGTTCGCTGGATATGATGGGACAGGAGCTCCGGTGCAATCTGACGCCGTTGGACAGTCTGTTACAGCTGGCAGCGGCGCAGACAGGCGGCATGGTTGCCAATATTTACCATGCTGCTGCACAGGCTCTGCAGCGGCAGGCCGGGCCGGACGTGCAGGCCTGCATGGCCGCCGCATTGGAAAGCTGCCCCGAAGCGCCAAGGCAGCTGCGGGAGCTTTTCGAACATCTTGGCAGAACACTGGGGAAATTTGATCTGCCGGGACAGCTGGCGGGGCTTCGCCATGTACACCAGCAGTGTATGCGCCGGCTGGATGCACTGCGGCACGGACAGGCCGAGCGGCATCGAAGCTACCGCATTCTCGGCCTCTGTGCCGGCGGGGCGCTGGCGATTTTACTGATTTGACGGGAGCTTATGGAAATTGATCTGATTTTCAAAATTGCGGCGGTGGGCATCATCGTGTCCATTCTCAATCAGGTGCTGTCTCGGGCCGGGCGGGACGAGCAGGCCACCATGACCACTCTGGCCGGGCTTGTGGTGGTGCTGATGATTCTGGCCCAGCGGATCGCGGAGCTTTTCGAACTGGTGAAGGAGCTGTTTGATTTCTGATATGGAGACCTTTCTGCGCTGTACGGCGCTGGCCCTGCTCAGTGTGATACTGACCGCTGCCCTCAAGACCGGGCGAGGCGATTTTTCTCAGCTGCTGGCACTGGCCGCCTGCTGCCTGATTGGTCTGTGGACGATGCGGCTGCTGCGGCCGGTTCTGGAATTCGTCCGGCAACTGCAGTCCGTGCAGCACAGCGGCTCCATCTACACCGGGGTGCTGCTCAAATGCACCGGGGTGAGTATGCTGGGGCAGATCGCATGCGGTGTCTGCGCCGATGGCGGCAACAGCGCCGTAGCCCGGATTTTACAGATTTTGACGGCTGTGGCGGTGATGTATCTTTCTCTGCCGGTTTTCTCCGCCCTGCTGGAGCTGATCGAAAGGATATCGGAGCAGTTATGAAAAAATGGATCACGGTGGTGCTGTGCCTGCTGTGCCTGAGTGTACCGGCCCGGGCAGTAGAGATGACTGCGCCGGAAGCACCGGACTGCGCGCAGGCCCTCATGCCCGGCCGGAGCGGCGGCTTTGGGGCGGATCTTGTCTACATATTGCGTGCGGCTTTTTCTTCCGTGCGGCCTCAGGTGCGAAACTGCCTTCGCATCTGTAGCCGGGTCTTTGCGGCACTGATGGTCATGAGCATCGTGGACCCGCTGCAGGCAGGCAGCTTTGACGCGGTACGCCTTGTGGGGGTAGCTGTCGTGGCCGGACTGCTGCTGCAGTCCAGTCATGCGCTGATTTCCGACGGTGTACAGACGGTGCAGCAGCTGTCGGAATACGGTAAGCTCCTTCTGCCGGTGCTGACGGCCACTCTGGCCGCGCAGGGAGGCGGCGGCAGTGCAGCGGCACTCTACAGCGCAACGGCCCTGCTCAATGCTCTGCTGGGTCAGCTGATCTGCGGAATTCTTGTTCCAGCGCTGTATGCATTCCTTTTACTGTCCCTCGCAGCGGCCGCCACGGGGCAGGAGCTGCTTGGCCGTCTCCGGCAATCGGTGCTGAACCTGTCCGTTAAAGCGCTGCGGACGGTCATGTATGTATTTACCGGATATCTGTCCATCACCGGTGTGGTGACGGGAGCGGCCGATCAGATGACATTGAAAGCAACCAAACTGACCATTTCCGGCATGGTGCCGGTGGTGGGCAGCATCATGGCCGACGCATCGGAGACCATTCTCATCAGTGCCGGGATCGTCAAAAGTACGGCAGGAATTGCGGGGCTGCTGACGGTGATTGCCATTGGAATTGAACCCTTTCTTCGCATTGGGGTACAGTATCTGAGTCTGAAAGCCATGGCGGCGGTCAGTCCGGTATTTGCCGGAAAGGAGGTCTCTGGCCTGCTGGGGGACTTTTCCGGCGCTATGGGGCTGCTGCTGGCCATGACCGGTTGTGAATGCCTGTTCATTCTTATCAGCACCATCTGCTTTATGAAGGGGGTAGGGTAGTGGAGAGCATCAAAAGCTGGCTGCTGTCCGTCTGTGCGGCAGGAGCCGTATGCGCACTGGCCGTGGAGCTGACGGGAAAGGACGGAGCCGGAAGCGCCATGGTGCGCACGCTGGCGGGGCTGGTGCTGCTGCTTGCGCTGTTGCAGCCCCTGTCGGTGCGGTCGAGCATAGATCCGGAAGCCATGTATGACAGCTTTCGCGCCGAGGCCGACGAGGCGGTGGCAGCCGGAAACGCCCACGCAAATAATCTGCTGGCCGAAAGCATAACCCAACGGCTGACGGCATATATTTTGGACAAAGCGGCTTCGTTAGGCGCGGATGTGGCGGTGGAGATTACCCTGAGCGGCGACGCTTTACCACAGCTGCGGCAGGTATGCATCACAGGCGACGTCTCGCCCTATGCACGGACACAGCTTGCCGCCGTTCTTGAAAAGGAGCTGGGGCTTACCGGAGGTGATCTGCAATGGAAGTGAAAAAACGCCTCTCAGGCTTCGTTTCCCGGCTGGGGCGTTACAAATACGCGGCGCTTGTACTGCTGCTGGGCATTACGATTCTGTGTCTGCCGACCCATAAGACACAAGACACCGCCGCGCCGCAGCCTACACAGCCGCAGGTATCCTCCCAGCCAAAGCTGGAGCAACAGCTGGAAAGCATTCTCTCTGGCCTGAGCGGGGCCGGGCAGGTGCGGATACTTCTGACGGTTTCAGCCGGGGAGCGGACACTGTATCAGTCCGACGAGGACACCACCGTCACCGACAGCCAAAGCTCTCTGCGCAAGGATACGCTGGTGATCATAGATGCAAACCGGGCCGAGAGCCCCGTACCCATCCAGGTCATCCCGCCGGTGTATGCCGGAGCGGTGGTTTTGTGCCAGGGGGCAGACCGGGCGGAGGTGCGGCTGGCCATTGTGGAGGCCGTCAGCAAGGCAACCGGGTTGGGAGCCGACAAAATCTGTGTGCTGAAAATGAAATGAAACGGGAGGAAATCGCATGAAAACCTGGAAGAAAAATCTGGTAGCGGCGGGGATACTGGTCACGGTCTGCTGCGGCATCTACCTCAACTGGAGCGGCAACGGCGGCACCGACACCCGGGATCTGGAGCAGACACTCAATTCCGACAAGCTTATGAGCGATGATCTGCTGGTCATGGGCAGCGCCGACGCGACCGGCGGCAATAACCAGACCACGGTGACGGACTATTTTGCCGCCGTGCGCCTGTCACGGCAGCAGGCCAGAGACAGCGCCGTGTCGCTGCTGCAGGAGGCCATGAACTACGGCGATGGGGAGGCCGGCGCAGAGACAACCGCACGGCTCGATCAGATCGTCCAGACCGCGCTGTCGGAAGCGCAGATCGAAAGCCTTGTGATCGCCAAGGGTTATGCCGACTGCGTGGCGTACATTTCCGATGACGGAATTTCCGTTGCGGTGGCTGCTCCGGAGGGTGGGATGCAACAGCAGGATGTTGCCCTGATCGCAGACATCGTGCTGACCCAGACGGAGCTGGATATGACAAAAATTCATGTGGTGGAGGTTCCCTGAAGATTGGCTCCCGGTGCGCTGCGCCGGGAGCCATTGCCACGGGCAAGGATTTTTCTCAAGAAAAGAGTTGTTTTTTTCCGCAGATGTGTTACAATAAGGAAAATGCTGTGATTACCATGCACATTTGATTTGGAGGACATTTTATGGCTGAAAGCAGAGAATACATTACCCAGACACAGGACAATGGGGCCGTGATGATTTCGGAGGATGTGATCGCATCCATCGTACTCAACACCCTGTCCGAGAATGATGGCTTCGCCGGTCTGAGTACCAAGCCGGGTGCCGATATTGTGGAGCTTCTGGGCAAGAAAAACTGGGGCAAGGGGATCAAAGTCACCATCACCGATGACAATGAACTCCATCTCGACTGCAACATCTGCATTTACTACGGCTACAGCGTTATGGGCGTGGCCCGCAACATTCAGGAGAGCGTCACCGCCGCTGTGGAGTCCACCACAGGTGTGAAAGTGCTGTCCGTCAACGTCAACATCTGCGGTATCATCCGCAAGTAAGGGGGAGCCATGACCAGAGCAAACGCCAGAGAGCTGGCTGTTCATCTGATTTACGGCCGCACCTTTACCGGCGAAGAACCGGAGCAGGTGGTGGCCGTGCGGCTGGCCAGAGATTACTACAGCGCCCTTTCCGAAGAGAACGAAGTGTATGCAGAGCGGCCCAGCCGGGCACAGCTGTCCTACATCGATGCGGTGGTGGCCGGTGTGGCCAACCGGCAGGAAGAGCTGGACGGCGTGATCAGCCGCTACAGCATCGGTTGGGACATTTCCCGGATTTCCCGGCTGACCCGCTGCGTCATGCAGCTGGCTGTCTTTGAGACACTGTACATGGAGGATGTGCCTACCGGTGTTGCCATTTCCGAGGCCGTCCGCATTGCCAAGAAATATGACGGTGATGACACCGGTGCTTTTGTCAACGGTATTCTGGGCAGCTTTGCCCGGGGCATGGCCCAGACCGGTGCAACCCAATGATCACCATCGGCTTCGATACCAGCAATTACACCACCTCTGTGGCCTGTTTTGACGGCAGCGAAGGGGTCAATTGCTCCCGGCTGCTGCCGGTTCTGCCCGGTCAGCTGGGGCTGCGGCAGAGCGATGCCGTCTTTTCCCACATTAAAAGCCTGCCGGAGCTTTCCGACAGGCTGTTTTCCCATGTCAAGCCGGAGCAGATCGGTGCCATCGGTGTCAGCACCCGTCCCAGGGCCGTGGAGGGGAGCTATATGCCCTGCTTTCTGGTGGGACTTTCCCATGCCCGCACGCTGGCCGACGCGCTGCATGTGCCGCTGGTGGAAATTTCCCATCAGCAGGGCCATGTGGCCTCCTGCCTGTGGAGCGCCGGGCGGCTGGATCTTCTGGATGAACCACATCTTGCGTGGCATCTCAGCGGCGGCACAACAGAGCTGCTGCTGGTAGAGCCAATGGGCAAAAGTGTCAGCTGCGTCAAGCTTGGCGGCACCATGGATATTTCCGCCGGGCAGCTGATCGACCGGACGGGAAAGCTGCTGTCGCTGCCTTTTCCGTCCGGAAAAGCCCTCGATGCCCTTTCGCAGGAAGAGCATGAAAATGAACGGTTCCGTGTGCGCTGCACGGACATGTATTTTTCCCTTTCCGGTGTTGAAAACAAGGTGCAGCTCTACGGCGCATCGCATACCCCGGCACAGACAGCCCGCTATGCCCTTGGCAGTATCTGCCATGGGGTGGTGTCCGCCACAAAACAGGCTATGGAGCGTTTTCCGGGACTTGAAGTTGTCATTTCCGGCGGTGTTTCCTCCAATACCATGCTGCGCCAGGCTCTGGCCCCCTTTGGCGTAGTGTATGGGGAACCCGCTTTCGCAACGGACAACGCCATGGGCCCGGCCATTCTGGCCCACAGACAGGAGCTATGACCATGCAGCAGCAGATCATTACCGTCAGTCAGATCAACAATTACATCAAGCAGATAATGGACTCGGATCATGTGCTGCGGCAGGTGGCCGTCAGCGGCGAGATCAGCAACTATAAGCTCTACGCCTCCGGCCATCACTATTTTTCTCTCAAGGACGAGGGCGGTGCCCTGCGCTGTGTCATGTTTCGGGGCAACGCCGGACGGCTGCGGTTCCGGCCGGAGAACGGGATGCGGGTCATCGCCGTGGGAAGCATTTCCGTTTTTCCCCGAGACGGCGCGTACCAGCTGTATTGCACCTCCATCACCATGGACGGGATCGGAGATCTGTATGTTGCCTTTGAGCAGCTCAAGCAGAAGCTGGCAGCCCAGGGGCTTTTCGACCCGGCCCATAAAAAGCCCATTCCGCGCTATCCCGGCACCATTGGCATTGTCACCAGCGCCTCCGGCGCCGCGGTGCATGATATGCTGCGAATTTTGCGCAGGCGATACCCCCTGACCCGGGTGTTGCTGCTGCCAGCCAGAGTACAGGGCGCAGAGGCACCCGGAGAAATCGCGACGGCCATTGCCTACGCCAATCATTTCCGTCTGGCGGATCTTCTGATCGTGGGCCGTGGCGGTGGTAGCATGGAAGATCTCTGGGCTTTTAACGAAGAGATCGTAGCCCGGGCCATTTATGCGTCCGAAATTCCCGTGATTTCCGCCGTCGGCCATGAGCCGGATGTGACAATTTCCGATTTTACCGCCGATTTGCGGGCCGCCACTCCCTCCAACGGTGCGGAGCTGGCAGTGCCCGATCAGGATGCCCTGCGCCAGACTCTTGACAGTATGAACGCCGCCATGGTGACATCCCTGCGCCGCCAGCTGCATGCGGCACGGCAGCATTTGCAGGTACTCTCCGGCAGTGCTGCCCTCAAAAGCGCGGACGGGTATCTACAGCAGCGCACAAAGGCGCTGCAGCTGCTGCAAAGCAGACTCTCCGCCGCCGGACAGCGGCAGGTGAACCTGAAAAATCAGCGCTTTATTGCCCTGACAGCCAAGCTCGATGCCATGAGCCCCCTGAAGGTGTTGACCCGGGGCTACGCCATGGCACTGGGGCAGGACGGAAAGGTGCTGCGCTCTGTGGAGCAGGTACAGCCGCAGGATGCTGTTTCCATCCGACTGGCAGACGGAACCATATACGTAAATGTGATAAATGTGGAGGAAAAGAGCTTATGAACAGTGAAAATAGAACTTTTGAGCAGAATATGCAGCGGCTGGAGCAGATTGTCCGTGCCATGGAGCGGGGCGATGTACCGCTGGAAGAAAGTTTGCAGCTGTTCAAAGAAGGGACTTCTCTGGTGCAGCAGTGTGGCAAGCTGCTCGATGAAGCGCAGTTGCAGGTGAAAATGGTCATGACCGCGCCGGACGGCTCCCCGGTGCTGGAGGATTTTGCCGATGAAGAGTGAGCGCTATGCAGCCTTTGTAGAGCAGTTCCTGCAAAACTATCTTGCGAGCTTCGAATCGGAGCCCCAGAAAAAGCTGTATGATGCCATGGGCTACAGCCTTCTGGCCGGGGGCAAACGGCTGCGGCCGGTGCTGACCTTCGAATTTTGCCGCATGTGCGGCCGAAACTGGCAGGATGCGGCCCCCTTTGCCGCCGCCGTGGAGATGATTCACACCTACAGCCTCATTCACGATGATCTGCCCTGCATGGATAACGATGATTACCGCCGTGGCCGTCCAACCAATCACAAAGTCTACGGGGAAGATCTGGCCATTTTAGCGGGAGATGCTCTCCTGACGGATGCTTTCGCAGTAGCCGCCGGAGCAGATTTGCCGCCACAGGCCATTGCCCGGGGAGTAAAGGTGCTTTCTCAGTGTGCCGGCTCAGCCGGAATGGTGGGCGGGCAGGTACTGGATGTTATGAGCCAGCAGCGCTGCCTTTCTCAGCAGGAGGTGCTGGACATTCAGAGCCGGAAAACCGGCGCGCTGATCCGCGCGGCATGTGTGCTGGGTGTCATAGCAGGCGGCGGAAGTGAAGCGCAGATGCATGGAGCGGAGGAATTTGCCGATGCGCTGGGGCTTGCGTTCCAGATTCGGGACGATATGCTCGATGTGATCGGAACCGCCACAGAAATGGGTAAAAATGTCGGCACGGATCAGGATAAAAACACCTTTGTCCGGCTTTACGGGCTGGAAAAGTGCGAAGAACTGGTAAAAACCTATACCGAACGTGCCATTGCCGGGCTAGCGGTTTTCGAAGATCGGGAAGATCTTGTCACGCTCGCGAGTGACATGACAAACAGACGCAGCTGATAAAAACAAGAAACTGTCATTGCAACCGGCGCACCGGTTTTGCAATGACAGTTTTTGCATTTATGCTTCATCCAGCAGATTGGAAATTTCCTGCATCCGCTCAATGGGGAAGGGGGGATTTGCGATGGGTTTCATGGCGATGGACATGAGCTTGACGGGATTATCATCCGCAGCAACCCGGTTGGAGCTGAGACTGCCGCAGCGCTTGCAGCGGTGGATCAGGGCCCACTCGCCCTTGTTGCGCACCCAGACCGCCACAGGCTCCATAATGCCGCCGCAGTCGGCCTCCCGGTCACCAGGCTCAATGTCCAGATGAAGGCTGTGCAGGCAGTAGGGGCAGTGGTTGCGATGCTCGCTGGAGGCCCCCTCCGGCACCACAAGGCGGCCGCAGAAGCTGCATGTAAATTCCTCCGTGCAGGCGTGATTTTTATAGTAGCCCTTTTCAAAGGACTGGCGCTTGTGTTCCCGGTTCATAGGCATTCCTCCAATTTTTCTCGATCATAACACAGTTTCTCACGGAATGCAACCGAATTTTTCCTGTTTGGGGATTGCACCGTAGATTGGGCTGTGGTAATATGTAGAAAATGGAAATTTTGGTCCGGAGGGGAAGGCAGTAGGGCGTGCCGATTGCGGCACGCCCTTTCCCGCTATATATCAAAGGCCGGGTTCATGAAATACACATTTTTCTCGTCCAGCTTCTGCCGCAGCAGCTCGATGGCCTCCCCAAACCGCTGGAAATGGACGATTTCCCGCTGACGCAGAAACCGGATCACGTCGTTGACATCCGGGTCATCGGAAAGGCGGAGAATGTTATCATAGGTGGTGCGCGCCTTCTGCTCGGCGGCCAGATCTTCCGTCAAATCCGTAATGGGATCGCCCTTAACCGCCATGGACGCGGCATTCCACGGGCTTCCGGAGGCGGATGTGGGATACACGCCCACGGTATGATCCACAAAATAGGGGGCAAAGGCACTGTCTTGCAGTTGCTCCTGTTTCAGATTTCGGGTCAGCTGATGGACAATGGCCCCCACCATCTCCAGATGCCCCAGCTCCTCCGTACCGATATCGGTCAAAAGTCCCTTCAATTCGTCAAAGGGCATGCTGTAGCGTTGGGAGAGGTAACGCAGGCTGGCCCCCAGCTCGCCGTCCGGCCCGCCGTACTGGGTGATGATGATGGAGGCCAGACGGGGATCCGGCTTCGCGATTTTCACGGGATATTGCAGCTTCTTTTCATAGACGAACATGGCAAAACCTCCTACTGATTGCTGTATTCCCACGGCCACGGATCATCGAGCCATGCATAGCTGTCCAGACCTGTCTCCTGCCGGTGGGTCAGGGGGCCACGCTGGGCAGTGTAGAGCGCAGCGGCCTCGGCATACTGCCGCTGATAGCCCCGGTAGGTTTCCAGTGCGGCCATATCCTCCCGGTGGGTATCCAGATACAGCGCCAGCTCCTCCATGGCAAAGCCCAGCGCCTGCAGCCGATGCAGGGGCGAGTCCGTCTTTTCCGCCCGGTTCACTTCTCCCATGAAGGGAAGATCCAACCCGGGGTACGCTGTCCCCCGGACGAGACCCTTTGGTGCCTCATAAAGGGGCGGATTATCCGGCTGGAAGGGGACATAGGGATTGGCCAGCGGGGCCTGCTCCGGCAGTCGACCAAGAACACCCAATCTGTTTTGCTTGCTTCGTATCAAGTTCATTCCTCCTGTCTGATCATCGAGGAACCTGTCGTTCCGTGTCATGCTATGCGCGCAGGAAGAAATCGGTGCCGGGGTGCATAGACTTGTGCGGGGTGATTTTTCATGGGATATCTGAAAAGGTTCTGGCTTCTGTATGCCGTGACGGCGGCGGTTTTTGTGCTGATCTGTGTGAAGGGGAGTGAAGCGGCCACAACGATGGCGGAGACCGCCCCCTTTACCCGGCAGCATGTGTTTGTGATCGATGCCGGGCACGGCGGTGAGGACGGGGGGGCCGTCAGCTGCACCGGTGTCAAGGAAAGCGGGATCAATTTGCAGATAGCCCTGCGGTTGAACGACCTTATGCATCTTCTTGGCCACAAAACCGTAATGATCCGCACCACGGACTGTTCCGTTCACACCGGCGGCTCCACCATTGCCCAGCGCAAAGCATCGGATTTGCAGCACAGGGCAGCCATCGTTCGCCAGACGGAAAACAGTGTGCTGGTGTCCATCCATCAGAACCACTATGCCGAGAGCATTTACAGCGGGGCACAGATGTTCTACAATGATGTGACCGGGGCACAGGCGCTGGCGCAGCGGCTGCAGGAACAGTTTGTAGCCCTTCTCAATCCCGGTAGTCGCCGCAGGTGCAAGCCGGTTGCGGATATCTATCTGCTGCAACACATCGACCGGCCGGGGGTGCTGGTGGAGTGCGGGTTTCTATCCAACCCGGAGGAGGAACAGCGTTTGCAGCAGGCGGACTATCAGAAGAAAATCTGCTGTGTCATTGCCGCCAGCCTCAGCACAATGGGACTTGACTCGCAAACAAATGATTGATATAATACCGGTAAGATACAAAGGAGCTGATCACCATGGCGAAACAGAGAACCGTCTTTTACTGCACCAGCTGCGGCGGTGTAACGCCGAAATGGCAGGGTAAATGCCCCGCCTGCGGCGCTTGGAACACGCTGGAAGAGCATATTGAAAAGCCTGCGTCTCCCGTCCGCAGCACTGCAATGCCCCGGCGGGGGCCACGGCCCATCCGGGAAATTGACGGTGGCGATGAAATCCGCTTTGGAACCGGCATTGGGGAGCTTGACCGGGTGCTGGGCGGCGGCGCGGTGGAGGGAAGCCTCGTGCTGGTGGGCGGTGCGCCAGGCATCGGCAAATCCACACTGCTGCTGCAGATTTGCAGCAGTCTGTGCGCCGGGCGGACGGTGCTGTACATCTCCGGTGAGGAAAGCGAGCGGCAGCTGAAAATGCGGGCCCAGCGGCTACAGGTTGAGCAGGAAGGGCTTTATATTCTTTCGGAGACACGGATGGCGGAGATCGTGGCCGCCGTTGAGACCCTCAAGCCGGACATTTTGATTGCCGACTCCATCCAGACCATGTATCTGGAGGAGAACGACTCTGCGCCCGGCAGCGTTTCGCAGGTGAAAGACTGCACCATGATCCTGTTGCAGCTGAGCAAACAACAGGGGATCACCGTGTTCGTGGTGGGGCATATCAACAAGGATGGCAACATTGCCGGGCCTAAGGTTCTTGAGCATATGGTGGACTGCGTGCTGTATTTTGAAGGGGATCCCAATACTTCTTACCGGCTTCTGCGGGCGGCAAAGAACCGTTTCGGCTCCACCAACGAGATCGGTGTATTTGAAATGCTGGAGCATGGGCTTAAAGAGGTGCCAAACCCCAGTCAAATGCTGCTGGAGGGCCGGCCGGAGGGGGCCAGCGGCACCTGCGTGGCCTGTGTAATGGAGGGAACCCGCCCCGTGCTGGCGGAAGTGCAGGCTCTGGTCAGCAAAACAAGCTTCAATGTGCCCCGGCGGACGGCGGATGGCTTCGATTTTAACCGGGCAGCGCTGCTGCTGGCGGTTGCCGAGAAGCGGGCCGGACTGAAGCTGAGCATGTTTGACGCGTATATCAATGTCATCGGCGGTCTGCGACTGGACGAGCCGGGGGCCGATCTGCCGGTGGTGCTGGCGGTGGCATCCTCCTACCGGGATACACCGGTGGCAGACGATCTGGTGGCCATCGGGGAAGTGGGACTGACAGGGGAGATCCGGTCAGTCAGTCACATGTCCCAGCGGCTGAGCGAAGCAGCTAGACTTGGCTTCCGCAAGGTCATCATCCCCCGCTACGGTTCTGACAAGCTGGAGATCCCCGCGGGTCTGACGGTCTACCGGGTGCGAAACATCCGGGAAGCCATCGAAACCGCACTGTAGCGATAATTGTTGGGCAATCTCCCGGATAAAAGTTAAAATCCCCGGTTTTCCGACACACAACTCGGAAAACCGGGGATTTTCACTCGATACCATCCTCTTCGTCATCCGGCAGGAGATCGATGCTGGAGAGGGGATTGGCTTTGGCAGCAATTTTCAGCTCCGTACTTTCAATATGGGTGTAGATCTGGGTGGTGTTGAGATTTTCGTGGCCCAGCACCTCCTGCACCGTTTTTACATCCACGCCGCCGGAGAGCATCATGGTGGCCGCCGTGTGGCGCAGCTTGTGCGCCGAAAACTGGCTGGCATCCAGCCCGGCTTGCAGCAGCGCCTTTTTTACCAGCCGGTGAACCGCAGAGACACTGATTCGGTTGCCGTCTCTGGAGCCAAACAGCGCCCTGTTATCGGTGAGGATCTTTTTACTCCGCTCCTGCATATAGGCATCGATGGCCTTGCGGCAGGGGGTGCCGAAATAGACAAAGCGCTCTTTGTTTCCCTTGCCCACGACTCGGATACGGTCTTCATACACATCCGTCAAATTCAGCCCCACCAGCTCGCTGCGCCGGATGCCGCAATTGAGAAACAGCATCAAAATCGCATAATCCCGCTTTTCATTGGGTCCGGAGACGGCCTGCAGCAGGACGGCAGACTGTTCCAGCGTCAGATATCGGGGAAGGCTTTTGCGAAGCTTCGGGTATTCCAGATCGGCAACGGGATTTTCCTGCAGCTGACGTGTGCGCACCGTCAGGTATTTGTAAAAGGATTTCAGGGAGGAAAGCTTCCTCGCCCGGGCTGTGGGGGAAATGCCGTAGTCCGGGGCAGGGGAGTCCGGGTTGACTGAACGGTCATTGGCAAGGTAAGAAAGAAAATCGAATACATCCGATGTGGTGATGCTTTCGATAAAGGCCAGATCAATGTCCCGGATTGGAATATCCTCCAGCGGGGTATGGATCGGCATATCGCTGCGCATCAGCCGGACAAACCGCAGAAACATCCGCAGATCCAGATAATATTCCGAAATGGTGCGGGGGGACTGGCCCTTGATCGTCTCGTGGTAGACCAGAAAATCCCGCAAAATCTGGGGACAATCGCTGTATTTCTGCATAAAATGGCTCCTTAAGTGTGACTTAGCAGGGAAATTATAGCATACTCCCCGGACGAACGCAACAAAAAAATCGGAATTGCGGTTTCGATCCGGTAAAGAGACAGAAAAATCTTTTCATCCTCTTGAGAAATGACACGAAATAAGGTATACTGTGTCACGAAAGGGGAGTACCCCACGAATGGAGTGTTTTGAATGAGAAAGACGAAAATTATCTGTACCATCGGCCCGGCCAGCTCGGACGAGGCTGTATTTACCGCTATGTGCAAGGCCGGTCTGAACGTGGCCAGACTGAATTTTTCCCACGGTGACCACGCCGAGCATCAGGCCAAGCTGGATATGATCAAGCGTGTGCGGGAAAAGCTGGATCTGCCCATCGCCATCATGCTGGACACCAAGGGGCCGGAGTTTCGCATCCGCACCTTCGCAGGCGGCAAGGTCACGGTGCGGGACGGGGATCCGTTTACCTTTACCACTGACCAGAGTGTCATTGGAGACGAGCATCGGGTGGCCGTTAACTATGCCGGGCTTGCGGACGATCTGAGCGCAGGCGACCGGATTCTTGTGAACAACGGGCTGGTGATTTTTGAAGTAGAGCAGATCGAAGGATCCAATATCCACTGCAAGACCATCACCGGCGGTGTCCTTTCTGACCGAAAGAGCATGAGCTTTCCCAACAAGACCCTCAATCAGGTATATCTAAGCGAGCAGGACAAGCAGGATCTGCTGTTCGGAATCAAAAACCATGTGGACTATGTTGCCGCTTCTTTTGTTTCGAAAAAGCAGGATTTGTTGGATATGACCAACTTTTTGCGGGAAAATGGTGGGGAAAACATCTCCATTATCGCCAAAATTGAGAATCGCTCCGGTGTGGATCATATTGAAGAGATCTGCGAACTGTGCGATGGTGTCATGGTGGCCCGGGGAGATCTGGGGGTAGAGGTGCCGTTCATGGAGGTTCCCGCCATCCAGAAGCGGATCATCAGCCAGTGCCGGATGCTGGGCAAACGGGTCATCACCGCAACGGAAATGCTGGAGAGTATGATCCAGAACCCCCGGCCCACAAGAGCTGAAATTTCCGATGTGGCCAACGCCGTCTACGATGGCACCAGCGCCGTGATGCTCTCCGGCGAGTCGGCCGCGGGCAAATATCCCGTGGAGGCTCTGACGATCATGGGGCAGATCTGCGAGGAAACGGAAAAGCATATCAGCTATGCCCAACGTTTTCGAACAAATGAGTTTAAAATCAAAAACCGGCTGGATGCCATATCCCACGCAACCTGTGGCATGGCCATTGATATCGGGGCGAAAATGATCGTGGCCACGTCCATTTCCGGCACAACGGCCAGAATGATCTCCCGATTCCGCGCGCCGGTGGATATCATCGGCATGGCAACCAATCGGGACGTGTGGTACAAGCTGGCGCTGTCCTGGGGCGTTACACCGGTACTGAGCCGAACCTTTGAGTCTACGGATGTGCTGTTTTATCAGGCGCAGGAGGCTGCAAAGCGGGTCGGTCAGCTGCAGCCCGGCGATGCCATTGTGATCACCGGCGGCGTGACCAATGGAGTATCAGGCAATACCAATCTGATTAAAGTTGCAACCATTTCATAAAGGAAACAGCGCCATCCAACCGGGTGGCGCTGTGCAATTATATAGGATGCGCCAACCGCCAAAACAGCATCGCAAGAGGCTTAATCAGATTACAATGCTGGGAATTGCGCAGAGATGACCGATTGGCTCCCGAATAACCATTTACGCTGTTTTCCCGGCTTTCCATGCCGCGAACGCAACAAAATTTTTATTTTGTTGCGTTGGGCGTTGCCGCCCTACATGGCGGGATCGTCTAGTAGACCAGGACGCGGGGCCCTCTACCCTGAAACATTGGTGCAAATCCAATTCCCGCAACCATTGGAAATACTGCCCCTCCATGGCTTTGCCGTTGTTGTATCCCGGATCCAGATGTAGCACGGCTCGGCTCCGGTGATCGGCGTATTTTAATTTATGCAAAGGAGTGATTTGGGAGACTTCTTCTCTGGGTGTCAATTCCTTGACCGCCGTCTTTACCATGGTCAAGGCATTTTTGGAGGGCTTTCTGGGTTGTGTCATCGAAGTGATCAAGATGATCTTTGATGAACCATGGTTGGCTCTGGTCATCGTCGGTATCCCGCTTAGTATGCTCATTTTCCGCTGGGCAAAAAAGCTTGCCAAGATCAAGACCTGATTTGATGGCAGCGGGCTTCTGTCCGCTGCCATTCTCACATGAAGGGTGTGTTTTTATGCGTAAATGGATCATCGCTGCGGCGGTCCTGGCTCTGTTCTGCTGCCTGATCATCTCTTCTTCCCTGCCGGCTTCGGCTGCTCTTTACAGTGATTTTTGCGGCTGGGTGTATCCGGATGTCTTGGCACTTACGTGGGCCAAGGATAGTAGCGGCAATTATAACTGCTCTTCTTCGTTCTCATCGTTAAATGATTGTTTCTTTATTTATTGGACAACCAGTGCTTCTGAATTTTCTGATATTAAATATGATAGTGAGCTTTTAGGCTGTCTTGGCCAGTCTTATTTAAATTCGGGGGTTTATACACCTGATACCGTTGCTGCAAATGTTTCTTGTTGGTTTCTTCCGTTTTACAATTCTTACAAACGGACTGATCAGCCATATTCTTACAGCACCATGCAAGAATATGTTCTCGGGACTTCTTGCCTTTACAATCCGTATGTTTCCAAGTTCTTCATCAGCTCCTTCCCCTCCGGGGTGCCGGTGACGGTCACCTTTTCGGTGCTTCGGTCAGATGATAGCTGCAAGTATCATACCAACCGTGTGCAGGCGATCAAGTTTAACCGGCTGGACGATGGCAGCGGCTGGGAGTATGTTGGCTGCGAGAGTATCCACGGCAATTACACGCCGGAAGAGACTTATGGACAGGGCAACTTTACTATTGCGGCCACCTTTGATGATATCGCCTCTTGGAATTGTGATGCGATCTATTTCCAGTTGCTGCTGGATGGGATCAACGGCGGCACTTGGCATGTGGGTCTGGACACCGTGCAGCTGGCCTATGAGCCGTCTGACAGTGAGCTGATGCAGGATCAGTTTGATCAGGTGATCGACCTGCTCAATAAGACCAACCAGACCCTCAATAAGGTCTATAACAAGCTGTATTACATGGATTGGAGCATGACGGACATTAAGAACCAGCTGGACGAGGCCATCTATGGCCCTTCCGGGGTTGACTCCTCTGACACTGATTTCTGGTATGCTGCGGATGATTTGGTTGACGGTATGGATGACGTCAATTCAGCGATTGGTGCCGGTGCTGATATGGTCTCCGGCATGGTTAATGCTGCTCCCATGGTGACCACGTTGACCAGCTTGGGTGGTGTGCTGGATGTCTTCTTTGGGAATACCGGTCAGCTTACGATCTGCGGTGTCACCTTCAACCCCCTGAGTGCAGCCGTCATCATCTTCGGAGGCTTTTCTCTGATCCTGCTGGTGATCGCCTATGTCTTTCGGAAGCGGGGTGACAGCTGATGCTTGATTTTTTCAACGAGATTGGGTCGGTTATCTTCAACGTTTTTGGCTTCTTTCAGACTGTGATCAGCTCGATCATCGGTTTCATTGACTCGGTCAAATCGTGGTGGGCCATCTTTATGACGGTGCTGTCTGTTTTTCCTACTCCCCTTCTGGCGATTGCGGGTGCTGCCTTCACGCTGCTGATCGTGTTCATTGTGATCGAGCTATTACGTGACTTTCTGTGAGGTGGTTTATGGACGTTTTAACCGGTTTTCTGGGTACGGTGTATTCAGGGATCCTGATGGTTCTGCAGGTCTTCTTTGATATCACCGTCTTCGGCATCAATTTCGGTGCTTTATTTGTGATCGGTGTGGTGGTGTCGGTCGTAAGTTTTTTAATATGGGGGCGTAACAATTAATGCAGATCATTTCTTATTTTTGTCAGTTGGGTACCTTTATTTGCGTCTTCCTGATGTTGCTGGAAGGAGGCGTTAAACGGTGAATGCGATTGAGTTTGTGTGTAGCTTTTTAGGCTACCAGATGCAGTATAGCAACAACTATAACATGGACAGCTACGTTATGTATGGCGCTATCATGCTCATGTTCGTGCTGATGATCCTGATGGTTTACTTTCTCGTTCGGTTCTTCCAGTGGATATGGGGGGCGATCAAGTGACTTTTGTCGATTTCTTTGAATTCTTCTTCGATTTCTGCCTTTCCTCTTGGTTCAACGAGCTGTATGCCGTTTTAATTGGGTTTTTAGTGATCGGCGTGGTGCTGTGTCTTTTCGGCCGAAAGAGGTATATCCATGTTTAAGCGTAAGATCGAGTTCAAAAAAGGCGTCCCCGGGGAGAAGCTGCCAGTGATCGTTTTTATCGTTTTCATGGTTCTTTTTTTTCTGATCGGCAAAGACTGGAGCATGATCTGCTTCCTGATCTCGGTGCTGCTGGTGCTGCATCGCCTGTTTTTTGGTAAGCTGCGTCTGGATCCGGCTGATCTGGTTCTTTTCTGGGGCTTGCCCGGCTCCGGCAAGACCATGATGGCCACCAAGGTGGCCGCCGATAACCGGCGCGATTGGTATATCGGTGTCAATCCGGAGTTTGAGCACCTTTCGATCAAGGATTTTATGTACGACCGGGACGCTCTAGCCGTTTACCGCTTCGATGGCGCTGCCTTATTTTTCGATGAGGCGTCTCTCAATGGCTTTGATAACCGTGACTTCAAGACCAACTTCAAGGATCCCGGCATGTTGGAGATGTTTAAAAAGCACCGGCAGATTGATAGCCCTATGGTGCTGACCAATCAGGGCTTCGAGGAGTGTGATATCAAGATCCGGCAGTCGCTGGCGAATAAGACTTACTACTGCGAGGATAAGGGGCTTTATTGCCGGGCCTCTCTGATGATCCGGACGGTGACCATATCGGAGCTGACCGGTGAGCCGCAGGAGGGCTATCGCTTCCCTACCCTGCTGGAACGGTTTTTCGATCCGGCTATGCAGCTCTATGCGTGGAAAAGTTACTATGGTAAGTTCTATTGTACTTCCAACCCGCCGCCCCGCTGCGTCTTCCCGGCTTATGATCATGCCAGGCAGCTGCGGCAGGTCATCCGTGATAGCAAACTGAGCACCCGGCCGTGATGCTGGGTGGTCGTAAAACAGTAAAATTAAAAAATGGCGAAAACCTATGGTTT
>CAZMBL010000030.1:0-20919 GCA_964564605.1 uncultured Oscillospiraceae bacterium
AGGCGTAGAATTTCAGGGCGTTGCCGCCGGTGGTGGTTTCGGGGTTGCCGTACATAACGCCGATCTTCATACGCAGCTGGTTGATGAAAATGACAACACAGTTGGTCTTTGCGATGGTGCCGGCCAGCTTGCGCAGAGCCTGACTCATGAGGCGGGCCTGCAGGCCAACAAAGGAGTCACCCATTTCGCCCTCGATTTCCGCCCGGGGGGTCAGCGCGGCAACGGAGTCCACCACGACCGCATCCACGGCGCCGGATCGAACCAGCGCATCGGTGATTTCCAGCGCCTGCTCGCCGGTGTCCGGCTGGGAAACCAGCATATTGTCAATATCCACGCCCAGCGCCGCCGCATAAACGGGGTCAAGGGCATGCTCGGCATCCACAAAGGCCACTTCGCCGCCCATTTTCTGGGCCTCGGCCAGAATATGCAGCGCCAGCGTGGTCTTACCGGAGGACTCCGGCCCGTAAATCTCGATTATTCTTCCCTTGGGAACGCCGCCGATGCCCAGTGCTGCATCCAGCGCCAGAGAGCCCGTGGGGATGGCCTCCACGTTCATCTCCGGGCGGTCGCCCAGACGCATGACGGTGCCCTTACCGTAGTTCTTTTCGATCTGCGCGAGGGCTGTCTGCAATGCCTTCTTCTTATCGGAGGCGGGGGTGGGTGCTTCATAATTGGATTTCTTTGTAGCCATGGTCAATCTTCCTTCCTGCCATATTGGGCCAGCACGGCCCGTTCTCTTTCATTAAAGTCCTGTACACGCTCCAGAACCGTATAGCCGTTGCGCTCCAGAATGGAGCAGACCGCATCACCCTGCCCCTGTCCGAACTCCAGACAGAGATAGCCGCCGGGCTTGAGGGCAGAGGCGAAATTCTCCGCAATGGCACGGTAGAATTTCAGGCCGTCTTTACCACCGTGGAGGGCCAGATGGGGCTCAAAATCCCGGACACTGGCCGGGAGCGCCTGCATTTCCTCCGTGGTGACATAGGGCGGATTGGACACAATCATGTCGAATTTTCCCAGAAAACTACTGGCCGGCTGCAACGCATCCACCTGCACACAGCTGACACGGCCGGAAAGCTTATGGCGCAGGATGTTCTTTTTTGCCACACTCAGCGCCTCCCGGGATACGTCCGCAAGGGTCACACGGGCATCCTTGACCCGGTTGGCCACCGCCAGACCGATGCAGCCGGAGCCGGTACAAAGATCCAGAATTCTGGGATCCTGCTCCAGAAACAGCCCGCGGCGGATGGCCAGCTGGGTGACGGCGCAGGTATCATCCCGGGGAATCAGCACATTGGGATCGACATAGAGATTCATCCCGTAAAAGCTCCACTCCCCCAGAATATAGGCCAGCGGCTCCCCATGCAGCACTCGCTGCACCGCATCGTCCATGGCCTGACAGATATCCTGATTGGCATACATTTCCCGGTCGGTAATGATCTGCTCCTGTGTTTTCCCGGAAACATAGCACAGCAGATTTCTCGCAAGCAAACTGGCCGTCTGCTCGTCCTCAATGACCATGAAGCAGCTACGGGCATCCAGATACAGCTGAGAATACTTTTTTACCATGCGTCTGCCCCCTTCTGCTCCGGCAGTACCGCTTCCACGGCGGCGATGCCCACCTCAATCATGGAGTCATCCGGCTCGTTGGTGGTGAAATTCTGGAACCACATGCCCGGTGCCGTCAGCACCCGGGTCAGGGCGTTATCGTATCGGCCCACAAGGCGGTTGATCTCATACCCGATGGCCACGATCAGCGGCAGCAGCAGAAGCTTGAACACCACCATGATCAGCTTGTAAAGGAAAGGATTATCCAGCCGCAGCGCATTCAAAGACGGCACGATCGCCAGCAACAGCGAGGAGGCCACGGTGAACACCAGTATGGAAAGTATCATGATCACCAGCAGGAAGCTGGTGCCGCAGCGGGGGTGCAGCCGGGTCTGGGCCCGGACATTTTCCACCGTCAGGGGCAGCCCCGCCTCATAGCAGCGGATGGTTTTATGCTCCGCCCCATGATAGGAAAATACCCGTTTCATCTCCCCCATGCGGGAGATAAGCAGAATATACACAACGAAAATCCCAATCCGGATCACGCCCTCGATCAGATGCAACACGAGGATACTGTCAATCCAGCGGGTGAAGATATTGCCCAGCAGCATGGGAAGCAGCATGAAAATGCCGATGCTCATGGCAAGGCCGAGAAAAACGGAAAAGCCGATGATAAACTGCTGGAATTTTTCGTTACCCAGCTTCTTTTCCAGCCAGAGATCCAGCTTGGAGGGCTGTTTCTGCTCTTCCTCCGGCGCAAGATCGGCCGATTGCATCAACGCCTTGACACCTGTGACCTGCGAGTCGAAAAAGCCACGCACACCACGAAGCAGCGGCCATGTCCACACGGAGCCCTTCGGTGGAAGGGAGCGGTCTGTCACCGTGACGGACAGGCCGTCCTTGCCACGGGTGACGATGGCGTCTTTATAAGGGCCGCGCATCATAATTCCCTCAATCAGCGCCTGACCGCCGATCATGGTTCTGAATTTTTCCGTTTGCTTGCGTTTTTCCATAGTACATGCTTCCTTGTATTTACTGAGAAATAGGCAGCTCGATGGTGACAAGGGTACCCCCTCCGGGGGCGTTTGCCAGCGTCAGAGTGCCGCCGTGCATGGTGACGATGTCATCGCACACCGCAAGGCCAATGCCGGTGCCGCGCACCTTGGAGCTTCCTTTATAAAATTTTTTCTTGACCATAGGCAGCTCTTCCGGCGGGATGCCGGGGCCGTAATCCCGGATGCGAACCACCACATTTTCATCCTCCAGCGCAATGGAGGCATCGATCCGGCCGCCGGAGCCACCGTGCTTGGCGGCATTATCCAGAATGTTGAGAAAGACCTGCCGCATTCGCTCCCCATCGCAGGCGATATTGGGAATATTCTGGTCAAAATCCGTGTATTCCAGCTTGATATTTTCCTGTGTCAGCCGGGAACCGTACATGAACACGGTGTCCTCAAACTCACCACGGATATCCGTATCCTCCACATGCAGTGTCATGCGGCCATCCTGCAACCGGGTAAAATCCAGCAGATCCACCACCATTTCCGTCAGCCGTCTGGCCTCCCGGGAAATGATTTTCAGGCCACGGCGGGTCTCCCCGTCCAGATCATCGCTGCCCAGCAGAGTCTCGCTCCAGCCATTGATAGCCGTCAGCGGGGTGCGCAGCTCATGGGAGAGGGATGAGATAAAATCCGCCTGCATTTTCTCGTTCTGATTGATTTTGACGGACATTTCGTTGACGGTCTGCGCCAGAAGTGCGATCTCATCATTATAGCGGGTTTTGATCTGCACACCATAGCTGCCGTTGGCGATTTTTCGGGCCTTTTTGGTGATTTCATCCACGGGAACCAGAATGGAGCGAATGAAATAGCTGCTGGTCAGCAGCAAAATGGCCAAAATCGCGCCAAAAATAAACAGCGCCAGCGATGCGATCAGCAAAATCTGCCGATCCACCAGACGGGTGGAGGTCACATAGCGCAACACGCCCACCACTTCCCCGTTACTGTAGATCATGGGGGCGGAAATGGCCATGATCCGTTCACCCGTATCCCGATTCGTACCGGTGAAGGTGCGAATGGTACCTGTCTCAACGGCTTCCGCAATCTCCGAGGTGGTGGGAGAGTTTTCCACCCAGCCGCCATAGGAGGAAGCCACCAGCAGGCCGTCCGCGTTGATAAATTGCAGCTCCATGGAGTTGCGCATTTCAAAGGTCTTGGCGAAGGTAATACAGGACTGATAGTAGTCCTCATAGGTCTGGCCGATGTAATTGGAGAAAAATTCCGTTGTCTGCCACGCACGGCTGAACATATCCGAGCGCATATTGGAGTAGTAGTAACCGGCAAAGGTTCCAGCCACGGCCACAACGCAGATCAACCCCAATATGCAGAAAATAATCACGGTGTTGGCAAGCCAGCGTCCCCGCAGGCCACTGAACATCTTCATCTGTCAGGCGCCCCATTTGTAGCCAAAGCCCCAGACCGTGGTGATATAGGAGGGGTTGGCAGTATCGTCCTCAATTTTCACGCGAAGGCGGCGGATATTTACATCCACAATTTTCAGATCGCCCTCGAATTCCTTCCCCCACACGGCGCCCATGATATCTTCACGGGACAGGGCCTTGCCGGGATTGGACATAAACAGCTTCATAATGCCGTACTCCACCTGGGTCAGGCGGATGCGCTCGCCGTACTTGTCCAGAGTATGATTGCGGGTGTTCAGCACAAAGGGGCCCTGGCTGAGCAACTCCGAGCCGACGGCGTTTTTGCCGATGCGGCGGAACAGCGCATCCACCCGGGCGGTCAGCTCCGCCGGGGAGAAGGGCTTGGTGACGTAATCGTCCGCGCCGGTCATAAGGCCGGTAACCTTGTCCATTTCCTGGGTACGGGCGGTGAGCATGATGATGCCGATCTTCTTATTGGAGGCACGGATGCGGCGGCAGACCTCAAATCCATCGATATCCGGCAGCATAATGTCCAGAATGGCCACTTCAATATCCGGCTGCTCCTGCAGAAGATCCAGTGCCTCCTGTCCCCTGCCGGCCTCCACAGCCGTGTAACCCGCGCGCTGCAAATTAATCACCACAAAGCTGCGGATATTGACCTCATCTTCCAGAATCAGAACTTTCTTCATCTTTATCCTCCCGATCTTCATCTTTATTCCAGTCCATCCGAATCAGCCGGAAGCGTTCAAGCAGTTTGCGCTTTTCACGCTCCGTCAGATCGTCCGGATAGCGAATGACATAGATTTCCGTAGTGCCACGGTACAGAAGGCCGAGCCCGTCCTGTTTTGCCTGCTCCTCCCGGTTCGGGCCGGTGAGAATCAGGATGGATAGCAGCAGCTTTTCCTCCTGCCACTGTTCTCCCTGCAGGGAAAATCGGTACTGATCATCGGTGACCTGCACCTGTAGCGACGAGACCCAATCCGTGTCCAGCCGGATATACCAGCCGTCATCGGGATTGTGATAGGTACTCAGCTTTCGCCGTGACGGCCCCTCGGCATCCAGCTCATACCAGTCGATGGCAAACTGGGGATCTTCGTCCCCGTCCTGTTGCTCCAGCTGAACCGGAACGGGAATTTCCGTAACACCGTCGAAGTCGATATCCTCCGGATACAGATAATAATTCCGAAGGGTCTGGGTCTGCTGCTGGGGCAGCAGGGTCAAAGCGCCATTGGCATCCGCCGTGATCACATCGGTGAGAAGAGTATTTTCATCCTTTACCGAACTGACAAAAACGGCCTGTGTGCCATCGGCCAGCTTGCCAAGGGTTGCACGCTTGAGCTGGGAGGCGGGCATGGACAGGCTCAGCTCTGCCGAGCGCTGGATCTCATCCTGCATGTAAGTGTAGAGCACCGCGCAGGCCGCGCTGTCCTCCGCCGGGCCGGGCTGAATAAGCATAAGATCCGTGTGACCATTGCCCAGAAAATCCGCCGACAGGAGCTTGGAATAGCTGGCCGTCATCAGCTGCAGGGCAAAGCCGGAGGTAAAGCGATAAACGCTGACACTGCGCACCATTTTTTCACTGACCTGTGTGCCGACCACTACATCCAGACCCGGGCGGTCATCCACATTGGCATAATCTACGAACTCAAAGCTGAGGCCGTAGCTTTCAATGGTGTCCATCAGCACATAACCGGCAGCGATTTTGCTGAAGATCAGAATTTTCAGTGGTTTCTCGCTGTTGTCTTTGGCAAACAGGAGGTATTCATCCTGCCCATCGCCGTCCAAATCGGCTGACTGCACCGTCTGCTGGTTGCTGCCGGAGACCGGGGCACTGTATTGCAGATCTGCCATGGCCCGGTCGATGACCTCCTGCAGATTACTGTCCGCGTTGGCCCGCTTTGGCAGGCAGTAGAGCTTGTCCACCGTGGGCATGGAGCAGCCGGCCAGCAGCAGACACGCCAGCACGGCACATATGATTTTTCGAAGCATAAGCTGGCGTTCACCTCCAAACCTGATTATTATAACACATTTTTCTCTGCATTGGAAGCTATTTCACCACAACATTTCCTTTTCCAAGCAAATTTTCCAGCTCCTGCAGCATACTTTCATGGAGCATACAGCGGGTGCCCCGGCGCACACCGGTATTGGCAAAGTACAAAACCGCCGCATTGTCCCCGGGGAACATATTCAAAATGGCCCGGGTCTTGGAAAATTCCAGCGAATCCTCCCCGGGAAGGCGCAGATACAGCTTGCCGGTGACGGGGCGCGGAGGTTCCTGCGCCGGTGGAGGGGGTGGATCCTCGGCATAGTCCTGAATCGGGCGGGCCCGGTTGATCACGATCTGGGGCTCCTTATCCTCCCGCAGGGACAGCCGTCCGGTGATCACCACCGGGGAATTCTCCTTGAGATAGCCGCCGAACTGGTTCAGCACATTGGAAAAGGCCAGCATTTCCATGGAGGCGGTGTCATCTTCCACGGTGACATAGGCCATCATGGAATTGTTGCGGGTGGTTTTCATTTTCACGTTCTGCACGATTCCCGCCACACTGACGATCTCGTCATCCCGCACCGGGCAATCATCCCCCAGCAGTTGTGACATATGCAGCACATGGCGACCCTTGAGATACTTGCGGTAATCATCCATGGGATGGCCGGACAGGTAAATGCCGGTTGTCTCCTTCTCCAGTGCCATCAGCTCTGTCCGATCCATTTCCGCCAGGGGCGGGATGGGGATGGAGTCGGCGGCATCCTGCTCTTCCAGCATGGCAAACATGCCCAGCTGACCATCCAGATTTCGCCGCTTGGAGTCGGCCACGCTGTCCATCATGCTCTCATACACCGCCAGCAGCTCGCTGCGGTGGTAGCCGAAGCAGTCCATGGCGCCGCACTTTATGAAGTTTTCCACTGCCCGCCGGTTCAGTTCATCGCCCATGCGGCGGATGAAATCATCCAGTGACCGGAAGGGCCCGTTTTCCGCCCGCTCGGCGGAAATGGAGCGGATCAGACCACGGCCGACATTTTTCACGGCACCAAGACCGAACCGGATCGCGCTGCCCTCGGCCACAAAGGGATCCTCCGAATGGTTGATATCCGGCGGCAGCACTGCAATATTCAGCTCCCGGCACTCGGCAATGTAGCCGGAAATTTTGTCCAGCCGATCCAGCACGGAGGTCATCAGCGCGGCCATATACTGCTGGGGATAGTGGGCCTTGAGGTAGGCCGTCTGGTAAGCCACCACGGCGTAGCAAACGGCATGGGCCTTATTGAAGGCATAGTTGGCAAAATCTACGATCTCATCGTAAATCGACTGGGCGGCAGCTTCGGAAACGCCGTTTTTCACGCAGCCGGGGATTCCCTGCTGGGCATCGCCGTAAACGAACACTTTCCGCTCCGCCTCGATGACCTTCATCTTCTTTTTGGAGATGGCCCGGCGGATATTGTCCGCCTGTCCCATGGTGTAGCCGCCGAGGGACTTGAAAATTTCGATCACCTGCTCCTGATAGACGATACAGCCATAGGTCACCTTCAAAATCGGCTCCAGATGGGGCGTTTTATAGGTGATTTTGCTGTGGTCGAGCTTGTTGGCAATGAAAGTTGGAATGGAATCCATGGGGCCGGGGCGATACAGCGCCACGATAGCGGTCAGATCTTCGATTGAGGTGGGCTTCATGCTGACGCACACACCGGTCATACCGGCAGACTCCATTTGAAATACGCCCTGCGTCTTCCCATCTGCCAGCATGGCAAAAGTGGCAGGATCATCCTGCGGTACGGCATCGATGGAAAAATCCGGCTGCAATTTGCGGATTTCCCGCTGGGCATCTTCGATAATTGTCAGATTTCGAAGCCCCAGAAAGTCCATTTTCAGCAGACCCAGCTCCTCGATGGTGGTCATGGTGTACTGGGTGACAATGGTATCATCGTTTCGCGACAGGGGTACATAGGTATACACGGGATCTGCCGTGATCACGACACCGGCTGCATGGGTGGAGGTGTTGCGGGGCATCCCCTCCAGACTCATGGCGGTATCGATCAGCTTGTGAACCCGGTCGTCCCCATCGTACATTTCTTTGAGCCGGGGGGAGACTTCCAGCGCGTCATGCAGGGTGATATGGGGGGTATTGGGCACCAGCTTTGCCACAATATCCGTCTCCGCATAGGTAAAATTCAGGGCGCGGCCCACATCCCGAATGGCACCCCGGGCGGCCATGGTACCGAAGGTGGCGATCTGGGCCACATGATCGGCACCATACTTGTCCATGACATACTCGATCACTTCGCCCCGGCGCTCCGGGCCGAAATCCGTATCGAAATCGGGCATACTTACCCGCTCGGGGTTGAGAAAGCGCTCGAAAATCAGGCTGTACTGCATGGGATCCACTTCCGTAATGTGCAGGCAGTAGGCCGCGATGGAGGCCGCGCCGGAACCACGTCCGGGGCCGACCGGGATACCGTTTTCCTTTGCATAGCGGATAAAATCCCAGACAATGAGATAGTAGTTTACATAACCCATCCGGCTGATGACACCGATCTCATATTCCAGCCGCTCCCGGTAGCTCGGCGGCGGGTTCTGATAGCGCTCGGCAAAGCCCTTTTCGCAAAGGGCACGGAAATATTCCACATTGGTATACCCCTGCGGAATGGGAAAAGAGGGCAAATGATACTCGTTGAACACAAATTCCAGATTGCAGCGCCGGGCAATGCGGACAGTGTTTTCAAAGGCCTCGTCACAGCCGGGGAAAAGTCCGCGCAGCTCCTGTTCGCTTTTGAGGTAGAACTCCTCCGTCTGGAATTTCATGCGGTTGGTATCTTCCACGGTTTTGCCCGTCTGGATGCAAAGCAGCACATCCTGCATGACAGCATCCTCTTTGCGCAGGTAATGGGCATCGTTGGTAACGATCAGGGGAAGCCCCGTCTCCCGGGCGATGCGCTGCACCCCCTGATTGACGGGAAGCTGCTCTTCCAGACCATGATCCTGCAGCTCCAGATAGAAATTGCCGGGGCCGAAAATATCCGACATGGTCAGAGCGTACTGCTTCGCGCTGTCGTAATCCTCCTCCAGAAGGTACTGGGCCACGCCGCCGGCCAGACAGGCGGAGGTAGCGATCAATCCCTCGTGGTACTGCCGCAGAAGCGCCAGATCCACCCGGGGCTTTCCGTAAAAGCCCTGTGTAAACGCCTGCGACACCAGATAGCACAGATTTTCATAGCCCTTCCGGTTTTCACACAGCAGCACAAGATGATACGGGTCATTGTCAATGCCGTGGACACGATCCGACATTTTCCGTCGGGCCACATACACTTCGCAGCCGATAATGGGCTTGATACCGGCCGCTTTGGCCGCCTTATAAAAATCGATACAGCCATACATCACCCCATGGTCGGTGATGGCAATGGCGTCCTGCCCCAACTCTTTAACCCGCTCCATCATGGAGCCAATGCGGCAGGCACCATCCAGCAGGCTGTATTCGGTATGAACATGCAGATGTACAAAGCTCATGGTTTATTCCTCTCTGGCCAGCTCCACCAGCCGTTTGAGCCGGTGGTTCATGGCGGGCTTGGAAATGGGCGGCTCCATCATGGAGGCCAGCTCTGTCAGGGAGCTTTCGGGGTTATCCGCACGGGCTTTTGCCGCCTGCAAAAGCTTCGCCGGCAGCTGCTCCAGCTGTCCACGCTTTTGCAGCGTGCGGATGGCCCACAGCTGCTCCTGCGCAGCCTCCACCACCTTGGAGGTGTTGGCATCATCACAGTTGCAGCGGCGGTTGACTTTGTTGTTCAGTTCCTTTTCCAGTCTGGCCTCAATCAGGCCCATAGCTGCCAGCGGCGCGCCGAGGAAAGTCAGGCAGTCGCTGATCTGATCGCTCTGCTTGAGATACAGCACCTGCGTGCCGCCGCGGCTGGCGGTTTTGGGGTCAAAACCCAGACATTCGGAAAGCAGCAGAAAGCTCTCCCGTGCCACGCTGCCATGACCGGTGGCCAGCTCCAGATGATAACCCTTCTCCGGATCCGTTACACTGCCACCGGCGAGAAAAGCTCCACGGAGAAAGGCAGCCTTGCAGCAGTCCTCTTCCACAATGGGCAGATTGACGTGCAGCGCCATGGTCTGGCGTGGGTGAAAGCCGAAGCAGGTCATGATGGCGTGAATTTTATCGGGATCCGTGATCTGGAATACCAGCTTGCCCGGAGCCTCCGGGCTGGGAAAGGTATCAAAGCTGACATCGAAGGCTTTTTTGAACAGCCGTGGCAGCAGGTAGGCAAAATCCCGGCTTTCCGTAATAATCCGGATCAAATCCGAAGAAAAACAGTTGCAAAACAGCAGAACGCCAAAGCTCTGCGCCAGCGCGCAGCAATGCTTCTGGGGCATGGCGCGACAGATTTCCGCCTTGGCTGCAGCGGAAAACGAAAGGGACATACGGCTCCTCCTTTCAGGGGCGCTTACCAGATGCGGATCTCCGGTTCCAGACGGATACCGCTCCGCTCGAAAACACGATCCGATACCTGCCGCAGCAGGCTCTTTACATCCGCGGCCGTGGCTCCGCCCAGATTGACGGCAAAACCGGCATGTTTGGACGAAATGGCCGCGCCGCCCACCTGATAGCCCTTCAGCCCGGCCTGATCGATCAGGGCCGCGGCATAGCCGCCCAGGGGGCGCTTGAACGCGGAACCGGCTGATGGGGACATACGGCTCCTCCTTTCAGGGGCGCTTACCAGATGCGGATCTCCGGTTCCAGACGGATACCGCTCCGCTCGAAAACACGATCCGATACCTGCCGCAGCAGGCTCTTTACATCCGCGGCCGTGGCTCCGCCCAGATTGACGGCAAAACCGGCATGTTTGGACGAAATGGCCGCGCCGCCCACCTGATAGCCCTTCAGCCCGGCCTGATCGATCAGGGCCGCGGCATAGCCGCCCAGGGGGCGCTTGAACGCGGAACCGGCTGATGGCCTATCCAGCGGCTGGGAGGCACTGCGTTTGGCCTTGAGTTGCTGCATAAGATCGAGAATTTCCTCTTTCGGCTGTGGACGTAGGGTAAATTCGGCATACAGGACAATGGCATTTTCCCGCTGCAAAACACTGCCGCGGTAGCAAAATTCCATCTCATCGCCGGAAAGAACCCGGATGTTTCCGGCATAATCCATCACTGCGACGGCAGTGCAAACCTGACGGATCTCTCCGCCGTAGGCCCCGGCGTTCATATACACCCCGCCACCGACGGTGCCGGGGATGCCATGGGCAAATTCAAGTCCGGAAAGTCCATGCTCCGCCGCAAAAATTGCCGCGCTGGTCATTGTCTCCCCGGCGCAAACCCGAATGGTGCCGCTGCCAAGATCTTCATGGCCGGTCAGAGCATTTTTCAGGCAGATCACAAGGCCGGAAACGCCCTCATCCGGCGCGAGGATATTGGTGCCACCGCCTAAAATGCGCACCGGCAGGGAAAGCTGCGCCGCCGTGCGAAGCAGCAGGGCCAGCTCCTCTTCCGAACGGGGAAAGGCCATCACCTGCGCCGCGCCGCCGATGCGGAAGGAGGTGTGCCGCGACAGCGGCTCCTGAAATTTCAGACTGATATCCGGTAAAAAGCGGGTGATTTCCCGCTGAAAAGTGGTGTTTTCCGACATAAACGCCTCCGGGTGTATGATGATATACAGTATAGCATACGGTGGCTCTTTTTTCAATCATTCCGGCCCAAATTTCCGGATTTTTCACATTCGAACATCTGTTTTCATTGTATCACGGCCACGGAATTCTGTCAATCAAAAATTACGGTGGTATATATTCAAACAGTTCGAAGAACCGCGGGAGTGCCACACCAGTGTGCGAACCGGCGTGCAATGACAAATGTTAAAAGCCCGGCGAAGGCCGGGCTTTCGGTTTACTTTTCTACAATTTCCAGAATTTCCATGGGGCATGCCTTTACACAGATGCCGCAGGCAATGCATTTGGAAACGGGATTCTCCTGCTTATGCACCATCACCTTCATGGGGCAGGCGGCCACACAGGCTCCGCAGCCGACACAAAGCTTCTTGTTGATCATGTACACGCCGGTTTTGGGGTTCTGGGTGATGGCCCCATGCTCGCAGGCTTTCATGCACTTGCCACACTGGATGCACACCATGGGCTTCGCCCCGCCGTCTTTACCGGCCACGATCTGAATGCAGGAATAATCCGGGTCAAACTCTTTGTAAAACGCCTCGGAACATGCCTGTACGCATTGCAGGCAGGCCATGCATGTGGAATTTTTCTGAACGGTAAGCTTCTTCATGAAATCAAGCTCCTCTTTCCCTGTATTTATTGGTATTATACACGATAGGGCACAAAAACGCAACCGCTAAAAAGAAATTTTGACAAAAATTGCGTTTTTTCAACTGGTGACAGTTTCCGGGGGTAAAGAATCGACACCGGGAAAAACTAAGCAGGCGCTGAAACGATCAAAAGATCGCAGCCGCACATGCAAAGGTTGTACCCAACGACACAAGGAGGCAAATATGAAAAGTTTTTCCCTGATCATCGCCGTGTGTGCGATGGTGGCTGCCCTGCTGGCCGGTTGCCGCAACCGCCCGGCTGATACCACCGTTCCAGGCACCCGGCCTTCCACCACGGCAACCACGGCACCGACCCAGCGGCCGACCACGCTGCCGCCGCAGACTGTGCCCTCAACGGTGACCATGCCGGATGTGACATTGCCCCAGGGCACGGATGTGACCCCCGGCTCCACCGGCCCCGCACCGTCCCGTGGCAGAATGCCCCACCATCCCGGCCCCCGTCCCTGAGCGGAAAGCAATCGGGAAGCTCCGACGGCCGCAAAGGTATTCGGGGCTTCCCGGTACATTCTCACAAAACAGTCACATAGCGGGCGATGTTGCCCTTGAGTCTGTCCACCGCCTTGACGGCAAGATTTGCATAGTCCAACCCATCGGTCTGCTCCCGCAGCCACGCCGCCGTGACATCCGGCCCGGCGCAGACCGCAGCGCCGTGACCGAAACGGTCAAAAGCGTAGCTGCAATTCTTGGCGTTGCCGCCGGGATAATCGATTCCGTCCACGAGCAGAAACAGACGCTTATACTGACTGCGAAGACCGGATACGGCGATGATGCCGGTGGCCGCCGTCATGACACCCAGCTGGGAATAGGCGCAGGCGGCGCTGATGGCCTCTCCATGCCGGTTGGCAAGCTCCGCCGCGGCCGCATGGGTCAGGCGGGCACCGATCATGAGATCCTGCATTTCCGGCGCGGAGCGGTTGGCCGTGCGGGCCGCGAGGAAAATGCTTTTTCCATGCTCCCTGCAATATGGCAAAAAAGGCTTGACACTATCGCTGCCGATCCACGGCGACACAACAAGCCCATGACAGGGATATGCACTATCCGACCCCAGCAGAACCCGGGCCGCATCCTCCGCCGCCCAGGGGGTGAGAATCTGGGGTGCGTCCAGCAGCACATAATAGCCCAGCTCCATGGCCTGACGCAGCAGCTCCCGCAGTGCGGGAAGGCTATCATCCAGAGCAAACCTGTTAAAGCTGAACCGGACACCGGCCGCATGTTCCCGCAGAACCGGCAGCAGGCTGCGGCAGTAGGCGACATACGCCTGCTCCGGGGGCAGCTCCTGCCGGACGACGGGCGGAATGTATGTATCCTTCATGGAAAAATCCACCAAAATCGGGCATTTCAGCTTTCTGATCCGCTCCTGCAAGACATCCATTGACATATTCGGAGACCTCCCAGCATTTTTCAGTTATTATAGCACAACTTTCAACATTTTGAAAGTCGAAATCGGGGGAATGGCGCAACTTTTATTCGGGAAAACTTAGGACGGAAAGGAGTTGATCATATGAAGCTGAGCGCAGTCGCCATCACCATGGGCATCGGCGCGGCGGCAGGGGCCGTGGCCGTGCTGATGATGCCCCGCAGCAGCACCGCCCGAAAGCTGGCCGACCGGGCCGCAGACAAGGTGGAGGATGCAGCCATGTCCGTCTCGGAAAAGCTGTCCAACGCCATCGATCTGTAAAGAAATCCAGAGAAATAGCAGGGGACGCAATGCGTCCCCTGCCGGTTTTATTCGTCCGTTTCCTCGTCGTCGAAGGTGAACTCCAGCGTTTCGCCGCAGTTGTCGCAGATGATGCTCCCCTTCTCCAGCGTCTCCTCGTCAAAGGTGATGACATTGCCGCAGGCGCATTCCACCTCGTAAATGGTGGAGTCCTCGTCCCCGAAGTCGAAGCCTTCCTCGTAGTCGTCCTCGTCTTCTTCCTCGTCATCCCAGCCGTAGTCGTCTTCGTCTTCTTCCTCGTCTTCGTCGAGAATGCAATCCTCGATGGCGTCCAGATCCTCTTCGATCTCGTCCAGCTCATCGGAGATGGCAATGGTGGTGGCCTCGATATCGGTCACCTTTCTGGTCACGTCCGACAGAAGATCCACGATGGCGGAGAGCATTTTGCCCTCGTCCGTCTCGGTGCTGATCTTCAGCCCGTCCATCAGTCCCTTGAGGTAGGCGGATTTTTCTTGAATGGTCATGATCAAACCTCCGTATTTTTGAAAAGAGGGGACGAACGAGCCGTCCCCTTTGGAAAAGCTTACGCCTTGGAGCGGCCCAGATACTCGCCGGTGCGGGTGTCGATCTGGATCTTGTCGCCCTCGTTGATGAACAGCGGCACCTTCACCTCGGCCCCGGTCTCGACCGTGGCGGGCTTGGTGACGTTGGTGGCGGTGTTGCCGGCGAAGCCGGGCTCCGTCTTGGTGATCACAAGGTCTACAAAGTTGGGCACTTCCACACCGAAGACGCTGCCCTTGTAGCTCATGATGGTGCAGATATCATTTTCCTTAACGAACTTGAAGCTGTCATCGAGAACGCTGCCGTCGATGGGCTCCAGCTCATAGGTCTCCTGATCCATGAAGTAATAGAGGTTGCCATCGTTGTAGCTGTACTCCATCTTCTTGCGCTCCACATAAGCGGTGGGGAACTTGGCAGAAGGGTTCAGGGAAGTTTCGGTCACGCCGCCGGTGATGACATTTCTCATCTTCACGCGGACGAAAGCGGCACCCTTGCCGGGCTTGACATGCTGGAACTCGATGACCTGCATGACCTTGCCGTCCATCTCAAAGGTAATGCCGTTTCTGATATCGCCTGCAGAAATCATAAAATAATCCTCCTAATGTATTTCCCGCATGGGAAAAATTGATTCATCTTAACTTGGATATTCTAACCGAAAAGCCGATATTTTGCAAGGGGTTATCACGGGTTTTTTCAGATAATTATCAAATTTTTCGGGCTGTGGGTAATATTTTCGCAGCCATCGGGGCGAACAATCACCACATCCTCGATCCGGACACCGAATTTTCCCGGCAGATAGATGCCCGGCTCAGCGGAACAGACCGCGTTTTCCGGCATGGGAGCGTCGTTGCGCATATTGACATTGGGGCTTTCGTGGATCTCAAGGCCCAGGCTGTGGCCATAACCGTGGCCGAAATAATCGCCGTAGCCGGCATCGGCAATGACCTTGCGGGCCGCACCATCAATTTCACGCCCCGGGATACCGGCCTTCGTGGCGGCGATGCCGGCCAGCTGGGCCTGCAGCACGATGTTATAGACCTTTTCCATCTCCGGTGTAACATGGCCGACCGCAATGGTGCGGGTCATATCGGAGCAGTAGCCCTGATACAGAACGCCGAAGTCCATGGTGATGAACTCCCCTTCTACAATAACCCGATCACCCGCGACACCGTGTGGCATGCTGGTCTTGGGGCCGGAGACCACAATGGGATCAAAGGACAGGCCCTGCGCGCCGTTTTTGTACATGCAATAGATCAACTCCGCCTGTACCTCCAGCTCGGTCATACCGGCGTGAATTCTGCCGAGAACCTCATGGAAAGCCCGGTCGGCAATGGCCTGCGCCTTGCGCATTCTGTCCAGCTCCCAATCCTCTTTGACACCACGGAAGCCGTTGATCCGGGCATTGAAGGGCACCAGGCGGGCGTTCAGCTTTTCTTCGTACAGCTGCAGCTCCGCAGCGGTAATGTAATTTTCCTCATAGCCCAGCACGGTCAGGCCGAAATCGGCAATGGCATCATTGATTCGGCTGATATAGCCGTGTCCGGCCACATCCAGCACCTCAAAATCATGGATGCCGGCCTGCGCCGACTCGATGTAGCGGCTGTCGGTAAAGTAGCGGCAGCCGGCGGCGGAGACGATGGCCAGTCCCTCCGCAATGTCAAACTCTGCACCATAATGGCGGCTGTAGCGGGAGGTCAGGAGCAGACCGTCCACCTCCTGCCCCAGCAGAGAGCGAAATTTGTCAAGATTTTTCATGATTGGATCCTCCTTTTTTCGGCGGCAAAAATAAATGGCAGTTCCAGCACATGGCGTGCTTTCAGCCAGAAATTATGGTTGTGGATGGCGTTGACAAGAATGCTGGTGACACCGCAGCAGTTTGCACCGAGGGTATCGGTATAAATCTGATCTCCCACCAGCGCACATTGCGCAGCCGGAAGGCCATAGCGGTCAAGGCACTGTCGGATACCACGGGAAAAGGGCTTTTTCGCGCGGGTGATCACATCCAGACCGTAGGATTGGCAAAAAGCCGGAACACGCCCGCTCCTGCTGTTGGATACCACACAAAGGGCAATATCGCTTTGCTGCATCTCAAGCAGCCACGCCTGCATTTCGGGCGTGGGGACGCTGGTGGTATAGGGCACGATGGTATTGTCAAAATCCAGCATGAGAAGCCGCACACCGCAGCGGTGCAGCAGCTCCGGTGTCAGATCCGTCAGGGCCGGAACGATCATCTTTGGCAAAAAGGAAAAGGACATAGTGCCTCCTGTTGCTGCATACTTTTTTGTATTATAGCACAGAAGGGAGCATTTGTCCATGACAAATCCACTGTATCTGGCCATGACGGCGCAGGAAATTTCCGCTGTGTCGGCGCTGCCGGCGCATATGGGATGGATGGCCTGCCATTTTGCACCAAGGGGAACCGGGCTGACAGACCTGCCGCAGGTGCCGGTACCGGGCAGCATTCTGATCGTCAACGACCGGTTTCCCGTGGAAAATCATGGTGAAGATGCGGTTTTCGACACGCTGTCGAAATATCTGCAGGCTGTTCCCTGCCGGGGTATTCTGCTGGATTTTCAGCGTCCGGAAAATGAGGCAACCGCCGCCATCGTCCGGGCGCTGCAATCGCTCCCCTGCCCCGTCTGTGTGACTGAGCCCTACGCAAAGATGACAACGGGCCCTGTTCTCGTCAGTGCCCCGGCACCGCACCGGCTGCCGGAGGCATATCTGACCCAATGGACGGGGCGGGAGATCTGGTTGGAAATATCGGCTGAAGCAGAGTGCTGTGTTCTGACCGAAGCGGGCTGTAAAATAATTCAGGCGGCCACCGAAGATTGGGATGCACCCGTACATGCAGACCCGCATTTATGCTGCCATTATCGCATCCGCACAGGGGAAAAACTGGCAGAATTTTACCTGTACCGCACGAAAGAAGATATTCTATCTTTAATGGAGGTGTGCATGCAGCACGGGGCGGCACTGTCCATCGGCCTGTGGCAGGAGCTGCATGAGATGATGGGATAAAAACACATGTCATTGCGAACCGGTGCGCACACCGGTGTGGCAATCCCCCTGATCTTCCGGAATGTCGGATGATGGGGAGTGTGCATCTATCCGAGGATTGTCACGTCAGCCTGCGGCCTCCTCGCAATGAATACCCGTATTTTGAAATTCCATTCGGGCATGCAAAAACCGCCCTGCGGGCGCAGGGCGGTTTTGAGCGTTCTCAAGAGGGATTTTCAATTAGTAGAACTTTCTCTTGTTCTTACGGGCAGCTTCAGACTTCTGCTTACGCTTCAGGCTGGGGCTGACGTAATGCTCGCGCTTCTTGACTTCGGCAATGACACCTTCCTTGGCACAGCTGCGCTTAAACCGGCGCAGAGCGCTTTCCAGAGTCTCATTCTCCTTGACGCGAATTTCCATTTTGTTTTCCCTCCCTCCGATGGCATCCGGCTATATCCAGGATGCGTTCAGGGCCTATCAGCAGGCTTGCATATTATATACATTTCTGCGGAAAATGTCAAGCACAAAATCGAGCATTCTGAAAAACTTTCTCGTTTTTTGGGCTTTGTCCTGCCGGAAGGTCGGAAAAAGCATGTATGACTCAATTTATATTGGGAAGATTGCCGTAGCGCCTCTCCTGCTCATAGTAGAGCATCCGCTGCTGTCGCAAAATCTGCTCAGAGGTTTAGTTTCCCAGCTTCGTCTGTTCGATCAGCTCCTGCGTGGCCTGCCGGTTTTCACCCAATTCTTCGGTCAGGCGCTTGTTGGAACGCAGCAGCGCGTCATTTTGCCGCTGAAGATCCTGAATCATGGCGAGTACATTGCTGTTGATGGCCTCCAGCCGGGAGGTGAGGGCGTACATGCTATCGGAAAGTCTTCCCAGCATCGTGGCGATTTTTTCATACCACGGATAATCTCACCGTGACGCACCCGCTCTTCATATAGAAGGATGGCCCCACGCATGTCATCGGCCAACAGCAAAAGGAAGGGCTAACGTGGCCCTTCCTTTTGATTTATTTTACGATCAGGTTGACGAGTTTGTTCTTAACCACAATGGTTTTGACGATGCTGCCGCCGTTTTTTTGCAGGAACGCGGCGATTTTCTCGTTGGCCAGAACGCCGGATACCACACTGTCGTTATCCAGATCCGCAGCCATGGTGACGGTGCCACGCATTTTTCCGTTGACCTGCACGGCAATGGTAACCTCGCTGTCCCGGCACTTTTCCTCGTCATAGGTCGGCCACGGCTCGAAAGCGATGGTATCATCATGGCCAAGCATTTGCCAGATCTCCTCGCCCACATGGGGGGTGATGCAGGAGAGCATCTTGATAAAGCCCTCGGCATAGAATTTGGGGCAGGAACCAACCTTATAAACCTCATTGACGAAGACCATCATCTGGGCAATGGCGGTATTGAAGGCCAGCTGTTCGAAATCGGATGTAACCTTGCGGACAGTCTGGTGATAGAGCTTGGTCAGGCGGCTGTCTTCCCCATCGGTCAGATTGGCACTTTCCGTGAAGAAATTCCAGACACGGTTGATAAACTTCTTCGCGCCGGCCACCGCATTGGCAGACCACGGCTTCGAAACCTCCAGCGGGCCCATGAACATTTCATATAGCCGCAGGGTGTCCGCGCCATATTCCCGGACAATATCGCTGGGATTGACCACGAATTCCGGGAAGCGCTTACCCATTTTAATGCCGTTCTCCCCAAGGATCATGCCCTGATGCACCAGCTTTTTGAAGGGCTCCTTCACGGGAGACAGCCCATTGTCATACAGGAATCGGTTCCAGATCCGGGCATACATCAGGTGACCCACCGCGTGTTCCGGGCCGCCGATATACAGATCAACCGGCATCCAGTGCTTCAAAAGCGCAGGGTCGCAGAAGGTTTTATCATTCTTCGGGTCGATATAGCGCATATAGTACCAGGAGGAACCGGCAGAACCGGGCATGGTGGAGGTTTCCCGCAGGCCCTTGAGACCGTTGTGATCATAATGCTTCCACTGCTCGGCATTTTCCAGCGGGGCCTTGCCTCCCCTGCCCTTGTAATCCTCCAGCTCCGGCAAAATAACAGGCAGCTCTTCATCGGGCAGGAAGACTGTGCGGCCATCTTCGGTATACACGCAGGGAACCGGCTCGCCCCAGTAGCGCTGCCGGGCAAAGATCCACTCCCGGAAATGGTAGTTGTTCTTGCGGCGGGCGACACCCTGCTGCTCCAGCTTGCAGGTGATGGCCTCCTTGGCCTCCTCCACCGTCAGGCCGCTAAACTCCTCGGAATTGAGCAGGCGGCAGCCCTTACCCAGATAATCCTGCTTTTCAAAGGCGTGCTGCGACACATCCGCCCCATCGATCACCTGAATCATGGGGATATTGTGGGCGATGGCATACTCGAAATCCCGCTGATCGTGGCTGGGCACTGCCATAACGGCGCCGGTGCCGTAGCTGGCCAGCACGAAATCACCGATGAACACGGGAACCTGTCGGCCGTTGACGGGGTTGATGGCGTAAATTCCTTCCAGACGGCAGCCGGACTTGGTCTTGTTCAGCTCGGTTCTGTCCATATCGCTCTTTTTGACCGATTCGGCAATGTAGGCTTTGACCTCCTGCTGATTTTCGATGCGATCCATCAGCGATTCCACCGTCTTGCCGTCCGGTGCCAGCACCATGAAGGTGATGCCATAGATGGTTTCGATGCAGGTAGTATAGATGGAGAAGCTGCCACCGCCCACCAGCCGGAAATCCACCTCCACACCGGTGGATTTGCCGATCCAGTTGCGCTGAATTTCCTTGGTGGACTCGGGCCAGTCGATCTCATTGAGCCCATCTAGCAGCTTTTCGGCAAAGGCGGGCTGGTCAATGACCCACTGCATCATATTCTTTTTCACCACGGGATAGCCGCCCCGCTCCGATTTGCCGTCGATGACCTCATCGTTGGACAAGACTGTGCCCAGCTCCTCGCACCAGTTGACAGGCATTTCTACCCGCTTGGCATAACCGGCCTCCCACAGCTTTTTGAAAATCCACTGTGTCCATTTATAAAAATCCGGGTCCGAGGTGGCAATCTGCCGGGACCAGTCATAATCGAAGCCAAGCTCCCGCAGCTGTGCGGAGAAGGTTTTGATATTCTCCTGGGTAAAGCCGTTGGGGTGGTTGCCGGTAGAAACGGCGTACTGCTCCGCAGGCAGACCGAAGGAGTCATAGCCCATGGGATGCAGCACATTGTAGCCCTGCATGCGCTTCATGCGGGACATGATATCGGTGGCGGTGTAGCCCTCCGGATGGCCAGCGTGCAGGCCTACGCCGCTGGGGTACGGGAACATATCCAGAACATAGTATTTCGGCTTGGAGAAATCCCACACATCGGTGTGGAAGGTGTCATGCTCCTGCCA
>CAZMBL010000031.1:0-19436 GCA_964564605.1 uncultured Oscillospiraceae bacterium
AGCGCTACAAGGAGCTGCAGGATATCATCGCCATCATGGGTATGGACGAGCTGAGTGAAGAGGACAAGGTCACCGTCAGCCGTGCCCGTAAGGTACAGCGGTTCCTGAGCCAGCCGTTCCACGTTGCCGAGCAGTTCACCGGTTATCAGGGCACCTATGTGCCCCTGAAGGACACCATCCGCTCCTTCCGGGAAATCATCGAAGGCAAGCACGATCATATCCCCGAATCCTTCTTCCTGTTTAAGGGCTGCATTGACGATGTGGTGGAAGCCTATCAAGCTGCCCATAAGGAGGGATGAGCATGACGCCCTTCCCCCTGAAGATCGTCACGCCGGACGGAACACAGTTCGACGGCATGGCCGAAGAGCTGATCGTGCGCACCACCACGGGTGATCTGGGCATTCTGGCCGGGCATGTCAACTGTGTGGCGCCGCTGGGTATGGGGCGTGTCACCGTCATTCTCGATGGTGTCCGGCGCTACGCTGCCTGCATCGGCGGTATGCTGTCCATGATGGACGGCAAGGCCACGCTGGTTCCCACCACCTTCGAGTGGGCGGAAGATATCGACGTGAAACGGGCCGAGCGATCCTATGACCGGGCGCAGGCCGTTCTGCGCGACAAGGCGTCTTCCGCCGCCGATCTGAAGCTGGCGGAAGCCCGGCTGCGCCGGGCGCTGGTGCGCAAAAGCGTTGCCTCCAAATAAAAATGCACCGCCGGTGAGCCTTGGCCCACCGGCGGATCGTTTTCCGTTTCAGTTACCGCCATTGTCCCGCTCCCGGCCAATGGCATCGGCAATGCGGGCAAACTGGGCAATGCCCAGCTCCTCTCCCCGGACATTTTCATCCAGTCCGGCCGCATGCAGCACCCGGATGGCCCCCTGCTTGCCCAGTTCCGGGAACCCGGCCGCCAGACCGTTGGACAGCTTCTTTCGCCGCATGGCAAAGCTTGCGCGCACCGTGCGGAAAAACAGCGCCTCATCCGAAATATCCCACGATATTTCCCGGCGCAGGCGCAGTGTCACCACGGCGGATGTTACCTTCGGCTGGGGCATGAAGCAATGGGGCGGCACATCAAACAGCAGCTCCGGCTCTCCATAATACTGGCAGAACACGGAAAAAGCGCCGTAATCCCCGCTGCCCGGTGCTGCGGCGATGCGCTGAGCCACCTCCTTCTGCACCATGACGGTCACGGTTTCAAAGCACCGTGCTTCCAGAAGGGCAGACAAAATCGGTGTGGTGATATAATAGGGCAGATTGGCGCAGGCTACGCACCGCAGCCCCGGGAATTTTTCCCGCACCAGCGCCGCAATGTCCAGCTTCAGCACATCCTCCCAGACGATTTCCAGATTGGAAAATTCCCCCACGGTCTGCCGCAAAATCGGCTCCAGCCGCCGATCGACCTCCACGGCGCAGACCTTTTCCGCCCGCAGACACAGCTGCTGGGTCAGCGGGCCAATGCCCGGCCCGATCTCCAGCGCCCCAACACCACTGCCAACGCAGGCTTCCGCCGCGATCTGCTCCGGCACCGAGCGCTGTGTCAGGAAATTCTGGCCCTTGGCCTTGGAAAAATGAAACCCGTGCTGCTCCAGCAGCGGCTTCATCACCCGCACATCGCAAACATCGATCATGGAAAAACCACCTTTCTTTGATCTCAGTATACCATGGGATTTTCCTTTTTGCAATGGTCTGCCCGATTCTGCCCCGCGTTTTTTCCGGGTGCAACCGGTGGTTGCTAAATTTTCAAGCCGGATTGGTGGACTTTTCCCGGTTCCAATGTTAAAATTGAGCCATCAAACAACCGGGAGGTCTACACATGAATCTAGGAGAAAACATCTACCGGCTGCGAACGGAGCGCAATCTGTCGCAGGGAGATCTGGCCGAGGCGCTGGATGTTTCCCGTCAGTCCGTCAGCAAGTGGGAGAATAACGCCGCCGTGCCGGAGCTGGACAAGCTGATCCGTCTTTCCCGGATCTTCAGCATCACGCTGGACGAGCTGACGGAACAGACCCCGCCTGCGCCTCCGGCAACATCTGTCACACCGGCGGCACGGCCCCAGCCGGAGCTGCGGCAGATCATCGGACTGCTGCTGTTGGGGCTTGGCTCTCTGGCATTTCTGGCTTACATTATTTTTGAAATTTGGGGGTGATAAAAATGGGACTGGATCTTGGATTTTTGGACTCTTCCTACCTGCCGCTTCTGGCGCTGGCGCTGTCTTTTATTCTCTGCGGTGTCATCTGCCTGCTGTGCAGACAGCACACGCTCTACATCTGTCTGGTTGCGATAGATGTCACGTTTTGGCTCGCCCTGTCCATTCTGGGCTTCAACCGCTGGCTGCCCCTGCTTCCCCACATTGCCCTGCTGGCGTATACCATGGTTCGATGGAAGCGGCTGTCCTTCGGAAAGATCACAAAGATCGTCATTACCGTGTGTCTGGCTCTGGTGCTTGTGCTGACGATCGTCTCCCTCCTCGAGCCGACCCGCTTACCATCTTTCAGCACGGGTTTACTCGATTCAACCACCTCTTCCTCCGTTGCCACGCAGCCAATTAAGACCACATGACCCATCCGCGCAGGCCGCCCGCACCGGGCGGCCTGATATTTTCCGCAAAATACCATCTTCCCTCTTGTAAAGCGCAGGAAATTGGCGTATAATAACGGAAGATTTTCAGGAAAAGAGGAAATACCTATGGAACTTATCACCGTTCGTGAGCTGTTCAAAAACACTGACCAATACGCCGGCCGGGAAATCGAGATTGGCGGCTGGGTTCGAAATAAGCGCCCCAGTAAGCAGTTCGGTTTCATCGTCCTCAACGATGGTACTTACTTCACCCCCGTGCAGGTGGTATATAATGACAGCCTCGAGAATTTCCAGGAGATTTCCAAAATCAATGTGGGCGCGGCGCTGATCGTCCGCGGCACGCTGGAGCTGACCCCGGAGGCTCGGCAGCCCTTTGAAATTCAGGCTACCTCCGTCACGGTCGAAGGCCCCTCCACAGGCGATTATCCCCTGCAGCCGAAAAAGCACTCCATGGAATTTTTGCGTTCGATTCCCCATCTGCGTCCCCGGGCCAATACCTTCCAGGCCGTGTTCCGTGTCCGCAGTCTGGCGGCCATGGCCATTCACCGCTTCTTCCAGGACCGGGACTTTATCTATGTCCACACACCCCTGATTACCGGCTCCGATGCCGAGGGCGCGGGCGAAATGTTCCAGGTCACCACCATGGATCTGAACAACCTGCCCATGACCGAGGATGGTAAGGTGGATTTTTCCCGGGATTTCTTCGGCAAGTCCACCAATCTGACCGTTTCCGGCCAGCTTAACGGCGAGACCTACGCCATGGCCTTCCGCAATATCTACACCTTTGGCCCCACCTTCCGTGCCGAAAATTCCAATACCACCCGCCACGCCGCCGAGTTCTGGATGATTGAGCCGGAAATGGCCTTTGCGGATCTGGATGATCTGCTCCGGGTGGAAGAGGATATGATCAAATATATCATCACCTATGTGCTGGAGCATGCGCCGGAGGAAATGGCCTTCTTCAACCAGTTTGTGGACAAGGGCCTGCTGGATCGGCTGAACAACGTGGTCAGCAATCAATTCGGGCGCATCACCTATACCGAGGCGGTGCGACTGCTGGAGCAGCACAACGATCAGTTCGAATACCCCGTGTCCTGGGGCTGCGATTTGCAGACGGAACACGAGCGTTTCCTGACGGAGCAGGTGTTCAAAAAGCCCGTTTTTGTCACCGATTATCCCCGGGAGATCAAAGCTTTCTATATGAAGCTCAACCCCGACGGCAAAACCGTTGCGGCGGTGGACTGTCTGGTGCCCGGTATCGGAGAGATCACCGGCGGCAGCCAGCGTGAGGATAACTACGAGCTGCTCAAATCCCGCATTGAGGAGCTTGGCATGAATGCCGAGGACTACGATTTCTATCTGGATCTGCGCAAGTACGGCTCCACCCGCCATGCCGGCTTCGGCCTCGGCTTTGAGCGGATGGTCATGTACCTGACGGGAATCGGCAACATCCGGGATGTGATTCCCTTCCCCAGAACCGTCGGAAACTGCGAACTGTAATCTCTGTGCCATATCCGGCCGTCTGCTGCCATGCGCAGCGGGCTGCCCTTCGCTGTTCATGGAAATTTCATGCACCATGTATTGCTTTCCCTGTCTCAATGGTCTATAACAAAATTACGAAATCCCCACAGAAATCAGGTGATCCCATGTCCGCTTACTCCGGCAAGTATTATTCCGGTGAAGCCTCCGAGCGCGAGATTCGCTGGCCATCCGTTTTGCTGCTGTTCTTCCTCTGGCTGGCCGGCGCCCTGCCGGAGCTGATCGTTCATATCGATACCGCCCAGAATGTCCACACGCTGTATAACGAGGGTCTGGCCCTGAGTCTGCTGTTTGCGCTTGTGCCTGCCCTTGTGGTGTACGGCCTGAGCTGCATGCTGCCATGGCGGCGGATCAATGCCGCGCTGGTCATCACCTACAGCGCCGTTTATTATCTGCTGTGCGCCTCTCAGCTGGTGTACTACAACAATTTCGGCACCTTCTATTCCGCCTATTCCGCCGCCAACGGCGCTGCTGCCTTCCAGTTCTGGGATATCATCCTGACCCGGATCATTCAGAACCTGCACTGGCTGCTGCTGGCTGCGCTGCCGCTGCTGTTTTTCTCCATCGTGTCGTGGCGACTGTTTTCCCTGCGGGGCAGCCGGAAGCTTCTGCTTGGTCTGATTCCTCTGGCACTGGCCGCCGTGGTGCAGATCGCGCTGGTGCAGTGTCTGCCCCTGTTTGGCGGCACGGAGCAGCTGAGCGCCTATGACCTGTATCACCGCACCTCCGACTCCTACTACTGTATCAACAAGCTTGGGGTCTTCACCGGCTTCCGGGTGGATGTGCAGCGCTATGCCGATCCGGCCGAGCCCACCGGCTCCATTCGGATCGATGTGACCATGCCCTCTTTCACCCTGCCGCCCCCCGCTACCCTGCCGCCGGAGACCACCGCGGGCACCGTCCCATCGGAACCGGCCGAACCGCCCATCGATGAAAGTCCCAATGTCCTCCCGCTGGACTTTGACAGTCTGATTTCTGCCACTTCCGACTCTGCCATCGCTCAGATGCACCGCTATTTTCAAAGCCGCACCCCCAGCAACAAAAACGCCTACACCGGCATGTTTGAAGGGTGCAACCTGATCATGATCACGGCGGAAGCCTTCAGCACCGCCGTCATTACCCCGGAGCGCACCCCCGCCCTGTACAAAATGATGACCGAGGGAATTTATCTTTCCAACAACTATGTGCCCAGCTGGGGCGTTTCCACCACGGATGGCGAGTACGCCCACCTGACCGGCACCGTTCCCAAGGCCGGCACCTGGAGCTTCAAGGACTCCTCCCACAACGCCATGCCCCTGACCATGTCCCGGCAGCTGCTGGCGCAGGGCTACAACGCCTTCGCCTACCACGGTCATACCTATACCTATTACAGCCGCCACCAGTATCTGTCCAATCTTGGCTTCTACTATCAGGGCTATGGCGGCAGCAGTGACGGAAAGGTCAACGGCCTGCCCATCAAAAAGAGCTGGCCGGAGTCCGATATTGAGGTGGTGGACGTTTCCACGCCCCTGTTTGTCAATCAGGAACCCTTTGTCACCTACTACATGTCCATTTCCGGCCACGGCGACTACACCTGGGGCAGCAACTACATTTCCTCCAAAAACCGCCAGCTGGTGGAAAACGAGCCATACAGCGATGGAGTGAAGGCGTACATCGCTACCCAGCTGGAATTTGAGTATTCCATGGAGCTGCTGCTGCAACGGCTGGAGCAGGCCGGTGTGCTGGACAATACGGTGATCGTGATCGTGGCCGACCATTATCCCTACGGCCTGAACAACGAGCAGTACGGCGAGCTTGTGGGTCATGAGCTGGAGACGAATTTTGAAATATACAAAAACGGCTGCATCATCTACAAGCCCGGCATTGAGCCGCAGGTGATCACGACCCCCACCAGCCATCTGGACATTCTGCCCACTCTTTCCAACCTTTTCGGGCTGGAGTTCGACTCCCGGCTGTATATGGGGCGGGATGTGCTGTCGGATGCGCCGGCACTGGTCATGTTCCGCAACCGCAGCTGGATCACGGATCTGGCCGCCTACAATTCCGACTCCAAGGAGTATTTCTTCTTCACCGATACAGAGCTTCCGCAGGCGTATCTGGATTATATCAAGGCGGAGGTCTCCAACCGGTTCACCATTTCCGAATGGATCCTCGATTACAACTACTGGAACATTCTATTCCCGGACAGCTAAAAGACGGCATCCGCAGGTTGCGGATGCCGTCTTTTCCGTTTTTTACTTCTTTTTTCCGGACTGTAGTCTGGACCAGACCAGAATGATGATCTGCCCGGGAATCCCCAGCACCAGCAGTGTCCATGCGCTGAAACCGGCCGCCTGCAGCGATACCACTGCGCTGATCAGCGCCGTCCACATCAGCAGGGAGATGATCAAAAAATTGCGGCGGCGGTTGAACCAGATGGAATTGAAAATCAGCCAGACGATGGCCGAAACCGGCACCGCATAGAGAAACGGCAGCCACCGCAGCGCCAGCTGCTCCCCCAGAATATCCAGCATCACATAGCAGAAGGTTGCAATGAACCACACCAGCAGCACACTCAGACTGGTCACCACCGTGTGGTTGCGCCGGGTGATCTGATCGCGCTGATGGGCATCCTGCGCGGGCAGCGGATCATGTTCATCGGTCAGCAGATAATCCACGGTAACGCCAAACAGATCCGCAATATTTTTCAGCACGGACACATCGGGGACGGACTCCGCCCGCTCCCATTTGGAAATGGCCTTGTCCGAATAGTTCAGCCGGTCTGCCAGCTCGATCTGGGTCATTCTGGCGTTCTGGCGCAAAAAGGTAATGTTTTTCGCGATAATGGGTTTCAGGTCTTCCACGGGGCACCTCACTTTACTTCGTGGGATCATTATACCACAAAAAAGTGCGCAAATCAACAAAAATGTGGCACTGCCTTACGCCTGCGGCGCGTCCACCTGCTCCCGGCAGCGCTTGCGGTATTCCATTGGCGCCATCCCAACAACCTTACAGAAGCTCTGGGAAAAATAGCTGCCGGAGGAAAAGCCCAGCATCCGGCAGATCTGGGCGAGAGACAGATCCGTCTCCCGCAGCAGATACCGGCTCTCCTCGATCCGGCGGCGGATCAGATACTGGATGGGCGAAACGCCATACTCCCGCTTGAAAGCATGGGACATATAGTATTTGTTCACATGGGCCTGCTGTGCCAGCAGCTCCAGTGTCAGCTGCTCTTTATAATGGGCATCGATGTAGCGCCGGACGGTGGCGCACTGGCGGCTGGCCCGCTTCTCCACGGAACCGGCGGCTAGGGCAAAGGTGGCACTGCGCATGAGCCGCACAATCAGTATTTCCAGATACGCCTGACAGACGGTCTCATAGCCCTCCTGCATCTGCCGGGACTCCCGCAGGATCTGACGCAGGCAGGCGGAAATATCGCTGTCACCCCGGAAATCCAGCACCCGAAAACGGCTGTCTCCGCCATCTTCTCCGGCCAGCTCCAGCCCCGCAATGCCCAGAACGATGTATTCCAGCGGATGGGACTCAAAGCTGACCTCCGTGTGGATGACATTGGGGTTGACGATCACCAGCTGATCCACCTGCACAGGGAACAGCTTCTCCTCGATACGGAACTGCCCATCGCCGCCGGTGATGTAAAACAGCTCCGCATAGGCATGGGCGTGGGGAATGGACGGCCAGTCTCCTTCATAGCGGGCACTGCCGACGTTGAGCAGACGGGCGCTGCCACGGATGGCCCCGGACTGCGCCGTTTCCAGCATATAGCGGCTGTTGCTCATGGAATTATCCCCCTGCTTTTAGAAATCTTGTCCTGCTTATCCATTATATTGTAGCCCACCGCAAAATACAAGAACTTTTTTCATCTTTTGCCACGGCAATTCCCGGCTGTGTCACCGGTTTAAGGCATTTTTGCACAAATTTCGGGGCATCAAATTTGTGGTTCTGCCGAAATTGCGTAGATAGCAATATTTCTAAAGTTTAACACAAGAATTTGCTTGTAGTTTTTTCATTATCCTGTATACTTAGTATCACAGAGGGCTGCGGCCCGACTGACTTATTTTTAGGAGGAAATACAATGAAGAAGATTCTTGCACTGCTTCTGGCAGCCCTGATGGTCTTCGCCATGGTTGCATGCACCCCCAAGACCGATGAAAAGGTTCTGAAGGTTGCCGCCATCGAGACCGCTTACGGCGCTCAGATGTGGGTCGATGTCTGCAAAGCTTTCGAAGAGCAGACCGGCATCAAGGTTGAACTGGTCACCAACAAGGAGCTGGAGGACGTTCTCTCCGCTTCCATGCAGGGTGGCGAATACCCCGATGTGATCCATCTGGCTACCGGCCGTCCTGCCGGTCTGACCGAGCAGTTCATCAAGGACAAGCAGATCGTTGACATCACCGATGTCCTGTCCATGACCGTTCCCGGCGAAACCGCGAAGGTCAGCGACAAGATTTCCGGCGGCTTCACCGAGACCGCTCTGACCAACCCCTATGGCGACGGCAAGACCTATCTGGCCCCCATGTTCTACTCTCCCTGCGGCCTGTTCTACAATGCCAAGCTGTTCGATGCCAAGGGCTGGACTGTTCCCACCACCTGGGACGAGATGTGGGCTCTGGGCGAGACCGCCAAGGCTGAAGGCATCTCCCTGTTCACCTACCCCACCGCCGGCTACTACGACGCTTTCATGTACGCTCTGATGTACTCCATCGGCGGCGCTGAGTTCTTCAACGACATCACCAACTACAAGGAAGGCGCTTGGGAGTCCGAGAACGGCACCACTCTGCTGAACATTCTCGACAAGCTGGCTGACTACACGCACCCCTCCACCCCCGCGCAGGCTAACAGCCAGGACTTCAAGAAGAACCAGCAGATGGTTATGGACGACGAAGCCCTGTTTATGCCAAACGGCACCTGGATCGTTGGTGAGATGGCTGACTACGCCAAGGAAGTTACCGAGACCTTCCAGTGGGGCATGACCGCTCTGCCCGCTGTCACCGCTGACGGCGCCGGCTACTCCTACTGCTGGTTTGAGCAGGCCTGGATCCCCTCCGGTGCCCAGAATGTTGACGCTGCCAAGCAGTTCATCGCGTTCCTGTACTCCGACAAGGCTTGCCAGATCTTCGCCAACGCCAAGGACGCTGACGGCAACCCCTCCCCCGCCATCCAGCCCGTCAACGGTATCGCTGACATGCTCACCGGCGACAACAAGATGTTCTACTCCATCTATGACAACGGTGCCAAGGCCGCCATGGGTAACTTCGCTTCCTTCGAATCGATCCCCGATGTGACCACCAGCAGCGTGTTCTTCGAGCCCATCGACTCTCTGGTCGCCGGCACGATCACCATCGAGCAGTACAAGGCCAATATCATTGAAAAGACCGCTCTGATGCGTGACAAGCTCCTGGGCTAATCGATCAGCTTACATCCACAGATATCTTTGGGATGGCAGCGGCAGCCGCCGCTGCCATCTCTTTCGCCAGTCCCTATTCCCTAACTGAAAGGAGCGGTATTTGCAGCCATGAAAAGCAACAAACGCCGTAGCGCATTTCTGGTGGCCTGTCTGGCCCCTGCTGTGATCCTGTTCACAGTGTTTATGATCATCCCCACTATCAATGTTTTCAAAATGTCTCTGTTTGAGCGGGGTGCCTATTCCAAGACCGAGACCTTCGTGGGATTGGAAAACTTCCTGACTTTGCTTAAATCCTCTTCCTTTATCCGTTCCATGCAGAACACGCTGCTGCTGATCGTGGTCGTCACCGTCATCACCATGGCACTGGCGCTGATTTTTGCGGCGATCTTAACTCGAGAAAAAATCAAGGGGCAGAATTTCTTCCGCATTGTCTTCTATATCCCCAACATTCTGTCCGTTGTTGTTATTTCCGGCATTTTTTCCGCCATTTATGATGTCAAGAACGGCATGCTCAACTCTCTGATCAATGCATTCGTTCATCTGGAGGAAGCCATTTACTGGAAGGGCGAAAACCTGGTCATGGTCTCCCTCATCATCGCCATGGTCTGGCAGGCCATCGGCTATTACATGGTCATGTATATGGCTTCCATGGCCGCCGTACCCCAGTCCCTGTATGAAAGCTCCTCCCTCGATGGAGCCGGCCGTGTGACCCAGTTCTTCAAGGTCACCCTGCCCCTGATCTGGACAAACATCCGCACAACGCTGACCTTCTTTATCATCTCCACCATCAATATGGCCTTCCTGTTTGTCAAGGCCATGACCGGCGGCGGCCCCAATGGCTCTTCTCAGGTCATTCTCGGCTACATGTATGATCAGAAGGCCAACGGTCTGTACGGCTACTGCATGGCCGTGGGTGTTGTGATCTTCCTGTTCTCCTTCGCCCTGTCCGCCCTTGTCAACAAGGTCACAAAGCGGGAAACGCTGGAATTCTAAGGAGGTAACATTTATGAAAGAACGCAGACTGACTACCTCCGGCGAAAAGCTTTACAAGGCTTTTATCTATGTGGTGCTGGCCACACTGGCGATCACCATTATTGTTCCCGTGGCGTGGGTCTTCATGGCCTCTGTCAAGGAAAACCAGGAGTTTTACGGCAATCCCTGGAACCTTCCCAAGGGCTTCCACTTTCAGAACTTTGTAGAAGCATGGACTACCGCGAAAATGGGCGACTACATGCTCAATTCCGTACTCGTGACGGCACTGGCTTTGATTATTCTGCTGGTAGTTGCCCTTCCGGCTGCTTACTGCCTGTCCCGGTTCCAGTTCCGGGGTGTCAAAGTCCTGAACACCGCCTTCATGGCCGGCCTGTTTATCAACGTCAACTACATCGTGGTGCCCATTTTCCTGATGCTGATGGATGCGGACAGCTGGCTCAAGAAAGTCTTTGGCGGCGGCTTCCTGCTCAATAACCTTGTTGTTCTGGCCATCGTGTACGCCGCCACAGCCCTGCCCTTCACCATCTATCTGCTGTCCGGCTACTTCGCCACGCTGGCGCATGACTACGAGGAGGCCGCCTATATCGACGGTGCCGGTTATTTCCGCACCATGCTGCAGGTCATTTTCCCCATGGCCAAGCCCTCCATCATCACGGTCATTCTGTTCAATTTCCTGTCTTTCTGGAATGAATACATTATTTCCATGACCCTGATGTCCTCTACCGATGGCCCGAAGACGCTGCCGGTCGGCCTTCTGAATCTGATGCAGGCCCAGCAGGCCAAAGCCAACTATGGCCCCATGTATGCCGGTCTTGTGCTGGTCATGTTGCCGACTTTGATCCTGTACTGCTGCGTGCAGAAAAATCTGACCAAGGGTATGACCGTTGGCGGTCTGAAAGGTTAAGGTGAACTATGAACTTTCTGAAAGATCACGACAAGCTGCGCGCCCTCATTATCGGCCTGTTTTTCATCATCGGCATCGTGCTGACCATCGTTGGCTGGCGGATGACCGGCAAGATGACCGGTCTGATCATCATGCTCATCGGCATTGTTTTCCTGCTTGCCGCCCTGCTGGTGTATAACTCCGGCTTCAAAAAGTAAATTCGCAGGGAGGCCACACCCGGCCTCCCTAAAACTGATCTCACTGTACCAATTGGAGGTTTTCCATGAACAACAAAAACTTTGGCCGGGTCACCATTCCTACCGATCTGGATGTGGTACCGGAAACCCTGGAGATCCTGAAAAAGTGGGGCGCAGATGCCATCCGGGACTGCGATGGCACCGATTTTCCCGCCGAACTACAAAATCAGGATGCAAAAATCTACTCCACCTACTATACCACCCGCAAAGACAACGTCTGGGCGAAGGCCAACCCCGATGAAGTGCAGCAGTGCTATATCATGACGGGCTTCCACACCGCCACGGACGGCGAGCTGGCCATTCATCTGATGCAGGGTATCTCTCCGGAGCTGATGCAGGTCAACACCCGGGACGATATCACCCGCTGGTGGGAAGTGATGGATCGCACAACCGGCCAGCCTCTGTCCCCCGACCGCTGGCATTATGACGAAAACACCGGCTGTGTGGTCATTGCGCAGCCCGAGAGCTACCATGAGTATACCGTGGCCTTCCTCGCCTACATCATCTGGGATCCGGTACATATGTACAATGCCGTCACCAACGACTGGAAGGATTTCGAACATCAGATCACCTTCGATGTCCGCCAGCCCAAGACCCACGCCTACACCATGGAGCGGCTGCGCAAATTCATTGCGGAGCATCCCTATGTCAATGTCATCCGCTACACCACCTTCTTCCACCAGTTCACGCTGGTGTTTGACGAGCTGAAGCGGGAGAAATTCGTAGACTGGTACGGCTACTCCGCCTCCGTCTCCCCCTATATCCTCGATCAGTTCGAAAAGGAAGTGGGCTACAAATTCCGCCCCGAATACATTGTCGATCAGGGCTACCACAATAACCAGTACCGCATCCCCTCCAAAGAATATAAGGATTTTCAGGCATTCCAGCGCCGGGAAGTGGCAAAGCTGTGCAGGGAAATGGTGGACATCACCCATGAGCTGGGCAAGGAAGCCATGATGTTCCTGGGCGACCACTGGATCGGCACGGAGCCTTTCATGGACGAGTGGAAGAGCATCGGGATCGATGCGGTCGTCGGTTCCGTGGGCAACGGCTCGACCCTGCGCCTGATCTCCGACATTCCCGGTGTAAAATATACCGAGGGCCGGTTCCTGCCCTATTTCTTCCCGGACACCTTCCACGAAGGTGGCGACCCCGTGAAGGAGGCCAAGGAAAACTGGGTCACCGCCCGGCGGGCCATCCTGCGCAAGCCCATTGACCGTATCGGCTACGGCGGCTATCTGAAGCTGGCGCTCCGGTTCCCCGAATTTATTGACTATATCGAGTCCGTCTGCAACGAGTTCCGGGAGCTTTACGACAATATCAAGGGCACCACCCCCTACTGCGTCAAGACCGTGGCCGTGCTCAACTGCTGGGGTAAAATGCGCGCGTGGGGTGCCCACATGGTGCACCATGCCCTGTATCAGAAGCAGAACTATTCCTACGCCGGCATCATTGAGGCCCTGTCCGGTGCCCCCTTCGATGTGAAGTTTATCTCCTTCGATGACATCCGCAACGACCCAAATCTGCTCGACTCCATCGATGTGATCATCAATGTCGGTGACGGCGATACCGCTCACACCGGCGGTGCCGAATGGGAAGATCCCGCCATTTCCTCCGCCATCCGCAAATTTGTCCACAGTGGCGGTGGCTTCATCGGCGTGGGCGAACCCTCCGGCCACCAGTATCAGGGCCGCTATTTGCAGCTTTCCTCCCTGCTGGGCGTGGAGAAGGAGACCGGCTTCACCCTCAACTACGACAAGTACAACTGGCAGCAGCATCCGGATCACTTCATTCTTTCCGATGTTGCCGGCGAGGTGGACTTTGGCGAAGGGAAAAAGAGCATCTACGCTCTGGAGGGCACCGATATTCTGGTGCAGAAGGAAAAGGAAGTGCAGATGGCCGTCAATTCCTACGGCAGCGGCCGCAGCGTCTATATTTCCGGACTGCCCTACTCCTTTGAAAACAGCCGTGTGCTGTATCGTGCTATTTTGTGGGTCGCAAACAGTGAAAAAGACCTTTACAAATGGTTCTCCAGCAACTATAATGTAGAAGTACACGCATTTGTCGAAAACGGCAAATACTGCGTGGTCAATAATACCTACGAACCACAGGACACCACCGTTTATACCGGTGATGGTAGCTTTCCACTGCATCTGGAAGCCAACGAGATCCGGTGGTACGAAATTTAAGGAGCATACGAAGTGGATACTATTTTCCGGACAGTCCTGCGGCAGTTCCCGCTGGACGGCGAGCCCCTTTCCTGTGAGCGCCATGGCTGCGGCCATATCAATGATACCTACCTTGTGGTGACCGATACCGGCCGCCGCTACATCCTGCAGAAAATCAGCAACCGGGCTTTCCCCGATATTGCCGCTCTGCAGGAGAACATCGCCGCCGTCACCGCCTACCTCCACACGAAGGTCAAGGCCGACAACGAAGCCCTGACCCTGATCTACACCACAGACGGCAAGCAGTGGTATCACCACGGCGAAAACAGCGACTGGCGGGTGTATGATTTCATCGAGGACTCCATCTGCCTGCAGGCGCCGGAATGCACCGAGGATTTTTACCAATCCGCCATCGCATTCGGCACCTTCCAGCAGCAGCTGAAGGACTTCCCTGCCGCCACACTGCATGAGACCATCGAAAAATTCCACGATACCCCCAACCGCTACAGCCTGTTCCGGCAGGCGCTGGAGGCCGATGTCATGGGCCGTGCCGCGCAGGTGCAGCCGGAGATCGAATTTGCGCTGGCGCACGAGGCCGTTGGCTGCCGTCTGGCCGGACAATTGGCCCGGGGAGAGCTTCCCCTGCGGGTGACCCTGAACGACACCAAGCTGAATAACGTGATGCTTCGTGCCGACACCCGGACGCCGCTGTGCGTTGTGGATCTGGATACCACCATGCCCGGTCTTGCCGCCTACGATTTCGGTGACTCCATCCGTTTCGGTGCGGCCACTGCCGCAGAGGACGAAAAAGATCTGAGCAAAATGACCATCGATCTGGAACTGTACCGGGCCTTCACCCGGGGGTTTCTGGAAGCCTGCCCTGGACTGACGGATGAGGAGCGTGCCTCCCTGCCTCTGGGCGCACTGACCATGACACTGGAATGCGGTGTCCGGTTCCTGACGGATTATCTCGAAGGAGACCACTATTTCGGCATCCACTACCCTACCCACAATCTCGACCGCTGCCGCACCCAGTTCCGCCTTGTCAGCGAAATGGAAAAGAACTGGGAAGCCATGGAGCAAATCGTCCGGGAAGAAACCCGCTAATCAGAAACACCCCCGGAGCCGCCCCAATCGCGGCCCGGGGTTTTCTGTGCGTTCCAATATTCTCTTAGACCAAAATGGGAAACCGGGCGGGAGAACCGGTGGATCGCCGCACCGCGACCTGCTGTCATTGCGAAGCGGCGCAGCCGCTGTGCCAATCCCCCGGATAGATGAACAATCCCCCGTTCTTCCAACAATCCGGAAGGGCAGGGGGATTTCCGTACCAGTGTGCGCACCGGTTTGCAATGACATTCGCTTTTTGCGCCTCTGTAGGGGACAATTGAGGCACATCGGCCCGCCTGCACAGGGTTTGACAACACCCCCTACGGCAATCATCCGGCAGACCGGTCATCAGACAGGCTCATCGCCTGACACTAACATTTATTATAGAACCAGAAAATGCCCCGGCGGATTTCCGCCGGGGCATGAATTATGGGGTTTCAGATAGCCGGTGTGAAGGATTTACCGAAATCAGAAGCTGAACTTCTTCCGGGAAAGCACCACAGCCGCCGCAGAGCCGATCATCAGCATGGCCAGAAGCAACAGAGGCGTTTCGTCACCGGAGGCAGGATTGCCGCCCTCGTCCGGGTTTTCCTTGCCGTCATCGGGGTCTTCCTTCCCGTCATCGGGGTTCTCTTTCCCGTCATCGGGGTTCTCTTTCCCGTCATCGGGGTCTTCCTTCCCGTCATCGGGGTTCTCTTTCCCGTCATCGGGGTCTTCTGCCTTGGGGGCGATCACAACGGGATCTTCGCCAGTTGCGTTAACTACGTCACATTCCGCATTGAAGAGCAAATCGGTGCCCTGCTGGCCGCCAGTAACGGTCAGCGAATCACTGATCTCCAGCCCGTCCTTCATGCCCATGACGGCCATCTTGATGCCGATGATCTTAATTTGACCACCACGGATTTCAATCATTCCACCGGTTGAGCCCAGGCCGATCAGCACCGGCTCCTCCTCATCGCTGATTTCCGCATTCGAACCATCCACAGTCAGGTTGCCGCTCTCAATCACCAGCTTCTCAACTGCAATAATGCCGCCACTCATGGCCTTGCCGTTCAGGACAATATTCAGCTCCCCATCACCGCTGATGGTCAGGCCGGTTATCACACCAATGCCAAACTGCTCATGGGTGTCCTCCTCGGCTGTCACCGTAATGGTATTCTTGCCCTTGAGAACCAGCTTCAGATTGTGGTTGCTCTCGGCATAGATGCCGAAAATGCTTCCATCGAGGTCGTTGCCCGTAATGTTCGCGTTGTTCAGGGTCAGGGTACCGGTGGAGAATTGGAAGGTCACGGTTCCATCGCCAAACACATCCAGAATGTCTGGCAGTGTTGCACTCTCAGCTCCCTCCGCCAGGGCCATCACACTCATCTGCTCATAGGTGATGATCTTATCGCCAACCATGATGCCTAAGTAGATTTCTTCCCCGCACAGGTCACAGATATGATCGCCGTTCTTATCCAGCAGATCATGCAGAATGGGAGATTCGCAGATATCGCAGCAGCAGTCCCCATCCTTATCTATGCAGGTATGGCGATGACGTGCGCCGCAGATGTCGCAGTAATCGTTCCCGTCCTCATCCACACAGTCATGCCTGATGTTGGCACCGCAGTCATCGCAGAGGCCATCGCCATTTTGGTCATAATGGCGGAAATAAAAGCCACATTTGTCACAGCGGTAGTCCCCGTTTGCGTCCACACAGTCGTGGGGGATCCGGCCATAGCACAGGTCGCACCGGTAATCATGATTCTCGTCCACGCACTCATGCGGGATTTTCTCATAGCAGATGTCGCAACGGTAGTCCTCATCTTCATCCACGCATTCGTGATCCAATACTTCCCAGCAGATGTCGCAACGGTAGTTCTCGTCTTCATCCACGCATTCATGCTCCATCATTTCCCAGCAGATGTCGCAACGATAGTCCTCGTCTTCATCCACGCATTCGTGCTCCATCATTTCGCAGCAGATGTCGCAACGGTAGTCCTCGTCTTCATCGATGCAGTCGTGGGCGATGTTTGCGCCACAATCATCACAGATTCCATCATCATTCGCATCTTCATGGGAGATATAGAATCCGCACAGGTCACAGATGTAATTGCCGTCTTCGTCAATGCATTCGTGATCCAATACTTCCCAGCAGATGTCGCAGTAACAATCCCCGTTTTCATCTGCGCATTCATGGGCAATGTTAGCGCCACAATCATCACAGAGATCGTCGTCATCCCAATCGTAATGGTCACCAAAGTAATTGCCGCAGTCATCACAGCGGTAGTTGCCGTCCACATCGCTGCACTCGTGCTGTCTCCATTCCCGGCAGATATCGCAGAAGCTATCACCGTTCGAATCCACACAGTCATGGGCAATGTTGGCACCGCAGTCATCGCAGAGGCCATCGCCATTCTCATCTTCATGCATGAAATACCTGCCGCACAGCTCGCAGCGATAGTCACCGTCTGCATCGACACATTCATGCGCGATCCTATATCCGCACAAATCACACCAGTAATTGGTGTCGCCATCGATGTGGTCGTGGGGAATCAATTCCCCGCAGGAATCACACCAGTAATCACCATCAGGGTCTGCACAAACATGCTTTGCGCAGCCTTCTTCATCACACTTGTAATCACCGTTGTTGTCAGCGCAGACGTGCTCTTCACATGCTTCGTCATCGCACTTGTAATCGCCGTTTTTGTCTGTGCAAACATGCCAGCCGCACTTATCGCATTCAAAATCCTCATTTTCATCGATGCAAGTATGCGGAAGCACATAGTGGCACCGGTCGCAGCGATAGTCGCCATCGTCGTCGCGACAGGTGTGGCCAATGTCGGCCTCGCAATTGTCACAGAGCCCATCCCCGTCTCCGTCCCAATGACCATAGTAGTACTCGCCGCACAGATCGCAAAAATAATCGCCGTCAGCATCAATGCAGTCATGTTCGATTATGCAGCCGCAAAGATCGCAAGAATAATCGCCGCCAACATCAATGCAGTCATGTTCGATTATGCGGCCGCAAAGATCGCAGTGATAGTCCTTGTCTTCTTGATCGATACACTCGTGATAAATCCAAATGTCGCACTTATCGCAGCGATAGTCACCGTCCGCATCGCTGCACTCGTGATAAATCCAACGTCTACACAGATCACACCAGTAATCGGTGTCACTATCGACGCAGGTATGTTCGATCACATTATCGCAGATATCGCAATCATAGTCACCGTTTTCGTCCACACATATGTGATCCATTATGTAGCCGCACAGATCGCAATGGTAATCACTGTCTGTGTCAATGCAGTCATGAGAAATCGACATACCACACAAGTCACACCAGTATGTCTCGTTTTCATCGATGCAAGTATGCTCAAGCCATGTGTTGCACTGGTCGCAGTGGTAGTTGCCGTTTTCATCGATGTGCACCCGAAGCCCGCAATCATCACCATCGCATTCGCAGTCGCCATCACTGTCCCAGCAAACGTGAGAACGGCAAAAATCACAAGAGCCATCGTGTTCTGCATCAACACATTCATGGGGAATTATACGCGGACAATAGTCGCACCGCCAGTTGCCATCGCTATCGTAGCAACCAGCGCAGTCAAAGCACTGCTCACAATAATGATCGCCATCTTCATCATAGCATTCATGGGATACATCTACACCGCAGAAATCGCAGAAGCCGTCACGATCCCAATCCGAATGTGGGAAGGGATTATATGTGCAGGTTTCGTCATCGCAGCGCCAGTCCCCATCCTTGTCTGCACAAATATGCGCTGCGCATTCCGGGTCATCACAGGCGAGGTCGCCATCATCATCCCGGCAAATGTGTTCTTCGCACGAATCGCACTTGAAGTCGCCATCCTCATCGTAGCAGACTACGCAAGCTGCATGCACATGGCCGGTGAAGAAGCCGGTCAGCAGACACAGTACCGCGATGATGGACATCAGTTTTCGAAATTTCTTCATTCTTTTGCCACCTTTCTGTATTATGCTGGAAAAGTTGATCCTGTCGCCCGGCACTTTAACCGCGACTAATGCCGTTGCTATTGGTAATTATAATACCATTGCATTGTGTTTGTCAACCGTTTTTTTGATAGAATAGATGCAAAAGAGGTGGATTTATGCGAAAAAAAAAAGAAATCAACATTCAAATCGGTGAGCAGATCCGCCGCGCCCGGGAGCAATCCGGACTGACGCAGGAGCAGTTCGCGGAGAGAATCGATGTTTCACCCCAGTTCGTTTCCGATCTGGAGCGGGGCGTTGTGGGGCTGTCCATTCCTACACTGAAGCGGGTCTGCATGACCCTGAGCGTTTCCAGCGACCGAATCCTCTTCGGCACAGCCGGAACCGAGCGCAGCAATGTGCTGGCAGGTCGGTGCAGCGAACTGTCCGAGGAGGATTTTTCCACGCTTCTGGAGCTGGTCACCTGTTTCTCCACCGCCATCGACCGCGCCCACCGTAAAGATGTAAGCGTCAAAACTAGCGGCGACTTGCAGTGAGCTTGCCGGTATGAAACAATAC
>CAZMBL010000032.1:0-19161 GCA_964564605.1 uncultured Oscillospiraceae bacterium
CCCTTGGGGCCCAGAACCTTACCCAGACGGCCAACGATACCCATCATGTCGGGGGAAGCGACGACCACGTCGAACTCGAACCAGTTCTCCTTGGTGATCTTCTCCACCAGCTCCATGCCGCCAACATAGTCAGCGCCGGCAGCCTTGGCTTCTTCCACCTTGGCGTCCTTGGTGAAGACCAGCACCCGGCGGGTCTTGCCGGTGCCGTTGGGCAGAACCACGGCGCCACGAACCTGCTGGTCAGCATGGCGGGAGTCAACACCCAGCTTGATGTGCAGCTCGACGGTCTCGTCGAACTTGGCGGAAGCGCTCTTGACGACCAGAGACAGCGCCTCGTTGGGATCATACTGAACGGAGCGGTCAATCAGCTTGGCGCTCTCTTTATACTTTTTACCTCTAAACACTTGTTAAATCCTCCTATATAGTGGTGATGCGGAATAATCCTCCCACATTTCCGGCACATGGGCCGGATGAAAAAATCAAATCAATCGACAACGGTGACGCCCATGGAGCGGCAGGTACCAGCGACCTGGCTCTCGGCAGCTTCCAGGGTGTGGCAGTTCAGATCGGGCATCTTGGTCTTGGCGATCTCGGAGATCTGAGCCCGGGTGATGGTGCCGACCTTCTGCTTGTTGGGAACACCGGAGCCCTTGGACAGGCCGATGGCCTTCTCGATCAGCAGAGGAGTAGGGGGGGTCTTGGTGATGAAGGTAAAGCTGCGGTCAGCGTAGACCGTGATGACGACAGGAATCTTGTAGCCTTCCATATCCTTGGTGCGGGCGTTGAATTCCTTGATAAAAGCGGCGATGTTGACACCGTGCTGACCCAGCGCGGGGCCGACAGGGGGGGAAGCGGTAGCCTTAGCGGCGTTGATCTGAAGCTTGATAATGCCAGTGACTTTCTGTGCCATGATAAGCACCTCCTGAATATAATGTGGTGATGATGCGCATTGCGCATGTTTTGCGGGGCGCAAGCCCCTCCCACGTTCCGGCTGAATGCTCAGCCCGATGCGTTTACTGGGAAACGACCTCGATCATATCGAGTTCAAACTCGACCGGGGTCTCGCGGCCAAACATGGAAACAACCACGCTGACGCGGTTTTTATCGACCTCAACATTTTCCACACGGCCAAGAAATCCGGACAGAGGGCCGTCCAGAATGCGAACCTGATCGCCCACATCATAGTTGACGATGATCTGCTTCTTTTCGACGCCCATGGCGTAGACTTCTTCTTCGGTCAGGGGAGTGGGGTCGTTGCTGGAGGTTCCGACAAAGCCGGTCACTCCACGGACATTCCGGATCACATGCCAGGTGTCATCGCTGTAAACCATTTTGACCAGCACATAACCGGGGTAAACCTTCCGGTCGTAGGTCTTGGAAGCGCCGGATTCGGTGATTTCCGTAACGGTCTCCATGGGGATGGAGATATCCAGAATCACATCCTGCAGCTGGCGGCTTTCCACGGTTTTTTCGATGGTCGCCTTCACGGTGTTTTCATAACCGGAATAGGTATGCACTACATACCATTTTGCAGTTCCTGCCATGGCGATTACCCGATCAGAGATCTGAAAAGGTCGATCACGGCGTTAACCGTAACCTGTGCCACAAAGTCAAACAGCCAGATGAACACGCCGACCACCAGAACACAGCAAACGACGATCAGGGCGTTTTTCAGGACCTGCTTGGGGGTGGGCCACACGACCTTCTTCAGCTCGCTTCTCAGCTCACGGAAGTATTTGCAAATCGCGGCCCAGGCTCTAACGAACCAGTTTTGCTTTTTGACTTCTGCCATGATGAGCCCTCCTTACTTCGTCTCGTTGTGGATCGTGTGCTTCCTGCAGAATCTGCAGTACTTCTTCATTTCGAGACGGTCGGGGTCATTCTTCTTGTTCTTCATGGAGTTGTAGTTTCTCTGCTTGCACTCGGAGCATCTCAAAGTGACTTTAACGCGCATATCGGCACCTCCTTAAAAATTGCCTCCCTGTATCACTCCGCCCAGAAAGATTTTGGGGAGCGGCAACTACAACCGCCGGAGCTGAAAAATGGGCGCAATAATAAAGCCCTTTTTCACAGGTAAAATCATTCTATCACAGGGGGGAGGGAAAGTCAACTGCTTTTTTGCCAAAAAGCGGAGTTTTCAAACTTTTTTTGCGGAAGAAAAAGTGCTTTTCTTTTGCACGCAGGCGGTGTATAATGGCACAAAGGAGGCGAAAGCCATGAAAGCTGACCGATTGCGTGAACGCCTGAACGCTCTGGTGGACACGACCGTGCTGCCGTATCACAATACGGTGATCACCGATACCCACTATCCCATTCTGGGCATCCGGATGGGGCCGCTTCGGGCGTTGGCCCGGCAGATCGCCCGGGAGGACTGGCAGAGTCTGCTCCGGCCGGAAAGCTTTGAAACCTATGAGCAGGTGCTGGTGACGGGACTGGCTGTTGCCTATGCCCGGGTGCCCTTTGTGCAGAAGGCGCAGGCGCTTCGCACGCTTTTGCCCCATCTGGACAGCTGGGCCATGACGGACAGCATCGTGCCGACCCTGAAACCCCAATCGGAGGAGCTGGAGCGGGCGCGCGGGTTTGCGCTGGCCTGTCTGGCTGCGCCGGAGGAATACACGGTGCGCTTCGGCGTGATCATGCTGCTGGATTATTTCCTGATCCCGGGGGAGACTGACTGGACAGCACGGCAGCTGATGGCCATCCGGGATGAACGCTACTATGTACGCATGGCGGTGGCCTGGTGTCTGGCGGAAATGGCAGTTTATGACCCTCAGAGGGTGCTGGAAATTTTGCGGGAGGGAAGGCTGGATGCCTTCACCCACCAAAAAACCATCCGGAAAATGGCGGAGTCACGCCGCATCTCACCCCAGCTGCTGCAACAGGCCAGACAATGGAAGGAGAGAAAGCAATGAAACGAATTATGGGAATTGACTATGGCGATGCCAGAACCGGTGTCGCGTTTTCCGATCTGCTGGGCACGCTGGTGGGTTCCACCGCCGTGGTACCCAGCCGGAACCGGGAGAAGCTGATGGCGGATCTGGTTCGTCTGACCCGGGAAAACGAGGTGGGGCAGATCGTGGTGGGTCTGCCCCGGAACATGGACGGTTCCGAGGGGCCCCGTGCAGCCCTGTGCCGGGAGTTTGCCCGGCAGCTGCAGGAGGAAACGGGCCTTCCCGTGACCATGTGGGACGAGCGCAGGACAACGGTCGAAGCCCACAATATCCTTTCCCGGCACAATTACCACGGCCAGAAGCGGAAAAACACCGTCGATGCCGTGGCGGCGTCGCTGATTCTGGAGGGCTATCTCAACTCCAAACGAGTACCCTGAAGCTTACCGGGGGCGAAACAGCAGCTCCCGCACGCCGGTCACCAGCAGCAGCGCACCGAAAAGCTTCCGAAGAAGCGAGGTATCGAGATTGGCGCAGAGGAAACTGCCGACAGCGGCGGCAACACATCCGAGCGCTATGGCGCTACCCAGCTTTTTCAGGGGGAGCGCACCCTGCCGCAGGCGAAACAGGCTGGAAATCACGGCGCAGGGCAGGAAAAACAGCAGATTGACACACCGGGCCTGGGTCGGCTCCATGCCGCACACAAGGGTCAGCCACAGCATCAGCAGACTGCCGCCGCCAACCCCCAGCCCCGCCAGAAACCCCAGCACGGCACCGACCGCCATGGATACGGGAAAGGACGCTACCACAGATATCGCACCCCGCCCCATAAGATCACCAGCCCCAGCACCCGGTGCAGCCACAAAACGCCGATGCGCCGCCCGAAAAGCCCGGCCAGCACGCCGCCGGGAATGCTGCCCAGCAGATACGGCACGGCCGGCCCCCACGGCAGAGGCTCCCGCAGGGCGGTGGTTACAATGGACACAACACACAGCGGCAGCATGACGGCTACGGAGGAGGGGAATACCTCTCCCTGTTCCAAATGGCCGCTTTTTTGCAGCAGCGGCACCAGCACCATGCCGCCCCCGGCCCCCAGCAGACCATTGACGGCTCCGGCGGCCGCACCGCACAGGCCAAGACCCGGCTGAAACATAAAAATCGCCTCCTGCGGAAGTTTTCTCCGCAGGAGGCAGTTTTATACATGAATCAGGTGCTGGAGCTGAGGATCAGGCCCTTGTTGACATAGCGGTCAGTCTTGAAGGTGTAGGCCAGATTTTCCACCAGATCTTCCATCCACTCTTCCAGCTCTTCGCTCTGGAGCTGGTTGCGGATCATGAAATCCCGGTAGGTGATCTCATTGTCACCCACGAAATACACGATGTGGTAGCCACTTTCGCTTTCCACGATGCCGGTGTCACCACTCTTGCGGCTTTCGTCATAAGTCCAGTCGTTGAAATGCTCCACCATCTGGTTGGGGTAGATCTCATCGTACAGGCCGCCCTTTTCGTTGGAGCCGGGGTCGGCGCTGTTGTCCTTGACCAGTGCGGCGAAGCTGTCCTCGGTGGCATCGCCGGCCTTCCACTCGTTGAGCAGCTTCTCGGCCTTGGCCAGTGCGGCGGCCTTCTCTTCATCGGTGTATGTGGTCTTGCCGGTGGAGGAATTGTACTTGCCGCCCTCGGGCGCGATCAGAATGTGGCGCACATCCTTGAGCTGGAACTTATTTTCGTTCAGTTCACCGAAGCGAACCACATAGTAGCCGTTGACTACCTTGGTGTCGCCGGAGCCGGTCTCGTAGGCGATCACGGTCATGTCGCCTTCCTTGCGGCCATCCTCCAGCAGCCACTCGAGAATATCCTCGTTGGTGACCTTGGGGCACAGCAAATCCTCCTGCCGGGTGCAGACGATACCGGTGGTAGCGCCCTTGTTGACTTCCATCGCGGCGATGGCCTTGTCGAAAGCATCCAGATCCTCGTAGCTGCCGGCGGCCAGCGCTTCCGCGGCGGCCTTGGCCTTGGCACGGGCCTCGTCCTTCTGCTCATCGGTGTAGGTCAGTTCCTTGCCGTCGGCATCCTTGCTGGGAGTCCACTTGGTGTAGGCCATATAGTAGGTGGCGTAGGTCACGGAGGAGAAATCGTGGTAGTGCTCGCCCTTGTCCTTGGATTCGTAATTCCGGATATCTTCATCGGAATAGTCCAGACTGTCGGAATACTCTTTGTAGTATCCCTTCGCAATGGCGGCGACGGTCTTGTAGTTGCGGTAGGACTCCACGCCGCAGCCGTTGCCGTAGACTGCCTTCAGGTAGGCGTCGGCATTCTCATAGCCATACAGGGGGGCGTACAGCTCCAGCATGCTGATCTCGTCTTCGATGGCCTTGGTGTCATCCTCGGACAGCTTATAGTCCTTGGACATGGCAAGATCATACAGGGCATAGTAGCTCTTCACGTCCTGCTGGGCGGAGGAGACGAAGGAGTCGGCCCAGGTGGCACCGGTTTCCTTGTCGTAAACCTGACGGTCCAGAGGCTTGGAGACATCAAGCATGTAAGACAGGTAGCTGCTGTACTGATTGGTGAAGTTGTTGATGGCGTCGATATAGAAGTAGTTGAATTCCGCCGCGGTGATCTCATGCTCGCCAACGGTCAGAACGGTGGTGTTCTTGTACAGAACATTCTTGACCGGGGTGGACAGAACGGTGGAAACAACGATGCAAACGCACAGGGCAAGCACGATCCAGAAAGTGGTGGTGTAGATCTTCAGCTTCTTGGCGTCCTGCGCCTCTTTGCGCTGCTTCTCGGTCATATAGGCCGCCTTTTGCACCTGGCGGTTCTTTTTCTGCTGGGATGCACTCATTTTAATCATTTCCTCTCAAATTATGGGCTAAAATGGTTTGCACAAAGTTGTTTGCGCATAGACAACTGCCATTATAAACGATTTTTTTGGTTCTTGCAAGAGGTAATATGCGAAAAAACAGGAAAAACGAAAAAAGTTTACATATGAATGGGACGGGAATAAAAACATGGGGAGCCACTGCTCCCCATGCACCCCGCCATGGCCGTATGTGTCCAATTATGACCTGCACAAAAAGGCAGGTGGGTTGCCGCTCCTGGCCTTTACTGCTCCCAACATCCATTTATCGTCCAAGCGTAAACGGGAGGTCTGCAAACCGGGCAGGAAACTAACGTCCCGAATTAAAAATGTGGGTCCAAAAGGACACATTACGCACCGGGCAGGAAATGTTTCAGTCTTCCGCTTCCTCTTCTTCGTACAGCTGCTCCATCAGCAGACCGTACACGGTTTCCAGCTCCGCGTCGTCTTCAATGGCGCACAGGATGCTCTCGCCGTCTTCCTCCACGGATTTGAGGATGCTGACTTCCAGATCGGCCTTTTCATCGGTATCCACCGCCGGAATGACCGCCAGATATTCGCAGCCGTTGTATTCGAGTGTGGAGAGAACCTCCAGCTCGAATTCGGTGCCGTCTTCATCCGCGATGGTGATAAAATCGGAGCCGTAGTTGTCAGACATGGAAAAACTCCCTTCAGTTTCGGTGATGCCACCATTGTACTATCAATGCAGCGGAAAATCAAGAGGAATTTATGCAATCAGCTGCCGCAGCAGGCGGCCAATATCGGAGTCGCTCTCCACATGCAGGCCCTGTTCCAGAGCCTGCCGGATGGGCGTGGGCAGCAGGGCGGCTGACCATGGAAAAATGTGTATCGGCTGTGGATCGTCCTGCTTCCACAGGGCGATGCGTCCGTTTTTGATCCCCAGCAGAAGACCGAGCAGCAGCAGCGTGGCCGCCGCCCGCTTTCGATGCATGTTCATAGCTTGCCTCCATGTATATTCGGATACAGCTATAATCTATGCCGCCGGGGCGCAAACTATACGAAAAAAGTGCAATCATCGGATGGTAAAATCCAAAGCGCATACCAGCATGCCGTCCAGATACACGCTCAGCCGGTAGCTTCCTGCCGCCGAGGGTGCGGTGGGGATGTAAATATGGCCGTCCTGCATCCACAGGTCGATGGCCTCCAGCAGCTGCTGGTCGCAGTGGATCACACTGCCGTCCACATCGGTCAGCAGGCAGGTGACCCGCACGCCGGTCTGCACCTGTTCCGGCTCCTTCGAGGTGGTGATGAGCAGGGCAAAGGCTTCTCCGGCGGCGAAATCGGAGCGGAAGGCATCCGCCGGCAGCTTCTTCCAGTCGTAATCCGGCTCCTCCGGCACGGCAAAGAAGCGACAGGAGACATCCTGCTGGATCAGGCCGAACTTGTCCAGCGGCTGCGCCTCGGGCAGCAGCAGCGTGTAGCTGCCGTCCAGCACCGGGCGGCCGTCCGCTGAGAGTACCGTAAAGCTGTAGGTGCCGCCGGGGACATAGAGGGGCAACTGCGCCAGCGCGTCTTCACAGCTGACATTGGGCCGGGCGGTGCCGTTGACCGTCCATTGCAGAGTCCAGCCGCCCTCGGGTGCGTGGCCTGCATAGTCCCAGCGCAGGGTGACACCGGCACCGTCCTGACTTTCGGCGGTGAAGTCCAGCACCGTGATGGGGTCGGCCCCGATGCCGGTGCTGACACTGCGGGGCATACCGGCGGCGGTGATCTCCACGGTGGCGGCGTGGCCATGGTCGAGACCGGTGAAGGCGCAGGAGGTTTCAGCGGTGGTAATGGTTTCATCGTAACCGGCCGAGTTGCAGCAGCGCACGATCCAGTATTCCACATTCTCCTGTTCCGGCGCGTCCCAGACCACCTCCAGCCGGCCGTCCCGGCAGGAAACGATCCGGGCATTGGTGGCGTAGACAATGTTGACGGCCTTGAAACGAATCTCGGTTTCGCCGGCGGTATACATCTGTCCCTCCGGCTCCAGCAGGAAGGTGTATTCGCTGCCCACATGGAGCTGGGAAACGGTAACGGAATTGCCGGTAAAGCTCTGACGAACCGTTTCCTGCCCCTCGGCGGTGGCGATGACCTGCCAGGATTCCGGCTCTGGGCCGGAGGTGGTGAAGGAGAGGACAACGGAACCGTCCGTCGGCCCCACGGCCGCCTGGATGGACAGGATCTTTGTCTGGCTGGCGGTGACAAAATAGGTGCCGGTCTCGCCCCGCAGACTGTGGAAGCCGCTGATTTGCAGCGACAGGGTATAGCGGGTCTGGGGGCTCAGATCGGAGAAGACGACCATGCCGTTTTCCGGCACGCCATGGCGGATGTTGCCATAGCTGTCGGCGCAGGTCAGAGTCAGCAGCGCATCTTCGATATCGGATACCACCCGGACGGTCACGCCGGTGTCCGTGCCGGTGACATGGAGCGCATCCACATATTGCAGATATTCATTATTATAATAGTAGTACGCGCCGCAGGTGATGGCGCCCAGCAGCAAAAGACTCAGCAGTACCGCAAGAAGCTTGCCCCAGGGGCGCTGGCCGGAACCATTTTTCTTCCGGCGGAAAGACTTGGCCGGTTCCGGTTGCACCGCCGGCTCAGGTTCGGCGGCAGCTTCCCCGGCGGGCTGTTCCTGCGACGGTTCGGGCGCGGGTTCCGGTTCCGGGGCAGGGGGCGTGGGCATGGGAACCTCCACCGCTTCCGATGCGGTAACGGCTTCGGGGGGAACCAGTGTCATCAGCTCCTCCGCCTGCGCCAGCATCCGGGCCGTTTCTTCGTCCGAGGTTTCGGGGGCCTGCGGATCCTCCGTGGGGACGGGCTCGGGCTGACCGGCCAGGGCGGCAATCTGTGCCAGCTCTTCGTCCTCCGGCTCCGGCGGAGACTTTTCTTCCAGCGCTTCGCGCAGCTCCTGCTCGGTCATTTCCGGCAGGAATTCCTCCACCTCGTCCGCGCTTTCCGGCTGCTCCTCCGGTTCGGGAATGGGGGGCGGGATGATTGGGCCGTCATCGGTGACATTGCGCTGCATATACTCCAGCAGAGCCTGACGCATGGCCTCCGGGCTCTGCCAGCGTTTTTCGGGGTCGGCATCGCAGGCGGTGGCGATGATCTGCGCCAGCTCATAATCGGCATACAGCGGCGGCACGGCAGCGTCCTGGGGTAGGCTTCCACCGTTAAACAGTTGATACAGCACCAGTCCAAGGGCGTAAACATCCAGTGTTTCACCGCAGGTGGCCAGACAGTCGGCCATTTCCGGCGCGGTGTAGGCACTGCGGTATTTGTCCGGCAGGGTGGCGAATTTCAACCCCTGCAGGCGGATAAAACCCACATCGGCAATGCAGAAGCCCTCCTCCGGCACCTGCACGATGTTTTCCGGCTTCAGGTCGATGTAGAGATACCCGGCCTGCCGGCAGGTGGTCAGCGCGTCGCACAGCTCCAGCCCCAGCCGCAGGGCAGTCATCCGGGACAGATCACCGCTGCCCAATTGCCGATCCAGCGCCGGGCGGTAGGGCGAGCGGATATAGACTTCATATCCTGCTCCGTCTTCGGTTACATCGCACTGCACCTGCTCACAGCCCACAAAGCCGGGGCCGTTGGAAAGCTTTTGCAGCAGCTGGGCCTCCCACACCGTGTCCTGCGCCAGATCCTGATAGTAGGAAAGGGCTTCTTCCGGCTTTTCGATGGCACCGGTCAGCTCCAGCGCCTTTGTCTGGGCGGGGGAAGCGGGAATACGGATGACTTTGATGATATACTTGTCCCCCGTGGCCTCATCGATGGCGGGATAGCAGGCTACGCCATCGTGCTGGGAAAAGCACTGGCCGGTCACCAGACCGTCCGTGATGGGGCTGAGGGATTTCAGTTCGGGAAATTCAGGCAAATTATCGCCTCCTTGTACGAATACCAACATCATAGCGGATTTTGGGAGAAAAAGCAACACAAATCCGTGCCGCCGCTGCCGGTTTTGACATTTTTTTACAGGGGAAGCCCCTTTACGGCGGCGCCTTTTTACCGGCCGGGCGGGAAAAAGTGAATTTACATAAAATTTCTGCGATTTACGGTTGAGTTTTCGGGAAAACAATGTTATAATAGAATCACGAATTTGGCGCGCCTTCGCGCCGGAACGGAGGAGACCATGAGCAAGATCATTTGTGATGTATGCGGCAGCGCATATTCCGATACGGCGTCCCAGTGCCCCATCTGCGGCACGGCCCGGCGCGATACAACGGCCACCACCCCAAGTCCGGAGCAGACACTGGACACGGACAGCGGCTACACCTATGTCAAGGGCGGGCGTTTCTCCCGTAGCAATGTGAAAAAGTACAACAGCGGCAAAGAGCTGTCCCGCCGCAGCGCCGAGCGCACCGCGCAGGAGGCGGCCCCGTCCATGCCGGCGCTGCCGGTTCAGCCCCGCAGCGCCGCCGCTGAAAAACAGGATCAGCCGGAGAAGCAGCCTGTCAGACGGGCGAGACCGGCCCAGCCGCAGGAGCGGAACTCTGCCGGAAATGATAACTCCGCCCGCAGCACCAATCTGATTTTACTGCTGATCGTGCTGATCTTGCTGGTGGCCGTGATTTTTGTGGGCGTGTATATTGTGCGCAATTTCCGCCAGTGGATGCCCAGCGGGACGACACCGCCCGCAAGCAGCACAGGCGACACCGTCGGCGGTGTGCGCATCCCGTGTATGGGCATCGTTGCGCCGGAGCTGGAGCATGTGCAGTACGAGGGAACGCCCGTGCAGCTGGATTTTGCGTTCAATCCCGCCACCACAACGGATGAAGTGACCTATGTTTCCAGTGACCCCGCCATTGCGCAGGTGGACGAGAAGGGTATGCTGACGGTTCTGGCCGACGGCGAGGTGACCATCACCGTCACCTGCGGCGAGCAGACGGCCGAGCTGGTGCTGCAATGCACGGTGGCGGAGCCTTCCGTGCCGGATCCCTCCGTGCCTCCCACGGAGGCCGAGGGCAAGCTGGAGCTGACAAGAGACGATGCCACCTTCGACACCTACGGCGAGGAATTCCAGCTGTATAATGGCAACATTGACGCTTCCAAGATCACCTTCTCCAGCTCTGATCCGGAGATCGTCAGTGTGGATGCCACCGGCAAGATCAAAATCCTTGGCAAGGGCACGGTCACCATCACTGCCCAGTACGGGGCCCAGACCGTCAAGTGCATTGTGCGCTGCACCAAGGTGGAGGTGCCGGTAGCAACCAACTTCAAGCTGAACTACAGCGATATCACCATCAAGGTCGGGGAGCGGCAGACCATCCAGCTGCTTAACACCGAGACCGGTGCGCCGGTTTCCAACCTCGTGTGGTATCTGAGCATGGACGGTTATGTGACCATGGATACCTCCAAGGGCACCGGTGCCCGTGTGACCGGCACGGCGGTGACCGGTAAGGGTGTGTATTATGTGCGTGTGATGTGCGATTATGAGGGCGTGACCTACACCTGCGTCGTCCGCGTCAAGGCAGCCGAGTAAGAAAGGATAAGCGGCAGCTCCGGTTCGGAACTGCCGCTTTTCGTCAGTCATTGCCGCACAGCCTGCTTCTGCGGAAGAAGAAGGAAATGCACCAGATCCCCGCAAGGCCGATCACGGTGTAGACAATACGGCTGAGCAGGGCACCGGCGCCGAACAGCCACGCCACCAGATCAAAGGAAAAAAGCCCCACCAGTGCCCAGTTGATACAGCCGATGACAGACAGAATCAATGCCAGAACATCCATATTATTACCTCCGGTTTTCATTGTGGATGCTGCTAGTATGCCCATAAGCGCCGCGGTTATGCCGCGAAAGAACAGAAAGGAAATTCAGCCTATGCAAATCTTTAATCGTGCCGATATTCTGCTGCCCCGGCAGGCCGATTTGGAAAAATGGGCCGTGATCGCCTGCGACCAGTTTACCTCCGATGGGGACTATTGGCAGGGTGTCCGGCAGCAGGTGGGGGAGGAGCCGTCCACCCTGCACATGATTCTGCCGGAGGCGGAGCTGGGTGCCCCCGATGAGGAGCGGAAAATATCCGACATCAATGCGGCCATGGCTGCGTATCTGGATGGCGGCGTGTTCCAAAGCTTTGAAAACTGCTATATTTATGTGGAGCGGCAGCTGCTCAACGGCAGTGTGCGGCCGGGCCTGATCGGCGCAGTGGATCTGCAGGCGTATGATTATCGCCCCGGCTCCGTTTCACCCATCCGTGCCACGGAACAGACGGTTCTCGAACGCATTCCGCCCCGGCAGCGGGTTCGCCGGGATGCGGTGCTGGAATTTCCTCATGTGCTGATGCTGTGCGATGACGCGCAGAAGACCCTGATTGAGCCCATCACCGCCTGCCGTGACACCCTGCCGAAGCTCTACGATTTCGACCTGATGGCCGGCGGCGGCCATATCACCGGCTGGCTGGTCAGCGGAGAGACGGCACAGGCCTTTGACGAGCGCTTCGCCCGCTTTGCAGCCTCCGTTCCGGAAAAGTACGCCGATCTTTCCGGCGCACCGGTGGTGCTGGCGGTGGGAGACGGGAACCATTCTCTGGCCACCGCAAAAAGCTGTTATGAACAGCTGCTGCAGCAGGAGCCGGAAGCGGCACTGGGCCCGTGTCCGGCCCGCTATGCACTGGTGGAGCTGGAAAATATCCATGACGAAGCGCAGGTTTTTGAGCCAATCCACCGGATCGTGAACCATGTGCAGCCGGAACGGCTGCTGCGGGACTTGGGGGAGATTTGCGCCCCCGGCGGCTATCCCGTGACGGTTCTGCTGCCGGAGGGGAAGCAGGAACTGCTGCTGGACAGGAGCAGGGGAGAGATGGCCGTGGCGGTGCTGCAGCAGTTCCTTGACGGCTGGCTGGCGGAAAACGGCGGCTCCATCGACTATATCCACGGCGAGCAGGAGCTGCGGCAGCTGGCACGGCAGCAGGATGCGGTGGGCTTTCTCCTGCCGCCTATGGAGAAGCATTCCCTGTTCCGTGGCGTGATCGCCGGGGGCGTGCTGCCCCGCAAAACCTTCTCCATGGGGCACGCCCGGGAGAAGCGATACTATCTGGAAGGAAGAAGAATTCGATGATTACCCTATATGAAGGTGCATATGCGAAACTGAATCTGACCCTGGAGGTTCTGGGCAAGCGGCCGGACGGCTATCATGATATCCGTTCCGTCATGCAGGCCATTTCTCTGCGGGATGACATCCGGCTGGAGCTGGACACAGGGGAGGGTTGGCACCTTTTCTGCGATGCCCCGGAGATTCCCACGGACGAGACCAATCTGGCGTGGAAGGCGGCAAAACTGTTTTTTGACACCACCGGCCATGACCCCAACGGCCTGAACATCCACATTACCAAGCGCATCCCGGCACAGGCTGGGCTGGGCGGCGGCAGCGCCGATGGAGCGGCCGTGCTGCGGGCGCTGAACCGGCATTATGATGCGCCCTTTTCACTTCCGGCCCTGGCGGAGCTGGGGGCACAGATTGGATCGGACGTTCCTTTCTGTGTGCTGTGCGGAACCGCCATGGCTGAAGGACGGGGCGAACGGCTGCGGCCGCTGCCCGCCATGCCGGATTGCGTGTTTGTGGTGTGCAAGCCGGAATTTTCCGTCTCCACGCCGGAGCTTTACCGTGCCATCGATGGCAAGACCGTTCCCGTTCAGCCAGATCACCGTGCCATGGAGCGGGCACTGCTGGCCGGGGATCTTGGCGGCGTGTGCGACAATCTGTGCAATGTTTTTGACACGGTGGTGACAGCGGAGCATGCGGAGCTGAACTATATCAAGTCCATTTTCAACAGCTACGGTGCCGTCGGCTACCAGATGACCGGTTCCGGCTCTGCCGTGTTCGCTATTGTGGAAAGCTTTGAATATGCCGCAGTCATCTGCGGTATGCTGCGGGAGAATTACCCCAAAATCTACATCGCCAAGCCGGTTTGAGAAAAAACGACCATAGCCAGCGTGGCAATTCCCGTAAATCACGCTGTCACTGGCGTGTCAATTACCCGGGTAGACGTAAAATCCCCCTGTTCTTCCAACAATCCGGAAGGGCGGGGGGATTGCCACACCAGTGGCGCGCACTGGTTTGCAATGGCGATTCTTACATGCACGCTGGAGTGGCAATGATATCTGTCATACAACCACCGCCTTCGCTGAAAACTTTTCTCGAACAAATATGCGAAAAAATGCTTGACAATCCCGAACGGATGTGCTATTATGCTGCTATCGAACAAAAGGACGATAACGGAGGAACAAGCCATGCGAATTGTGTTTGGGGGAACGATGTTGATTGCGGCATTTGCCTGCGTGGTGTATGCGCTGCAATGCCTTTATGTGATGCAGGGCTACCGGGCGGGCAATGTGTGCCTGGCCACGGCGGTGCTGACCAATCATTCCGTGCGTCGCCGTTGGTATGACCGGCAGCGCTGGTATGAGCTGCGCTGGACGGGCTATGTCTACACCTACCGGGTCAACGGGCAGGAATATATTCGCAAGGGGGGTATTTACGCCAATGCCGATCGTCTGCCCGGCACCGTGCGCATTGCATACCAGAGTTCCGATCCGGCCAACAGCTTCATCCCGGAGCTGTGCGACCCGGAGCAGATGCGCCAGATTGCCCTGTGCGCGGCCGCGGCGGTGGCCTGCCTGTGCTGTGGTGGCTGGCTGTTGATGGGCTGATGTCAAATGTCCATGTTTTGCTTGCAAAAGTGTTTATCCTGTGATACAATGGAAAAAATCTGTCGGGCCCTGTCCGGCGGCATGATCAAAGGAGGAACCATCTATGCAACCGAGTAAAATCATGGATATCTTTGCGGATACCGCCTATATCCGCATGGGCGGCAGTGAGCAGGAGCTGCGCTGCGCCCGGTATTTGCAGGAACAGTGTGCCCACATGGGACTGGAAGCCCGGCTGGAACCGTTTGCCGTGCAGATGGCCAACATGCAGCAGGCGGAGCTGACGGTGGACGGCGTTTGCGTGCCCTGCAAGGGCTATCTCAATGCCGGCAGTGCCGAGGTGGAGGCACCGCTCTACTATCTGACCTCCAATGACCCCCTTAATCTGGCACAGTGCAAGGGGAAAATCGTGCTGATCGACGGGTATCTTGGCTACTGGATGTACCAGGATCTGCGGGAGAACGGCGCGGTGGGCTTTATCACCTATGACGGCAATGTCAACTACGCCGACCGGGATATCGACCAGCGGGAGCTGCGCGAGCAGGTGCATCAGGGTAACAAACTGCCCGGTGTCAACATTAATGCCAAGGATGCGGTCATGCTGGTCAGCCGCAGCGCCCGGCGCGCAAAGATCTGCCTGCGGCAGGAGGAATATGTGGGACAGTCCCACAATGTTGTGCTGGATCTGCCGGGGCAGCGGCCGGAGACCATCGTTTTTACCGCACACTATGATTCTACATCCCTTTCTCAGGGGGCGTATGATAATATGTCCGGCTCCGTGGGTCTGCTGGGCATTGCGGAATATTTTACCGCCCATCCTCACAGCTATGGCATTCGCATGATCTGGTGCGGCAGCGAGGAGCGGGGGCTGCTGGGCGCCAAAGCCTACTGCGCCGCCCATGAGGCGGAACTGAAGGATGTGGTGCTCAATATCAATCTGGATATGATCGGCTGCATCATGGGCAAGATGATCGCCTGCTGCACATCGGATGAAAAGCTGGTGCATTACATCGGATATTTCGCGCAGGAGATCGGCACGGCCATCGGCGCCTATCAGGATGTATATTCCAGTGACTCCACACCCTTTGCCGACCGTGGAATTCCGGCGGTGTCCTTCGCCCGCATTGCGCCGCCCAGCACCGGCACCATCCACAACAGCTATGATACGGCTGCGCTCATGAGCGGTGAGCGGATGCAGGCCGATATCGAGCTGATCATCGCCTTTGCCCGCCGGATGGCGGAGGCTGCCAAATGCCCGGTAGCCCGGGAAATGCCGGATAATATGAAGGATAAGCTGGATATTTATCTTTGCCGGAAACGGGATAAAAAGTAAAAATCAGCCCCTGCCTGCGCTTGTACTGACGCGGACAGGGGCTGCTGCTTTATGTTGGCGTTACGGCTGCAAAAGGTCGGAAAGAAGGTCGATCCGCTCCAGAATGTAATCCGGCTGTGCCTGCCGGCGTAGCTGCTCGGCGGTAAAGGTGGTGGTGACGGCCACGGCATCCATCCCCGCTGCATGGGCGGCCTGAATGCCGCTGATGGCATCCTCTACCACCAGACACCGCTCCGGCACGGTGCCGACACGGCGGGCCCCCTCCAGATAGATATCCGGGAAGGGCTTTTTCCGTTCCACATCGGAGCCGGTGACCAGTGCGGCGAACAGCGATTCCTCCACACCGATGGCCCGCAGATTGTAGCGCACCTTGCGAAGGTCGGCGGCAGAGCAGACGGCCAGCACCAGTCCCCGGTCGTGGAGGGCGTGCAGCATCTGCCCGACACCGGCGGGAATGCTGGCCTCCCGGGCGACACGCCGGTCATAGTAATCATAGGCCAGATTTTTCATTTCCGTCCTGTAGGGAAGTCCGTACTTTTCCGCCACACCGCCGACAAAACGATCCTCACCCATACCGGTGAATTCCATAAAATCTTCATGCCGGGCGTGGACACCGTAATCTGCCAGCGCCTGTATGGCGCATGAACGCATTAGCTGTTCCGACTGGATCAGCACGCCGTCCATATCAAAAAGAACCGCTTCGTATCGCATGGCTGTCACCTGAGAGCGGCCAGCACGGCTTCAATCCGGGCGATGCTGCGCTCGCGGCCGAGAATTTGCATCACGGTGTAAAGATCGGGCGAGTTGACCTGCCCGGTCACGGCCTGCCGGATGAAGGTGGAAACATCGGCCACCGTGCCGGGGAAGGCATCGGGGTCAGCCCTATACGCCTTCATATCGCAGGTGAAGCCGACCTGCTCGGTGATGGCCTTGACTTTCTCAAACCACAGGCCGGCATCGTCCGCCGGGTCATAGACGGCGAGGAACCGCTCCAGCACCGAAGCGATCAGATCGTTTCTGAATTTCGGGTCAAACTGGGGCTTCTGCAGATAGGTGTCAAAGAAGAATCCCATGTAGGGCTTGGCATCCTTCCACACGGCCAGATCCTTGCGGGGCTTTTTGCCACCACGGCCAATGGCCAGGATAGACTGGGTGTAAGCCGGATCCCGGGTCAGCTGTGCGGCAAAATCAGGGTCAAATTCCGTTGCCCAGTCCGTCAGCTGGGTGTAAACCTCCTGCGCGGACATGCGGGAAATGACATTTTTCGACACATCCACCAGCTTGGCATAGTCAAAAAGGCTCCCGGCGGGGTTCAGCTTTTTGGGGCTGAATTTGAAAGCGTCAATATCCGCATCGGGATTGGCTCTGCGCCAGTCCTCAAAGTTGGAGTTGAGGATGGTCATAATATATTCCCGCACGGCGGCGATGGGGAAGCCCTCGGCCTTGTAGTAGGTCAGCGCCAGCTCCGGATCCTTGCGCTTGCTGAGCTTGCGCTTGGAGGTACCGTCCATTTTCATCAGCGGCCCGATGTGGACATACTTGGGCAGCCGGAAGCCCAGCGCCTTGAACAGCTGAATGTGGAACGGGAGCGTGGCCATCCATTCGTCGCCACGCACCACATGGGTGGTGTGCATCAGATGATCGTCCACCGCGTGGGCAAAGTGGTAGGTGGGAATGCCGTCGGATTTGAGCAGCACATGGTCAATGTTGTTTTCCGTGATGGTCAGCTTGCCCTTGACCAGATCGTCAAATTTGAACTGATTTTCAATGGAGCCTTCGCTGCGGAAGCGCAGCACCCATTCCTTCCCGGCGTCGAGCTGGGCCTGAATATCCTCCATGGGCCGGTCACGCCAGACGGCATAGGGACCCCAGTAGCCGAAATTGTCCTTGGCGGCCTCCTGCCGCTCGTGCATGGCGGCCAGCTCTTCCTCCGTGCAGAAGCAGGGGTAGGCCTTGCCTTCGCTCACCAGCTTTTTGGCGAACACATGGTAGATGCCCGCCCGCTGGCGCTGCCGGTAGGGGCCATAGCTGCCGCTGTCGCCATCGATGGTGGCACCCTCGTCAAAGCAGATGTCATAGTGCTTCAGGGTGTTGATCAGTACCTCCACCGCGCCGGGAACCTCCCGCTTGGCATCGGTGTCTTCCACCCGCAGGAACAGCACACCTCCACTCTGGTGGCTCATGCGCTCGGAAATGGTGCCCTGCACCAGATTGCCCAGATGAACAAAGCCCGTGGGGGAGGGGGCCATGCGGGATACAACCGCACCCTCCGGCAGGTCACGGGGCGGAAATTTTGCTTCCACCTGCTCCGGTGTCTCGGTCACATCCGGAAACAGCAGTGCAGCCAATGCTTGATAATCCATAGTTATTACCTCTTTTATTGAAAATCGCCCTGCCCGTGGGCAGGCATAGATATACAGTCGGGTCTTTCATGCAGTATACCACAACCCCGGCTGGAAATCAATTCCCGCCGGGAGAAAAACCTTGACTTTCTGTTTTTTCGGTGCTATGATGACAAAAAATCTGGGGGATTTGACAATGTTTGATGTAAACGCGACTGCTTATACCGCTTTTGCGTTCGTTCCCGCCTGGTGGCCGGGGAACGGGCTTGCATTGTCATACCCTGAATTCCGGTGACCTGCCGGAAAATCGGTGTATCGCGGTGCAGCCCCCTGGGCCTGCATCGTTTTTTGTTGAGATGGGAAAGAATGGACACGCTGCAACTGCTGACGGATTGCTCTCGGTGGAATTTCTGACCACTATGCGCTATAAATACCCGAGTCCCCTCATATTCTGGATGTGCTGCGAAAAAATCTTGCTTAATGGAAAAAGCTGTGCTACTATAATAAAAATCAGAAAAGGAAGCGTAAATTATGACCGATATGACTCCTGAAACGCCTAAAAAGCGAATGCTATCCGGCATTAAGCCCTCCGGAGATCTGACCCTTGGCTCCTACCTCGGCGCGGTGAAGAACTGGGCGGAGCGGGCTGACCAGTATGATTGCTTCTATTTCATGGCGGATATGCACGCCATTACCGTCCGGCAGAACCCGGCCGATCTGCGCCGCCGCACACTCGAGCAGCTGGCCCAGTACATTGCCTGCGGCCTGGATCCGGAGAAGAATACCCTGTTTATCCAGAGCCATGTCCACCAGCATGCGGAGCTGGGCTGGGTACTCGATTGCTACTCCATGTTCGGGGAGCTGTCCCGCATGACCCAGTTTAAGGACAAGTCTGCCAAAAATGCCGACAATATTAACGGTGGCCTGTTTACCTACCCCAGCCTGATGGCGGCGGATATTCTGCTGTACCAGCCGGATCTGGTGCCGGTGGGGGAGGATCAGAAACAGCATGTGGAGCTGACCCACACCATCGCCCGGCGCTTCAACGGCATTTACGGCGATGTGTTCAAAATTCCGGAGCCCTT
>CAZMBL010000033.1:0-19139 GCA_964564605.1 uncultured Oscillospiraceae bacterium
GGCCAGGCCGGTGGTATAGGAATTGATGATCACAAACAGTGGGTCATCGGAGAGAACCTTGACCACTTCCTTCAGGAAGGGATAGAAGCTGGTCTCCATCTTCCAGATCTCGCCGGAGGGTCCACGGCCATAGCTGGGTGGATCCATGATTATACCGTCATAGCGGCGGCCACGGCGAATTTCCCGCTGGATGAACTTGGCGCAGTCATCCACAATCCAGTGGATGGGCCGGTCAGCCAGGCCGGAAGCGGCAGCGTTTTCCTTCGCCCAGGCCACCATGCCCTTCGCAGCGTCCACATGGTAGACCTCCGCCCCGCCGGCGGCTGCGGCCAGTGTGGCACCGCCGCTGTAGGCGAACAGGTTCAGCACCCGTACCGGGCGGTGGGCCTCGGCACAGCGCTGGCGGATAAAATCCCAGTTGGCCGCCTGCTCCGGGAAAACACCGGTGTGCTTGAAATTCATGGGCTTGACATTAAAGGTCAGATAATCCCGGTAATGAATCTGCCAGCGCTCCGGCAGATGATGCTCCGACCAGTGGCCGCCACCGGTACTGGAGCGAAGATAGCGGGCATCGAAGCGGCGCCATTCCGGTGCGGTGCGTGGGGTACTCCAGATCACCTGCGGATCCGGGCGCACAAGGATATATTTCCCCCACCGCTCCAGCCGTTCGCCGTCAGAGGTGTCCAGCACCTCATATTCCTTCCATGCATCGGAAAGCCAGATCATGTTTTCTACCTCTTGCTTCTCATAAAATCAGGAACTCAGCCGAAATCCCACCAGAACCAGCCGCCTGAATTGTTATCATCGGACTCGGTCGGCTCCGTTTCGGGTGTCGTGGGCTCGGGCTCGGTCGGCTCCGTGGTGCCGCCCTCCACCCATGGATGCTGGGCCACATAAGCGTCCCACTTATCCTTCGTGTGGACGGTGCAGCTGACATAGGGGGTTCCCGCCGTGTTGGTCAGGTTGCCGGAAATGCCATAGAAGGGCACGTCCTCTCCCCTGCTGTTGACCAGATAAATATAGTTATCTTTCAGGTACATATTCTGCAGGCCGCTGCCGATGGCCTCGTGCAACTCTTCCACTTGCATCTGGGTGCGCTTGACAAGGGACTTATCCGTCAAAATCAGTGAGCCCACATTTTCAAACTTGTGGCAGTAGGTGTTGGCCACGCCATTTCCCTCGGTGCAGTAGTCCACCGTCACATGGCAGTCACAGAATTCTCTGGGCATATCCTCGGGGTAGACCCAAGCGGAGTAGACCCGACTGGAATTGCGGATATCCAGCGAGCAGGCCGGTGTGGACAGCTTGCCACAGTCCAGACAAACATCTACCTCCACCATATCGTCATAGCTGAACAGGGGCTTGGATTCCAGGCCCTCGTGAATCGGTTTCATGACCTTGTTCCAGAGATACGCAGAGGGGTTGAGAATACCGTTGGTGCAAACGATCTTTTCCGGCTGGTCATAGCCCGACCAGATCGCGCCGGTATAGTAGCCGGTGTAACCGCAGAAATAACGGTCTTTATTGCTGGAGGTTGTACCGGTCTTGCCGGAAATATCCATGCCTTTGAAATCCGCCAGTTGGCCGGTGCCGCCCTCAACCGCCTTGTCGAGGCAGTAGTTGACATAGGTCACCGTCTTTTCACTGAGGATCTGCTCGCTCTGCTGATCCTTTTCAATGACCAGATTGCCGTCACTGTCGTAGACCTTGGTGAAGGTGCGCGCTTCCCGCCAGACACCGTTGTTGGCGAAAGTGGCGTAGGCCTCGGCCATATCCCGCACGGTCACGCCCACGGTCAGAGCGCCCATACCAAGAGAGGAATAGCCAACGTCCGTCAAAATCTTGCCGGAAGAGGTCTCATAGTGATCCGTCAGTGTGGTGAGCTTGAATTTGTTTTTCGCAAAATTGAAGCTGTACTGGGTGCCGATGGTATCCAGTACCCCAACGGAAATGGCGTTCAACGAGGAAACAATGCCCTGCAAAACGGTTTTGGAATACTCATAGCGGCGGGTATCGTTTCGGGGATAGGGGGTTCCGTCCTCCTGATAGTAAAGGGGCATATCATTGATCACCGTGGCCGGGTTGATCACCCCAAGCTCGAAGGCCGGGGCATAGACACCCAGCGGCTTCATGGAGGAGCCAACCTGCAGCTTGGACTGGGTGGCACGGTTCAGGCCCAAAAAGTCTGTCTTTTCCCCGACGCCGCCTGCAATGGCCACGATATCGCCGGTATCGTTATCGATGATGACCATGGCCGATTGCAGCTGCTGGCCACTTTTTGTATCCGGAATCTCGCTCAGATCCTGATAAATGTTGTCCAGCTTTTCCTGAACCTCCGGATTGAGGGTGGAATAAATGTGGTAGCCGCGGCGCTGGATCAGCATCATATAGTTTTCGCGGACATTTTTCGTCAAATCGTCCCAATTGTAACCATCCTGCTCGGCAAGGTAGGCCGCCAGATCCCGCAGCACCGTATCCACAAAGTAGCTGTAGACGGACTGAGACTGGCTCTCCTTCACCGGCACCACCTCGCCGCAATCCGGGCAGGTGTAGACATCATCGTTGAGGGTAAGATCCCGGACAGCGCATTCATGGCCGCAGTCCTCATTGACGCAGGCGACCCATTTATCCTCGGTAGCCACGCCATCTTTGAACACCATTTCCTGCTCCAGCGCCTGCTGGTATTCGGAATCCGTGATCCAGCCCTGATTGTGCATTTCCTCCAGACAGTATTCCTGCCGGACACGGTTTTCCTCCGGGCCGGATTTATAATAGGTGGTAGGCTCGGAACGGTAGGGGTCATAGCGGTAGGGGTTATTGGTGATGGAGATCAGGCTGGCGTATTCCGCCACGGTCAAATCCTGCAGTTCTTTGCCGAAGTAGGTGGCGGCGGCACTCTTTGCACCGTAGCAACCACGGCCAAAGTAGATCACGTTCAGATAGTATTCCAGCACCACTTCCTTATCATAGTGCTTTTCAAATTCCAGCGCGCGGAAGATTTCCAGCAGCTTTCGCTGGATGGTGACATCATCCGCCCTTTCATCCTCCGTCAGGAAGAGGTTTTTAATCAGCTGCTGGGTAATGGTGGAGCCGCCGAACTGCCAGCCGCCGCCCATGAACAGATTCAGACCGGCCTTGACAGTAGTGATCCAGTCCACGCCCTGATGCTCATAAAAACGCTTATCCTCCAGCGCCACGGTAGCCCGCAGCAGTGCCTCGGGAATATCCTCGTAGGCCACCCACTGCCGGTCAGTGGTGGAGTAGATCTGCTGGATCATTTCGATCTCGCCGTCGTTGTTAACGGCATAGATATAGGAGGTCTTATCCAGCTCGTAGTCCTCCAGATTGACCTGGGCCAGCGGTACCACGTCATTTTGCAGATACTCGCCCAGAATGCCAACAAACACGAAACCGCATATGCCCACGATCAGCACCACGGTCACGATCGCCGCAGCAGCGATCTTAATGGCAGAAAAAGCCACTCTCCACACAAGATACAATAGATGCGCAAGACTGTTGGGCTTCCACTCCTGCCGTGGCTGCCTTTGTCTGCGATGAAACGGATTAGTCATAGTAAAATACCTCCATAAAGGCTGGCATATTCTGCCAAAGGGTCGCTTATGCCAAGGCCGCCCGAACCGGGTCACAGCATTGGTTTTCCTATTATAGCACATCTTTTCCAAAAACGAAAGCCCCTATTTGTTAACAATCGTTAAAACCTGCTCCCATGGAAAAGCGCAAAATATGGGATTTTTCCTCTTGCATTCTTCCGCCTGCCATGGTACAATGTTTACAGACAAAACACAGGAGGCGCAAACCATGACAAATTTTGTCATTTTTTATTGCCACTATTACTTTTTTCCGCGTACAAAGTAATAGCGATTTGTGCTGCCATGGCTCTGAAGCCAATGTTTTTGAATTCACACCGCTGCACGGGTCGCCCCGTGCAGCTTTCTGTTTTAAGGAGAGGGTTATTATGATCGCAGTATTGAAGCCCGGCACCACCGCTGAGCAAACCGCAAATCTGGTTGCATGGCTGAAGCGTCAGGGAGTTGATATCCACCTGTCTCATGGCGAACAGGTCACCATTGTTGGTCTGATCGGTGACACCAGCCGGGTGGACATGGAGCTGCTGCACTCGCTGGAGATCGTTGACAGCGTCAAGCGGATCTCGGAGCCGTTCAAGCAGGCCAACCGGAAATTCCATCCCGATGACACGGTGGTACAGATCGGAGACGTGAAAATCGGCGGAGGAAACTTTGCCACGATCGCCGGGCCGTGCAGTGTGGAGACGGAGCAGCAGATCATTGAGGTGGCGCAGGCTGTCAAGGCTTCCGGCGCTTCCATATTGCGTGGCGGCGCTTTTAAGCCCCGCACCTCTCCTTATGCCTTTCAGGGTCTGAAGGACGAGGGCATCCGGCTGCTGCTGGAGGCCAGGCGGGCAACGGGACTGCCCATTATCACGGAGATCATGACAATTTCGGCGCTGGATCTTTTCGCGGATGTGGATATCATCCAGGTCGGTGCCAGAAATATGCAGAATTTTGACCTTCTGCGGGAGCTGGGCCGGACGAACAAGCCGGTGCTGCTCAAACGGGGACTTGCCAACACATTGCAGGAGCTTTTGATGAGCGCCGAGTATATCATGAGCGAGGGCAACGAAAATGTGATACTGTGCGAGCGGGGCATTCGCACCTTCGAGACTTATACCCGCAACACGCTGGATCTTTCCGCCGTGCCGGTGTTGCATCAACTCAGCCACCTGCCGGTGGTGGTGGATCCAAGCCACGCAACGGGCAAAGCATCGCTTGTGGCTCCCATGGCGGCTGCCGCCGTGGCCTGCGGCGCGGACGGTATTATGGTAGAGGTGCATAACGACCCCGGCCACGCCCTGTGTGACGGTGCCCAGTCCATCACCCCCGCCCAGTTCGATGATCTGATCATCCGGCTCCGCGCCCTGCGGGAGGCCATGCAATGACCGTTGGAATTCTCGGCCTTGGCCTGATCGGCGGTTCCATGTCCCGGGCCTATGCAAAGGCCGGACACCGGGTGCTTGCCTGTGAAAAGGACGAGGATATGCTCTCCTTTGCTCAGCTTGCCGGTGCCGTACACGGTGCCCTGACCCGGGAAAATGTGGCGCAGTGTGATCTTGTACTGCTGGCCATTTATCCCCAGGGGTGCATTTGCTGGCTGGAAAGCTTTGCGCCCAACATCCGCGCCGATGCCCTTGTGATGGATCTTTGCGGCACCAAGCGGGTGGTTTGCGAAAGCTGCTTTGCGCTGGCGCAGCGCTACGGTTTTACCTTCATGGGCGGCCATCCCATGGCCGGAACCCATTTTTCCGGCTTCAAATACAGCCGCTCCAATCTGTTTCAGGGGGCTCCCATGGTGCTGGTTCCCCCCAGATTTGACGATATGGCCCTTTTGCAGCGGGCGAAGGATGCCCTTGCGCCCTGCAATTTTGGCAGCTTCTGCGTTACAACCGCGCCGGAGCATGACCGCATGATCGCCTTCACATCGCAAATGCCCCATCTGCTGAGCAACGCCTACATCCAGTCCCCCACCGCCGCCTCTCACAAGGGCTTTTCAGCCGGCAGCTACCGGGATCTGACGAGGGTGGCCTGGCTCAATGCCGAAATGTGGGCACAGCTGATGATGGAAAACAGGGACAATATGCTCTTTGAGCTGGACTGTTATATGGATACGCTGCAGCGCTACCGGGATGCCATTGCCGGGGGCGATCAGCCGGCGCTTTCCGCCCTTCTGGAGCAGGGAAAACGACGCAAGGAGGAGGTTGACGGATGAATACCGTATCGATTTGCGCTTCAAAAAGCTATGAAGTGATGATCGGCCCGGGCCTGCTGGACGATCTGGGCCAATGGGTTGCAGAGCCGGGGGCGCAAACTGCCGCCATCATCAGCGACAGTCATGTCTGGCCGCTGTATGGCGAGCGGGCGATGAAGAGTTTGCAGAACGCGGGCCTTCGCTGCGTCCGGTTTGTATTTCCCGCCGGAGAGGCCAGCAAAAACGGGGAAACCTTTTTGCAAATCGTCAATTTTCTGGCGGAAAATCATCTGACCCGCACTGACCGGGTCGTTGCCCTTGGGGGCGGCGTTGTGGGGGATGTGGCCGGGTTCGCGGCAGCGTGCTGTATGCGGGGCATTCCCTGTGTGCAGGTGCCTACCACCCTTCTTGCGGCAGTCGACTCTTCCGTTGGCGGAAAAACGGCCATTGATCTGCCCGCCGGAAAAAATCTTTGCGGTGTATTCAGCCAGCCGCACCGTGTCATCTGCGATACGGACACTCTCACCACTCTGCCGGAGCGGATTTTCCGGGACGGCTGCGCGGAGGTCATCAAGTACGGCATTTTATACGATGAAGCCCTGTTTTCCACGCTGGAGCGGGACGGACCCGAATTTGACCGGGAAGCGGTCATCACCCGTTGCGTTCAGCTCAAGCGGGATGTTGTGGCGGTGGACGAATACGACACCGGTGCCCGGATGAAGCTGAATCTGGGGCACACCTTCGGCCACGCACTGGAAACCGCCAGTGATTTCACCCTGTCCCACGGGCAGGCCGTTGCCGCGGGCATGGCCATTGCCGCCCGAGCCTGCGATTGCCGGGATATGCCGCGCATCATTTCTCTTCTAAAGGCGTTTCAACTGCCCACCGGCACGGATTTTCCGGTGGAAACACTGGCACAGCTGATGCTGTCCGACAAAAAACGAGCCGGTGATACTGTCCGGCTGATCTTACCAGAGGCGATCGGGAACTGTCGAATTGTTCCGGTTGCCACAGCGCAGCTGAAAAAGCTGCTGGAAAAGGGGCTGTAATATGGATATCACCATCTACCCCGCCCTGTTGCAGGGCGAAGTGACCGCCGTTGCCTCCAAGTCACAGGCCCATCGCCTGCTGATCTGCGCGGCATTGGCTGACAGGCCAACCAAGCTGCTGTTCCGCCAGTCCAACCGGGACATTGACGCAACGGCAGACTGCCTTCGTGCCATGGGTGCCACCATCACCCGCTCGGACGATGGCTTTACCGTCTTCCCCATTGAACACTGCCCGGAACGGGCGGTGCTGCCCTGCGGCGAAAGCGGCTCGACCCTGCGTTTTCTACTGCCGGTTGCGGGCGCTTTTGGTATGGATGCCACCTTCCGGCTGGAAGGCCGGCTCCCCCAGCGCCCCCTTTCTCCCCTTTGGGAGGAGATGGAGCGCATGGGCTGTACCCTGACCCGTCCGGACGCAAACAGCATCCGCTGCACGGGAAAGCTTCGGGCCGGAGAATACCGGATCGACGGCGGCGTGTCCAGCCAGTTCATCTCCGGACTTCTGTTTTCCACGGCTCTGACCGGCGGCAGTGTGTGCGTGACAGGGCTTTTGCAATCCCAACCCTATGTGACCATGACCCAGCAGGCGCTGCGACTTTTCGATGCACCCCCTTTCCACTCCCCCGGTGTTCTGCGGGTGGAGGGCGACTGGTCTGCCGCCGCCTTTTTCCTGGCGGCACAGGCATTGGGAAACCGCGTGCGGGTGACGGGACTGAATCAGCACTCGGCACAGGGTGACCGCGCTGTGACCGCACTGCTGCCCCAGCTGCAACAGGGCTGCCCCACCATCGGTGCCCGGGATATCCCGGATCTTGTGCCGGTGCTGGCAGTTGCGGCCGCCGCACTGCACGGTGCCCTTTTCACCGGCATCAGCCGCCTGCGCACAAAGGAAAGCGACCGTGTTGCCGCCACAATTGCACTGCTGGAACAGCTGGGCGGCCGGGCGGAAGCAACCGAGGATACCTTGCAGGTATTCGGCACCGGTCTGCGTGGCGGCTGCGTGGACAGCTGCCGGGATCACCGCATTGCCATGTCCGCCGCCATCGCCGCTACCGTCTGCAGGGAGCCGGTGCGCATTTTGGACGCGCAGTGTGTGGAAAAATCTTACCCGTCATTCTGGGCGGAATACCGCCGATTGGGAGGCAATTATGAGCAGCACCTACGGTGAAAATCTCAGACTTTCCATTTTTGGCCAGTCCCACAGTCCAGCCATTGGCATGGTTCTCGACTGTATACCGGCTGGACTTTCCGTGGATTTTGAACAGCTGGGGCAGTTTCTGTCCCGCCGGGCTCCGGGGAAAAGTCCATGGTCTACTCCCAGAGCGGAGGCGGACGGGCCGGAGTTTCTCGGTGGCATTCTGGACGGTCACACCTGCGGCGCACCCATTGCCGCCATCATCCATAACAAAAATACCCGTTCTGCTGATTATGCCGCTTTTTTCGACTGCCCACGCCCTGGCCACGCCGATTACACCGCGCAGATCAAATACGGCGGCTTTCAGGACAGAGCCGGCGGCGGTCACTTTTCCGGCAGGCTGACGGCGCCGCTGTGCATTGCCGGCGGGCTGTGTCTGCAATGGCTGCACAAGCAGGGTATCGAAGTAAACGCCCATATCGCCCGGATCATGGAGCTGACGGACACGCCCTTTGACCCTGTGGATGCCGCGCCGGTATCCCTTTGCCCCGATTTTCCCACACTGGACAAGGAAGCCGGCGAAAAAATGCGCAGGCGAATCGCGCAGGCCGCACAGCAGGGTGACAGTGTCGGCGGTGTGATTGAGTGCCGTGTCACGGGTCTGCCAGCCGGGCTGGGCGAGCCCATGTTCGGCGGTGTGGAGAGTAAAATCGCCCAGATCGTTTACGGTATCCCGGCTGTCAAGGGTGTGGAGTTTGGTCTCGGTTTTGCCGTGGCCGAACGCACCGGCAGCCACTGCAATGACCCCTTTATTCACAGCGGCGCGAATCTTGCCACCGCCACCAATCACTGCGGTGGCATTCTGGGCGGTATCACAGACGGCATGCCGGTGCTGTTCCGGGTAGCTTTCAAGCCCACCCCCTCCATCGCCATGCCCCAGCAGACCGCCAATTATCGCACGGGAGAAATATCGGAGCTTTGCATTGCGGGGCGGCATGACCCCTGCATTGCGCCCCGGGCCGTACCGGTGGTGGAGGCTGCCGCCGCCATTGCCATTTATGATCTGATTCTCGGAAATACACAGGTTCGGTAACACAGGAGGAAAAACAAATGGAGCTTTCACAATTGCGTCAGGAAATTGACAAAGTGGACGATGAGCTTGTCCGTCTCTTTGCCAGACGCATGGACATTGCGGCGCAAATCGCCGATTACAAAATGGAGCATGACATGCCCATTCTCGTCCCCGCCCGGGAGCGGGAAAAGCTGCGCACCGTGGCACAAAAGGCCGGGCCGGATATGGAAAACTATACCCGCGTGCTGTATTCGATGCTGTTTGAACTGAGCCGCAGCTATCAGAGCCGCCGGGCCGGTGTCCGCAGTCCGCTTTATGACCGGATCACCAATGCCATCGCCACAACGCCGCATCTGTTCCCCCAGTCCCCCACCGTCGCCTGTCAGGGCATGGAGGGTGCCAACAGTCAGCTGGCCTGTGAAAAGATTTTTCACGACCCATTTGTAATGTTTTTCCGGAATTTTGAGGGTGTATTCAGCGCAATTGAGCAGGGACTTTGCCAATATGGCGTTCTGCCCATCGAAAATTCCACTGCCGGTTCCGTAAAAAAGGTGTATGATCTGATGATCCGCCACAATTTCTCCATTGTGCGCACCGTGCGGCTCAAGATCGACCACAATCTTCTGGCCAATCCCGGTGCTAAAACGGAAAACATCCGGGAAATCTACTCCCATGAGCAGGCGATCAGCCAGTGTACCGATTTTCTGAAAACCATGCCGGATGCCCGGGTCATTCCCGTGGAAAATACGGCGGTTGCCGCCAGTATGGTCTCTTCCTCCGGCCGGACGGATGTGGCCGCACTGGCCGGGCGGGGCTGCAGCGAATTGTATGGCCTGACCACGCTGGCCACCTCCGTGCAGGACGAGGGTAACAATCGCACCCGTTTCATCTGCATCAGCAAAAATCTGGAAATTTACCCCGGTGCGGACAAGACCAGCATCATGATGATCCTCAATCACCGCCCCGGTGCCCTGTACAAGGTGCTGGCACGGCTCTATACGCTGGGCATCAATGTAACGAAGCTGGAATCACGTCCCATTCCGGAGCGGGAATTTGAGTTCATGTTCTATTTTGACCTGGATACCTCCATCTATTCCGCCGAATATGTGCAGCTGATGTGCGAGCTGGACGAGCTTTGCGAGGAATTCCGGTATCTGGGCAGCTACAGCGAGGTGGTTTAGCATGAAATGCGGCCTGCTGGGAAGAAAGCTGGGACACAGCTATTCCCCGCGCATTCACAGCTTTCTCGGAGAATACAGCTACGATCTGATGGAAAAGGAACCGGAGCAGGTGGGCGATTTTCTCCGCAACGGCGATTTTTCCGGACTGAATGTGACCATTCCTTACAAGAAAACGGTCATCCCCTTTCTCGATGAACTGAGTGAAACCGCCCGTCTGGTGGGGGCCGTCAATACCATTGTCCGCCGGGATGGCCGCCTGATCGGCTACAATACGGATTATTATGGCTTTTCCTCCCTGCTCAGCCGAAGCGGACTTTGTGTTGAGGGGAAAAAGTGTCTGGTGCTGGGCAGCGGCGGCGCTTCCGCCACGGCTCAGGCGGTACTAAAAAAAAGCGGCGCACAGGTGATCGTCATCTCCCGGAGCGGCGAAAATCACTATGGTAACCTTGACCGGCACAGCGATGCCGCCGTAATCGTCAACACCACGCCGGTGGGCATGTATCCGGACTGTGACGGCGCGCCTGTGTCATTGGCAGCCTTTACAAATCCGGAAGGGGTGCTGGATGTGATCTACAATCCGGCCAACACCCGGCTTTTGCAGCAGGCCCAGCTTTGCGGCATCACCGCCTGCAACGGACTGTGGATGCTGGTGGCGCAGGCGGCGCAAAGCGCCGCGCTATTCCTCAATATCGACGTGGAGGAAGAAAAAATCGGCAAAATCCACGATCTTCTGCGCCGGGAAATGGAAAATATCATCCTGATCGGTATGCCCGGCAGCGGAAAATCCACCATTGGGCAGCTTCTGGCTGAAAAGACCAGGAAAGAGTTTGCCGACAGTGATACGCTTGTTTCTCAGCTTTCCGGAAAAGCACCGGCGCAAATCATTGCGCAGGAGGGCGAGGAAGCCTTCCGCCGTCTGGAAACGCAGGCGCTGGCGCAGCTGGGAAAGCAGTCTGGACTGGTGATCGCAACCGGTGGCGGCTGTGTCACCCGACCGGAAAACTATGCCCACCTGCATCAGAACGGGCAGATCATCTGGCTGCAGCGCCCCATAGAGCATCTGCCCACGGCCGGACGACCGATTTCGCAGGCGGTATCGCCGCAGCAGCTGTATCGGCAGCGGGCGGCACTGTATGAAGCCTTCTGCGACCGAACGGCTGAAAATTGCGGTACGCCGGAACAGGCCGTATCGGCCATTATGGAGGGATTGCAATGAAAATTCTGGTGCTCAACGGCCCGAATATCAACATGCTGGGCATCCGGGAGCCGGATATTTACGGCTGGCAGAGCTTTTCTCACCTGCTGGAGCTTCTGGAGCAGACGGCCCGGGAAGAAAACATCACCATTGACCAGTATCAGAGCAACCACGAGGGAGATCTGGTGGACAAAATCCAACAGGCGCTTGGCGTTTATGACGGCATTGTGATCAATCCGGCGGCCTATACACATACCAGCATCGCCATTCTGGATGCGCTGAAGGCGGTGGGGCTGCCTGCTGTGGAGGTACACATTTCCGATGTGTCCACCCGGGAGGATTTTCGGCAGGTAAGCTACGCGCGCCTGGCCTGCCGTAAGACCATCATGGGACACGGTCTTGCAGGATACAGAGAAGCCATTGTCTTTCTCAAGCAAATGCTAAGCGAATAAAGAAGAAATCCGGCGAAGCTTTCTGGCTTCGCCGGACATTTTTTATTCTACAGATTTCAATGCTTCGGCCATATTGATCCGTTCCAGCTTGAAATACAGCAGGAAGTCCACCAGACAGGCTGCCACCATGGTCAGCACCACACCCAATACAATGGACGGCAGCTTGAGTGTGGGCACAAACCAGACCATATCCACCCGAATCTCATGCATGACAAAGCTGAGAAGTCCCCAGCCACCTGCCAGACCTACCAGTACACCCATGCCGCTCAGAAGCAGGTTTTCCTTGAACACATAGGCAGCGGTCTCCCATGCGTGGAAGCCCAGCACCTTGATGGTGGCAATTTCCCGGATGCGCTCAGTGATATTGATATTGGTCAGGTTATACAGCACGATCATGGCCAGCGCACCGGCGCAGATCACCACGGTGATCACGATCATATCCAGTGCGCCCAGCATGGAGTCCACCTGCTCGGCAATATCGGCGGTAATGACCACATTCATCACGCTTTCCATAGTCATGATCTTCGCGCCCAGCCGGTGGACATCACAGTAGTCCCGCACGGCCAGAAAGGCCATCTGATCTTCCGGTACGCTTCCCCACTGCAGGCGCAGTGTATCCGGTGTCACAATGGCATAATTATAGACACTGTTGTGATAAATTCCGGCAACTCGAACCGTCAGCTCGCGCATATCCGCGTCCGTCAGCGTGACAGTGTCACCGGTGGATACTCCAAGATTTTCCGCCACACCGATGGACAGGAACGCTTCACCGACCCCGGGCATACCAAGAGCCTGACCGTCCTGGGTAAAATGCATGAAATTTTTGATCGTCTCGTCCCCGCAGACCAGATAGATCTCCTTACTTCTACCGTCAAAGGAAACATCGGCACTGGTCTGATATAAAAACAGTACATCGGCCGCTTCACCCTGCACCTGCTGTCGGAAGGTTTGCTGCTGCGCGGGCGACAGGCCATCGGAAAAATAGACGGTCAGATCGTTGGTTGTCACGTTTTCAAACTGATCCGTCACAAGATTTGAAATGGAGTCGCGCAGGCCGAAGCCTGTCAACAGCAGCGCCGTACAGCCGCCGATGCCGATGAGCATCATCAGCATCCGCTGGCGGTAGCGGAAGACATTGCGCAGCATTACCTTGTTGAGAAAACCGATTTTATTCCAGAACGGCAGATATTCCAGCAGAATTTTCCGGCCGGATGCAGGTGCCTTGGGGCGGATCAGCTCGGCTGCTACCTCCCGCAGAGAGCGGCGGCAGCAGTACCATGTGACGATCAGCGTCACAGCGGTGTAAATACCCACCACTGCCAGACACAGGGGCCAGTTGATATGCAGCAGAATATGCGGTTGGATATTGAGAATGATACCATAGGCCTGCCACAAAATTATGGGAAACACCGCGCTGCCCACAAGCACGCCAAGACCGCAGCCCAGCACGGCGGCGGAACCGGCATAAAGGGTGTATTTTCGGATGATGGCGGCATTACTGTAGCCCAGCGCCTTGAGGGTGCCGATCTGGGTACGCTCCTCCTCCACCATGCGGGTCATGGTGGTAATGCACACCAGCGCCGCCACCAGCAGGAAAAATGCCGGGAAAACCCGGGCAACTCCCGCCACAATGTCGGAATTGCTGTCCAGCGCAAGATATCCGGCGTTGGTATTTCTGTCGAGAATATAAACCGCAGGCTCTTCCATGGTGTCGATCTGCGATCTTGCATCGTTCAGCGCGGCGGCGGCCTCGTCCAGCTCCCGGCTGACCTGCTCCAGCCGGGAAAGGGTTTCCGCTCTGCCCTGCTCGTAGGATGCGTATCCCTCGTCCAGCTCCTGCTGGGCCTGTTCCAGCTGCGCCATACCGTCTTCCGCTTCGGCCCGGCCGTCATCGAGCTGCTTCTGTGCCTGCTCGAGTTGGAACAGACCCGATTCGATCTGGGCCTGTGCGGCGGCGAAACGGTTATCTAGCTGGGTCTGGTTGTTCTGCACCTCCAGAAAGCCCAGTTCGATGCTCTGTTTGGCATCTGTCAGAGTCTCACGGGTCTGATAAATCTCCGAACGCTGCTGCCGGAGCTGCTCCAGCTGCTGTGTAAGCTGCTGCCGGGAGTCGAGTGCCTGCTGCTTCTGCGCTTCATATTCCAGCTGCTCCTGCCGGGCCTGCTCCAGCTGACCTTGCAGCTGCACCAGCAGCGCCTGATCCACCACAGGCGCGGCGTTGGCCACCTGCAGGGACCGTTCCAGCGTTTTGATCTGCACCTGCTTGAGGGTCATGGCCAGCTCCAGCTTGGAAAGGCCATCCTCGATCTGGGTAAGGCCGTCCTCGATCTGGGCGATGCCGTCCTCCAGGGCAGGCAGATTGTCGCTGATCTGCTTGAGGCCATCGTTGACCGATTTGTAGTTTTCCATCAGCTGCGCATATGCCTCGGCCAGCTGGGCATATGCCTCCGCTTTGCCGTCCAGCAGCTCCTGACGGGCGGCGGAAAGCTGCGCGGACTGTTCATCCAACTCCTGTTGCCCCTGTTGCAGCTGTTCCAGCGCCTGCAGAAGCTGCTCCCGGTTCGCAGAAATCTGGGATTGCCCCTCGTCCAGCTCTTTTTTTGCTTCAGCCAGCTTTTGCATGGCTTCGCTGCGGCCCGCTATGTATTCGCTCAGCCCCTGCTGATAGCTTTGCAGGCCATCTGCGTATTCCCGCTCCGCCTCTGCCTTCACCTCGGCAAACCGGTTTGCCGCAAGCAGTGTGACCTCCGGTTCCAGCGCATCGGCAAGGTTTGCCATGGCCTGATCAAATTCTTCCGTATAGATGGTATAGCTGCCCTCCATGGTCACGGCGATCTCCGTGTAGTAATCCACTGTGAAGGCTGAGCTTGGCAGATACACATAACCGCCAACGGTTCCGTTGCCGATGCTGGTGCCACCCCGGGAGATATCCATGTAAAGCGGTGTACTGACATAACCCACCACACGGAATGTAGTCGTGGTGAGCATATCCAGCGTGGCATCGTCATTTTCAGCAGTTATGGTGAACATGGTGCCAAGAACCGAATCGTCCCGCCCCTGGCCATCAATCAGGCATTCATCCGGGCTCTGGGGCATTCTGCCCCCCAGCAGATAGGGCCGGGTGATCCGCTGGGGAATGGAGTGAATTTTATAGACGGAGTCCGTCTCGCTCTCCCCAAAGCGGGAAACGGCATCAAAGCCGATGCAGCCCTCCGCATCGGCAATGCCCGGCAGGCCGGCGGCATCGCTCACCTGCTCCCTGTTCCAGCCGTAGGTGCTGAGCAGGCGAAGATGATACATATTCTGCCGGTTCAGATAATCCTGCCCTGTTGCGACCATGTCGGATTTTGTCGTGACCAGTCCGACGAACATGGCCGCGCCCAGCGCGATAATGGACACAATGGCCAGATATCGCCCCAGAGATGTCCTGACGGTGCGCAGGACGTTTTTTCCCATTGCTTTCTGCTTCATATTACCACTCGATCTGCCCGATGTCCTGCGGCGTTTCATTAACGGTGACGGAACGGACGGTGCCGTTGCGCACCTGGATGACCCGGTCGGCCATCGCCGTCAGGGCGCTGTTGTGGGTGATGATGATCACGGTCATGCCGGTTTTGCGGCCGGTTTCCTGCAAAAGCTGCAAAATCGCCTTGCCGGTCTGATAATCCAGCGCGCCGGTGGGCTCATCGCACAGCAGCAGCTTGGGATTTTTGGCAAGGGCCCGGGCAATAGCCACCCGCTGCTGCTCACCGCCGGAAAGCTGGCTGGGGAAATTGTTCATCCGCTCGGCCAGACCCACATCCGCCAGCACCCGACGGGCATCGAGGGGGTGGCGGCTGATCTGATTGGCCAGCTCCACATTTTCCAGCGCCGTCAGATTGCCCACAAGATTGTAAAACTGGAAGACGAAACCCACGTCTTCCCGCCGGTAGTCCGTCAGCTGCCGCCGGTTCATGCCGGAAATCTCACGGCCATCGAGCAAAACCCTACCGGTGGACAGATCATCCATGCCGCCAAGAATGTTCAAAAGGGTGGTTTTTCCGGCGCCAGATGGGCCGACAATGACCACCAGCTCCCCTTTTTCCACACAAAAGGATGCATCATGGAGGGCATGGATCTGAACCTGCCCCATTTCGTACACCTTTCCCACATTTTCAAACTCAATAAAAGCCATAGCGCTCCCCTGCTTTCCGATTCTTTATTTATCATAGCATATCTGCCGGATAAATCCGGAAATTTCTGTGAACTTTTCCGAAAAAGTGTGGCAGAACCGGTTCAGCGTTCGACAAAAGTCCGCTTTTCGCCGGATAGCTGCCGCAGTACCACGCCGTTAAGGATAAATACGCCGCCGCACAGCAGCAAAAGCGCCGGCGGTGTCAGGAAAAAGCCTACCGAAGTGGCCAGCAGGCCAAAAAGCAGCTGCAGTACATAGCCAACGGCATAGGCCCCACCCATATGGAAGCCGGTAATATCTGCCGCGTAATCCGCACCAAACCGGGCGGGCACGGCGTGCAGCACCCCGGGGAAAATGGGACCAAAGCCCACGCCGATGAGAAACAGTCCGCAAAGAGACATACTTCCCAGCGGCAGCGACAGTACCACCGTGCCGGCCACTGCCGTGATAACCCCAATGCGGAGCAGGGCATTATCATCCAGCCGGGCGGAGGCAAAGCCGGATACCACACGCCCGACCATAATGCCGCAGTAGTACAGCGATACCCACTGAGCCGCAGCCTCCGGCTCCATGGCAAACATATGAACCGCGTAGCTGGCGCCCCATGTGCCAAGCAGGGACTCTGCCGTGCAGTAAAGGCCCAAAGACAGAATGCTGCAAATCACGCCCCGACGGCGAAGCAGCTGGGACATGGTTTTTTCCGGCAGATGCTGCTTCTGCTGCCGGACACTTTGCCGCTCAGGCTGCCATTTTTTCAGGGTAAACAGCACCAGCATGGCAATGGCCAGCTGTATGGCCGCCACCGTGCGGTAGCCCCAGCGCCACGCACCGGTGCCGCCGCCGAGGAAAGCGGACATGATCATGGGGCTGAGTGTCACGCCAACTCCCCAGAAGCAGTGCAGCCAGTTCATATGCCGTGCCTGATAATGCAGCGAAACATAGCTGTTCAGCCCCGTATCGATGGCACCGGCCCCGTAGCCCATCACAATGGAAAAGAGCATCATCACCCAGATATTCGGGGCGAAACTGATGCCCACCATGCCGACAACCGTCAGAAGTGTGGAAAAAAGTGTGACCCTGCCGGTTCCGAAACGTCGGATGAATTTACCGGACAGAAAGCTGACACCGCCGGTGCAGACACCGATGATGATGCTGTACACCGATGCCAGACTCTCCGGCTGACCGAACTCCAGATGCACCACAGGCCACGCCACACCAAACAGAGAGTCCGGCAGGCCAAGAGAAATGAAAACGACATAAATTACCAGAAGAAGCACGCAATTACCCCTTATTCTTAAACACCAGCAGCTTGCTGGCCACATAATTGAGCACCACCACCAGCACACTGGTGGCAATTTTACAGACATTGCCGTTGAAGTGGAGCAGATCCACAAAAATCAGCAGCAGCCCCGTCTCCGCAAAGCCGGATCCGACCCGGGCCCCCACAAATTTCGCCAGCTCCGGCAGCACAGTTCCGGCAGACCAGTCCCGGCTTTTGAACACAAAGGGCTTATTGGTCACAAAAGCAAAAGCCACCGACGCGACCCAAGAAAGAGCATTGCTCAAAGCAGCTGTGCAACCACAGAGATTATAGCACGGCAGATACACAAGGTAGCTGACCACCGTTGTCAGTCCGCCAAAAATGAGATAGAGCAGGATTTCCCTGTATTTCTGCACAAAATATTTGATTTTCTGTCCCATATAACGCCTCCTGTTTTTAGCAGTTTAACACAATTATTGCCCCGGTGCAACCGCTATTTTCATTTTTCTCAAAAAACAGGCCCCGGTGACCGGAGCCTGTGGAATATGGTAATTTAATTGCTTTTCTGCCGCAGGCCGACAGCCGCGCGGCGGATGAGCGCCGCCAGCATAAGTATAATTCCGGCCGCTACCGTAAAGCCCAGCACATACAAAAGGATATTCACCGGGAACGGCAACGCATTATGCACCAGACTGTACACCGGCAGAGTGCAGATTTCATAGGGGCTGATGAAGAACATGTTAAAATCCGCAATTCCAGCCCTGTGCGCCAGCTCGTTGAGTTCCAGCGCCACGCAGACACAGACAGCAAACACCGGCACCGCCCGCAAAAGTGTCTTTCGTTCCAGTCGCACATGGCCGCTGGCCAGAAGATACGCACCAATGACCACCATGGAACCGTGACAGACCATGGTCTGGATATTGATGCCAGCGATGTCGATAAACACCGTGTTGGGATAAAGCATGACGCTCGCCCCCGCAAAAACGGCATAGGTACACAGATAGGCGCAAAGGCAGTCATGCACCCGTCCCCGGCGCAGCAGTGCCGCCAGCAGACCCACATACATGGGTGTGGAGCAGAACTGGAACGGAAAGGCATACCACTGGAAGTGGGGCTGCTGCAAACCGTTACCGAAGGTGTAGTTGAACTGCTTGTAAATCTCCAGCAGAATTACAAGCACCGCAGTGGCCAGCAGGACACGGTTTACCTGCTTTGCATCGTGGCGCCGACCCAAGTGGACGGCCAGCACCGTCAGGGCAGCCGTCAGCAGTAAACAAAAAAAATGGTAAGGCCCATACATGGCCGGTCTTTCGCACCGGCTGTCCAAAAGGGCGCATATCATTTGCCAGAAGTTCATGGCGATCCCCCTTTTCTTGTGGCATCATAACACAAAAGAGACAATTTGTCACTAATTTTTCTGCATATATGTCTTTTTTGTAATTCTTCACAAAATCTGCGGACATTTGGCCTACAGTTGACTACAATTTTTCACCTGTACGCACAGCAAAACCCGCCCCCGAAATCGGGGGCGGGTTGGATAAAAGGGGCAGAATGCTTAGTCCTGATACATGGCGACCAGCTTGTTCAGATGCTCCCAACGCTCCTTGGCAGCAGCTTCGTTTCTGGCGAACAGCTCCGTGGCCCGCTCGGGGAATTCACGGGTCAGACGGGAGTAACGTGCTTCGTTCATCAGGAACTCCTGATAGCCGTCCTTCGGGGTTTTGCTGTCAAGCTGGAACTTGCCGGTTTCCTTGGAAGGATCGAAGCGGAACAGGTTCCAGTAACCGCACTCGACAGCCTTCTTCATCTCGGCCTGGCAGTTGGTCATGCCGCCCTTGA
>CAZMBL010000034.1:0-18058 GCA_964564605.1 uncultured Oscillospiraceae bacterium
AGGCCGTGACCCGGTCACCGGCATAGCCCATAAAGGTGATGTACACCAGCACAAAAAGTGCCGCTCCCGCCGCTCCGGCGGCGAGGTAGCCCACGGCCGTCCCGGCCACATACATCATGGCCACGCCCACCATGCCCATCAGCAAAATGGCGGACAGATGCCGTTCCAGCGCCAGCGGCACCAGAATGCCCAGCATGGCCAGCCCGAAGCCCAGCACCCCGTAGCGAAAGCGCCTGGCATCCGTGCCGTAGCTGCATGTCAGCCGGGCCAGCAGGGTGATCATGGCGAATTTGGCGATTTCCGATGGCTGGAACTGGATACCGGCCAGATTGATCCACCGTTTCGCACCATTGACCGTCTCCCCCACCACCAGCACCAGAAGCAGCAGCACAATGCTGACCGTGTAGATTGGCCACGCAAGACGGCTCCACAGTGCCGTGGGGACACGGCTGCACACCACCATGGCCAGCAGCCCGATGGCGGCGCAGATGGCCTGCTTTTTCAGATAGCGGGTCGAATCGGCATAGCCGGTGTCAAACTGGCTCTGAGCGTAGCTGGCGGAATAGAGCATGGTCAGCCCCACGGCCAGCAGCACCAGCACCAGAACCAAGAAGGGTGTGTCGATCGTCTGCACCGGACGCATACGCCTCCGGCGGTCCTCTTTGGCATACACAGCACGCCGTGATGCCATACAGGTCTCCTTTCGCTGCTCAGATACGGCCTGAAATCCCGAACCAGGCCAGAATACACATCACGATGCTCACGGATGTGAACACGATCACGATTTTCTCCTCTTTCCAGCCGCACAGCTCAAAGTGGTGGTGGATGGGAGACATTTTGAAGATCCGCTTTCCATGGGTCAGCTTGAAATACGTCACCTGCATGATGACGGACAGGGTCTCACAGATATAGACAAAACCCACGAGAATCAAAATCAGTGGCATATCCAGCGCAAAGGCCATGCCGCACACCACGCCGCCAAGGAACAGCGAACCGGTATCGCCCATAAAAACCTTGGCCGGATGCCAGTTGTAGAACAGGTAGGCGATCAGGCCGCCCACGAGGCACGCCGGCAGCAGTGCCAGCTCCTTCTTGCCCGTGCAGTAAGCGGCCGCAGTAAAGAACACCATCACCGGCAGTGTCACGGAGGAGGAAAGGCCGTCCACCCCATCGGTCAGATTGACGGAATTGACCGTTCCGACCATAACGAACATGGCAAAGAAAATGTACACGATCGGGTGCACCGGCACCACAATATCCACAAAGGGAATGTAAAGGTCGCTGGTCATGACTCCCTTGCTGTAAAGCAGATACAGATAAATGGCAGACACCGCCATTTGCAGTAGCATTTTTTGCAGAGAAGTCAGGCCCAGATTGCGCTTGAAGCGCATTTTCGTAAAATCATCGGCAAAGCCCACAAGGCCGAAGCACAGCGCAAGAACCAGCACATAGAACACGGCGTGATCCTGCATGGTGGGAATATGGAACAGCAGGCACAGCACCGCCGCCGCAATGAACATGATGCCGCCCATCATGGGGGTACCGGCCTTGTAGTTGTGCCAGGTGGGGCCGACTTCCCGGATGGACTGCCCCGCCTTCATGGCCCGCAGAAAGGGAATCAGAAAATAGCCGATCCCGCCAGACAACGCGCCGGAAACCAGCGCCGTAATGATGATGCTCGTCATGGGATTATTTCTCCTTCTATCTTTCTTCCTTCAGGAACCGTTCGAGAACCAGTTCCATTTTCATGCCGTGGCTGCCCTTGAACAAAATCACATCGCCGCTGCGGCACAGGCTCAAAAGGGTTGCGGCCATCTGGTCCCGGTCGGTAAAGGCCCGGGCCTGCGCCGGGCTCATGCCGCCTGTCAGGGCACCGCTGACCACCCGGTCCGCGTTCGGCCCATAGGCCAGCACAAGCTGCGCCTTCTCCGCCGCAATGCGTCCGACCCGGTAATGCTCCGCCTGGGTGCAGGTGCCCAGCTCCAGCATGTCTCCCAGCACGGCGATATGCCGCCCGGGGCGGTTGCCCAGCACATTCAGCGCCGCCGCCATGGACTCGGGGCCGGCGTTATAGCAGTCTTTGATAATAGTGCAGCCCTTTGCCTCGAAAATCTCCTGCCGCCCCTCCATGTTGCGGAAGGAAGCCAGCCGGGCGGCGATCTGTTCCGGCGCGACACCCATGGTAAGGCCCACGCTGACCGCCGCCAGGGCATCGGACACATAGTGCGCCCCCTCCAGCGGCAGGCACACCCGGAAGGAGCCGCCGCTGTGATGCACGGTCATGCTCAAACTGCCGTCTTCCTCCCGGATCTGTGTGGCACGCACCTGGCAGCTGTCATTGCTGCTGCCGAAGCACAATATGCTGACATTCGCGGTGCGGGCATAATTCCACAGAAGTCTGTCATCTCCGTTGAGCAGTACCCGGCCATCGGGGCCCATGCCCTCCAGAATTTCCAGCTTTGCCCGCAGAATACCCTCCTGTGAGCCAAGATGCTCAATGTGCATGGTGCCGATGTTCAAAATCACCGCCACATCCGGTCTGGCAATCGCCGTCAGGTAGGCGATCTCCCGGAAATGGTTCATGCCCATTTCCAGCACCGCCACATCGGTGTCTTCCGGCATTCCCAGCACCGCAAGGGGCATGCCGATGTCATTGTTGTGATTGGCCGGGGTCTTGCTGACGGAAAAGCTCCCCTCCAGCACGCAGGCGATCATTTCCTTCGTGGTACTCTTGCCCACGGAGCCGGTGATGCCCACCACCTTCATGCCAAGGCGCTGACGCTCCTGCCGGGCAATATCGCCCAGCGCAATGCGGGTATCCTCCACCACAATGGCGGGATAATCCCCATCGGCATGGGTACACAGCACCGCCGCGGCACCCTTTTCCAGTGCGGCAGGGATAAAGTCGTGGCCGTCCCGCAGGGCTTTGAGCGCCACAAACAGCTGCCCGGGCAGCAGGGTGCGGGTGTCATTGGACGCGCCGCAGAAACTGACATCGGCATATTTTTCATCGACGTGGCCACCGCACCACTGTGCGGCCTGACGCAGGGTGATCGTTCCCATTTGTTTACCTCATTTCCGCCAGATGTGCCGCCACGATCTCCCGCTCATCGAGATGGTGCTTGACACCCATGATCTCCTGATACGTCTCGTGGCCCTTTCCGGCCAGCACTATTATATCATCTTTTTCCGCAATGTCCATGGCATAGGCGATGGCGGCAACACGATTTTCCATGATTTTGTAATTTTTGCCCGCCTGTGCCGCTCCCGCTTCGATGTCCGCGATGATGGCCATGGGGTCTTCCGTTCTGGGGTTGTCAGAGGTGATCACGGCCAGATCCGACAGCTCCACCCCGATTTTGCCCATAATGGGTCGCTTGATGGGATCCCGGTCACCGCCGCAGCCGAACACGGCGATCAGTCTGCCCCGGCAGAAATCCCGCACGGAGCGCAGCACATTTTCCAGCCCATCCGGCGTGTGGGCATAGTCAATAAGCACAGTGAAATCCCGGCCGGGTGTGGGTACCACCTCAATGCGCCCCTTCACCCCCTGCACCGTCTCCAGAACCCGGGCGCATTCCGGCAGAGAAATGCCCAGCTGCAGGGCAATGCCCAGCACCGTAAGGGTATTGTAAACCGTAAACCGGCCGGGAATGGGCACCCGGACAGGAACCCGCTGTTGGCCGCACACGGCGGTAAAGCGGATGCCGTCGGACATCATGTGAATATCCTCCGCCCGCAGGCCCGCCTCGCCTCTGGCCGAGGTGGTCAGCGTTGGGCAGGTGGCCGCCGCCGCGAAACGGTCGTACCACGCGTCATCCCGGTTCAGCACCGCCAGATCACACCGGCGGAACAGCTCCGCCTTGGCCTCGCAGTATTCTTCCATGGTGCCATGCAGATCCAGATGATCCTCCGTCAGATTGGTAAAGGCCGCCACATGGAAACGAACACCCTCCACCCGATCCAGTGCCATGGCATGGGAGGAAACCTCCATCACGCAGTGGGTGCAGCCGGCATCCCGCATCCGGGCAAACAGATGCTGCAGCTCGTCACTTTCCGGGGTGGTGCGCTGGGCTTCCTCCACTACGTCTCCAATATGATTTTCCATGGTTCCCACGAGACCCACACGGGCATGGAGCGTCTGGCGCAGCACCTGACTGAGCAGCCATGTCACGGATGTTTTGCCATTGGTGCCGGTCACACCGATCATCACAAGGTCCCGGGAAGGGTCGCCGTACCACGCGCCCGCGCACCGGGCCAGTGCCCGCCGGTCATGGCGCACCAGCACATAAGGCACCGGCTCCTGGGGCCGTTTGGCGGTGATGATTACCGCAGCCCCCTTTTCCATGGCCATGGGGATGAAGCGGTTTCCGTCGCTTTTCATACCGGTCACGGCCACAAAGGCGTTGCCCGGAGCCACACGCCGGGAATCGGCGGTAAAGCCGGTGATCTCCGCTTGGACATCCGCATGGATCTCCAGAACCTCCAGTGAACGGATCAGATCTTGCAGTTTCATATGTTTATCCTCCTCCGGCTAATCATGGGCGCCGGTATCTGTAAATTCTACTTCTATGGTGGTTCCCACGGGAACCTCCGTCCCCGCCGCAACGGACTGGGCCGTGGCCGTAACGCCGTGTGCGACGGCAGGATTGCCCCGGGGCAGCAGGTACAGTCCCAGCTGCCCGGCGGCATCGGATGCCTTCTGGCGGGTCATGCCGGTAAAATCCGGAACGGTCACGGTATAATCCTGCTTTTCGTCCCCGAAATACACCAGAACCTCGCTGCCGCCGGGCAGGGTCTGTCCCGCCTGTGGCAACTGAGCCGTCACCGCATCCGCTGTGCCGACGGCTTTCATGGAAAGCCCCGCCTGCTGCAAGGCCTGCCGGGCCTGTACGGCGGTCATTCCCGTCAGATCCGGCATGGTGCAGCCACGCAGGGCGGCCTCCGTCCCCTCCTCCGTGGGCTGCAGTCCCAGATAGGGCAGAATATCCGCCATCACCGCGCCAACGGTGGGTGCCGCCATCACGCCGCCTGAAATGTAAATTCCCGTGGCGCGGGAGGGGGTATCCAGCGCCACAAGAACAATATAACGCGGATCATCCATGGGCGCAACCCCCACAAATGAAACGATTTTATCCTGCACTCGCTGGCCGTTTTCGTCAAAAACGTCGATTTTTTCGCTGGTTCCCGTCTTTCCGCCGATGGAAAATCCGGCAACGGAGGCATTTTTTGCCGTCCCCTCCTGCACCACGGAGCGAAGCAGCCGGCACATGGTTTGGGAGGTCTCGGCGGAGATCACCTGCCGCACCGCCGTTGGTTCCTGCGAAAGCAACGTATCGCCGTTTGCGCTGCGCACCTGCGAAACGATGTACGGCTCCATGAGTGTGCCGCCGTTGACCACGGCGGAAATGGCCCGCACCAGCTGCAGCGGTGTCAGCTTGAAGGTCTGGCCGAAGGAGCCGGAGGTCAGGCTGGCCGTGCCCCACTTCCGGGTGTTGACGATCAGCTCCCGGTCGAAAAAAACACCCTTGCTCTCGCCGCCCAGATCGATGCCCGTTTTTTCCAGAACGCCAAATTTTTCGATATAGTCATAAAACCGCTGGCCGCCCAGCTTCAAAGCAATGTGGGCAAAGGCGATATTGCAGGAATTTTGCAGGGCCTGCGCCGTTTTCTGGGAACCGTGCCCCGCCGCGCGCCAGCAGTGCAGCAACTGAGAGCGGCCGGGAATCATTTCCGCGCCCGTGCAGTGAAAGGCCGTGTCCAGCGTTACCGCCCCGCAGTCCAGCGCCGCCGCCAGTGTCAGCACCTTGAAGGTGGAGCCCGGCTCATATCCGTCCGACAGGACCCGGTTGCGCCACTGCTTCAGCTGTGCCGATTGCAGGGCCTGCCGGTAGGCCTGCCGGGCCTGTATATACGGCTGTGTGGCCGGTTGCAGGGCAAGATAGGTTTTCTTCATCCGCTCCAGCGTCTGCGCCGTGTCGGTGTCGGAAATTTCCAGATAATTGTTGGGATCGTAGCTTCCCAGTGTGGCCATGGCCAGAATTTTGCCGGTTTTGACCTCCATCACCACACCGAAGGCACCGTTTTGCACATCATATCGATCCACAGCAACGGCCATCTGCTTTTCCAGACACTGCTGCACCGTGGCATCCAGCGTCAAAATCACATCGCAGCCCGGGCTTGCGCCCACATAGGCCTCGTTGGAATAGGGCATGTCAATCTCATTGTTACCCTTGGAGGTGACCACCTTCTCCCCGGTGCCGCTAAGATAGCTGTTGTAGGCCGCCTCCACTCCCTCTGAGCCGGTGCCGGAGGAATTGGTAAAACCGATGACCTGCGCCGCAAGAGAACCGCAGGGATAATACCGCTGCAACGCCGGCTCCAGATGAATGCCGGATATACCTTCCCGCTCCATATAGGCCCTGACCTGATCCGCCGTCTGTTTTTCCACATTGGCAGCAATCTGCTCATAGCGCATGGCCGTGTTTTTCGCCTTCTGCGCGATCCGCTCGGCATCCAGCGACAGGATCTGCCCCAGTGCCTGACTGACCGTCTCGATATCCACCCCGGCCCGGCGCAGCTCCCGGGGGCTTACATACACCGTTTCAACGCTGCGGTTACAGGCCAAAACCGTGCCATTGGCATCGTATATATTGCCCCGCTGCGCCGCAACGGCGGTGACACGGCTCTGATTGCGCAGAGCCAGATCCGTGTAATAATCAAAATCCAGCACCATCAGCTCATACAGCCGCAGTGCCGTGGGGAAAAATCCCGCCACTGCCAGCAGTGCCATCAGCAGCAGAATCCTGCGGTGATGGCCGCTGTCGGCGCGGATGCGAGTGTAAACCTGCTTTTTTGCCCGTTTTCCTGCCATATTCCACCGGCCTTTCTTCGGAATTGCCAGAAACGGGCAGCAAGGGAGACCCTTGCTGCCCATTACAGCCTCTTTCCTATTCTATTGGCCGGTGGGACAATTATGCGAACAGGCCCGCCAGAAACAGGGCGATGTTTTCCCAGAAGCTCAGCCGGGGCTGCTCCTGCTGCGGCACTTCCACCCGGACGGAAATATGCTGCAACTGCTCCTGCGGCACCATACCGATGGCCGTTGCCATTTCCCGGATCTGCGCAGGGTCGTAGCTGTTTTCATAGACCTCCTGCAGAGCGGCATTTTCATTTTTCAGCTGCTCCATATAGCTGTGCATCTGCTGATTTTGCAGCTGGGTATCCCGATATTCCCGGACACCGGCAATCAGCGCCACAAACAGGCACACCGCCGCCACGATGCCGCAAAGCGCCACGGGATCCACCGCGATGGTTCTGCGTCTGACCCGCTGGCGGGGCTTATGTACCGGTTCGGCCTTGGCCCTGACCGGCTTTTGCTCCAGCTTGTAAGCCGCGGAGCCTGCCGTATAGTAAGAAACATACATAATATCCGGCTGTGGGGTCATATGCTTCGCTTCCTTTCGTATATTACAGCTTCTCGCAGACCCGCAGCTTGGCGCTGCGGGCTCTGGGATTGCAGTCAAGTTCTTCCTGTGAAGCCGTGATCGGCTTTCTTGTCACCAGCCGGACTTTCGGCCGGTTACCGCACACGCAGACGGGAAATTCCGGCGGGCAGGTGCAGCCCCGGGCGGCCTGCGCCATGGCGTTCTTTACGATTCGGTCTTCCAGTGAGTGGAAGGTGATGATGGCCAGCCGTCCGCCGGGAGCCAGCGCTTCAATGGCTGCCGGTACGGCCTGCTCCACCGCCCCCAGCTCATCGTTGACAGCAATGCGGATGGCCTGAAAGCTGCGCTTGGCCGGGTGCTGCTTTTCCCGCAGGGCGGCCGGCGGCATAGCCGAGCGGATGATCTGGGCCAGCTCCAGTGTCGTCTCAATGGGACGCTCCTGCCGGCGGCGGCAGATGGCCGCGGCGATCTGCGGGGCGTAGCGCTCTTCACCGTATTCATATAGAATTCGCTTGAGCTGCTCCTGCGGCCATGTGTTGACCACCTCGGCAGCAGTCAGGGCGGCGGTGCCGTCCATGCGCATGTCCAGCGGCGCATCCGCCATGTAGGAAAATCCCCGCTGCGCCTCGTCCAGCTGGGGAGATGAAACCCCAAGATCCAGTAAAATACCATCCACAGCCGGAATATCCAGCGCCTGCAGCACAGGCCCGATCCGGCGAAAATTATCGTGTACCAGTGTCACCGCGTTCTGCCACGGCATCAGCCGCTCCCGGGCAGCCGCCAGGGCGACCTCGTCCTGATCGATGCCGATGAGACGGCCCGTGGTCAGCTGCCGGACAATGTGGCTGGAATGCCCCGCTCCGCCCAGTGTGCCGTCCACATAAATGCCATCCGGCCGGATATTCAGACCGTCGATGCATTCACGCAGCAGTACGGAAACATGATGAAACTCACTCATAGGCCGATTGCCTCCAGAGATGCCAGCAGTTTCTCCGGTGTCAGGTTCTCCCGCTCGAAGGCTTCATACTCCGCAGCGTCCCAGATCTCCGCCTGACCGGCCCGGCCGACAATGATCACTTCACGGTCGATCCCGGCATACTCCATTAAGTTCTGGCTGACGGTGAAGCGGAACTGCTTATCCGGTGTACACTCCACCGCGTTGATAAAGAACAGGCTGGTGGGGCCGGAGCGCTGGGCCAGCGGCAGGCGATTGTAGTTTTCGCCCAGTGTCTGCCAGTCCGTGGTGGTGTAGGCGGTCAGGCATTTATGCCCGCCGTTGAAGCCGAGGGTCACATAGAAGGTCTCTCCCAGTTCCGGACGCAGCTTCGCCGGAACAAACAGACGGTTCTTATCGTCCATTTTCGCGGGATATTTGCCGATCACGGCCCTCACCTCCTCCACTTCATTACCACTTTGCTACCATTTTGCTCCACGCAAGCTCAGTATACAACGACAGCATCAGAAATGTCAACCTTTTTCTTTTGAAAAATCCAAAAATTTTGTAAAACGACCCCGAATTTCACATTTTTGAACACATGTTCTATTGTTTGCCGGAACAGGCGAACTCCAGTCCTTTCTCCCCCAGTGTCACACTCACGCGCCCCGGTTTTCTGGCAGATTGGAGCAGCAGCGCCGCCAGCGGCCCCTCCAGCTGCTCCTGCACCAGACGGCGCAGCTGCCGGGCTCCACCCCGGCCAAGGCTCTGGCTCCCCAGATGCGCCGCCAGTGTCTGGGGATATTGCAGCTGCACCCCGGCCAGCTCTGCCCGCCGGCGCAGCTGGAGCAGGTATTTCGCGGCGATTTCCCGGGCGGTGTCCTCCCCCAGGGGGGCGAACTGCACCACGCCATCCAGCCGTCCCAGAAATTCCGGCGTAAAGCTCTGGCGAAGGGCCTGCTGCGTGCCGTCGGCATGCCCCGCCGGGGCAAAGCCCAGCCCATCGCCGGGCTGCTGCGCACCGACATTGCAGGTCATGACCACAATGGCATTTTTCATGCTGACCCGGCGGCCGGTGGAGTCGGTCAACACCCCCTCCTCCATGATTTGCAGCAGAATACCGGAAATATCCGGGTGTGCCTTTTCCAGCTCATCGAACAGCACCAGACAGTAAGGCCTGCGGCGCACAGCCTCGGTCAGCTTACCGCCCTCCTCATAGCCCACATAGCCCGGTGCCGCGCCGATCAGGCGGGAGACGGACTGCTTTTCCATATATTCCGTCATATCCAGCCGGATCATGGCCTCCCGGCTGCCGTAGACTTCCTCCGCCAGCGCCCGGCACAGCTCCGTTTTTCCCACACCCGTGGGCCCGGCGAACAGCAGACAGGCCACGGGACGGTTCTCATCCCGCAGGCCGGAAAAGCCCCGGCGCACCGCTTCCGCCACCGTATGCACCGCCTGCGGCTGCCCCATAACGTGGCCGGACAGCAGGCTTTCCAGCTGCAGCAGCCGCTCCCGCTCACCGGCCGTCAGGCGGCCTACGGGAATGCCCGTGCGCTCCGACACCGCCCACGCCACATCCATCCCCGTCACCCCACGGCTGCGGCGCAGCTCCGGCGCGCGGGCGCCCAGCTTCTGGAGCCGGTCACGCAAAATGGCGGCACGCTCAAATTCGTTTTCCCGCACCGCGTCCTGCAGCTGCTGCTCCAGCTCCTTGCGTTGGCCGGATCGATTGGGGCGCAGCTCCTCCATCCGGGCGTGGGACGCACCCTCGTCCAGCAGGTCGATAGCCTTATCCGGCAGAAAAAGCTCCGGCAGATACCGTGCCGACAGGCGGACGGCCTCCTTCATGGCCTCCTCCGAAATGCGGATCTGGTGATGTCGCTCCAGCCCCGGCTTCAGTGCCCGCAAAATGGCCAGTGTAGCCTCGTGGGACGGCTCCTCCACCCGCACCGGCCGGAAGCGGCGTTCCAGCGCCGGATCCTTTTCGATGTATTTGCGGTATTCCGTCAGGGTGGTCGCCCCCAGCATCTGCACCTCGCCGCGTCCCAGCGCGGGCTTAAAGATGTTGGCCGCGTCAATGGCCCCCTCCGCCGCCCCGGCCCCCACGATGGTGTGCATTTCATCCACAAACAAAATCACATCACCGCTGCGGCGAATTTCCGCCAGAAGATCCCGCAGCCGCTCTTCAAATTCGCCACGGTATTTGGTGCCAGCCACCAGACTGGCCATATTCAGGCTGATCAGCCGCTTCTGCTTCAGCTGCGGCGGCACGTTGCCATAGGCCATGCGCTGGGCAAGCCCCTCGGCAATGGCGGTTTTGCCCACCCCCGGCTCCCCCACCAGAGCGGGGTTATTCTTGTTTTTCCGGCACAGAATGCCGATGACCGTATCGATCTCCCGGTCACGGCCGATGACCGGCTCCATTTCGGCGGCTCTGGCCACCAGATCCTCGCTGAATTGATCCAGAAGTTTCGTTGTTGCTCCCTCCCTTTTTCCCTTTCCGCCGCAGCCTTCCTGGGCGAGATATTCCAGTGTGTTGGTGAAAATCAGATCCGGCTCCGTCTGGGACAGCTCCATCAGCTCATAAGCCGCCGTGTCCCGGCTCCGGGTCAGCGCCAGCAGAATGTGGCCGCAGCCTGTCTCCCGCCGACTCTGCGCCGCAGCCTCCCGGGAAGCCGTGCGCAGTACCCCCAGAGCCTCCGGTGTCAGCCCCTGGGGCAGGGGCATGGCGGCCCGCCCGCAGCCGTAAAGTGCCCGGGTCAGGCGACGAACGCATTCGCCGTCCAGTCCCGCCGTTTCCAGCAGTCTGCCGGGCCAGCCGGGCCTTTCCAGCAGGGCCAGCAGCAGATGCATCGTTCCCACATAGCTGTGCCCCAGCGCCCTGGCCCGCTCCGCGGCCCCCGTGATCAGCTCCAGTGCCTCCGTGTCAAAGCGCATCGTATCCCTCCCATTCCGGTAATTCTCCCCGCCGCCTTGAAAAATATACGATTTATTTGCAAATCAGGCATTGCATTTTTCAAAAACCATGCTAGAATGAAGATAAGCTATCACGCTCATGTGAAGCAAAACACATATGGAGGTATTTTTCATGGCATACAACATTACTGACGCCTGCGTCAAGTGCGGCTCCTGCGCCGACAACTGCCCCGTCGAAGCCATCTCCGAGGGTGACGACAAGTTCGTGATCGATGCGGACATCTGCGTCAGCTGCGGTTCCTGCGCTGACAACTGCCCCGTCGAAGCCATCGAGGAAGCTTGATTTTTATCAAAGAGCAGTTGGCCTGTGCACCTGTCTGATCCGGATGCACAGGCTCTTTTTATGGAGGTCTCATGGAACGGCTGTATTGCGGCTTTACGCTGGACATTCCCCCCGGGTGCTTTCCGCTGAGTACGGATTCCATGCTTCTTGCCCATTTTGCACGGCAGGCAGGCCCTGCCCGAGTGTTGGATCTTGGCTCCGGCTGCGGCACACTGGGTATTTTGCTGTGCGGCGGGGATGAAGCCTGTCATGTGACCGGGCTGGAGCTGGAGGAAAGCGCCCATCGGGCAGCCCTGGCCAACATACAGGCCAATGGTCTGACCGGGCGCATGGAAAGTATATGCGCGGATCTTCGCACTGTTTCTTCCCTGTTTCCGGCAGGAAGCTTCCGGTGCTGCGTGTCCAATCCCCCCTATTTTTCCGGGGGTGCCGCCAGTGCCCGCCACGGGAGCGCCCGGCGGGACGATCAGTGCAGCGCGCAGGAGCTGTTTCGGGCAGCGGCGTGGGTCTTGCCTACAGGCGGTGACTTTTTTCTGGTTCACCGGCCGGAGAAGCTGGCACAGCTGATCGCCTGCGGGGCGGAAGTTTCACTGGAAGCAAAGCAGCTGATGCTGATCCGCCACCGCCCCGATGCCCCCGTGAGCCTGATTCTGCTGCGCTTTCGCCGGGGCGGCAAGCCGGGGCTACGCCTGCACGAGGGCACACTGCTGGATGCGCAGGGGCTGCCCACGCCCTTCTACCGGGAAGTTTATCATATGCCGGATCCCTGATCCGGTTTTTACGGGAGGTTCCGCTATGGCCGGAATGCTGTATCTTGTTCCCACGCCCATTGGAAATCTGGGCGATATTTCCATCCGCTGCCGCGAGACGCTGGAGCAGGCCGATTTCATTGCGGCGGAGGATACCCGCGTCACATTGAAGCTTCTGAACCATCTGGGCATTAAAAAAAGCCTTGTCAGCTACTACGAGCATAACAAGGATCACAGCGGCAATCAGATTTTGGAGCGTATTCTGGCCGGGCAGACCTGTGCGCTGGTCTCCGATGCCGGAAGTCCCGCCATTTCCGACCCCGGCGAGGAGCTGGTGCGCCAGTGTGCCGAAGCGGGGGTGACCGTCTGCGCCATTCCCGGCCCCTGCGCCGTGATCACGGCCCTGAGCATTTCCGCGCAGGCCACCGGCCGGTTCTGCTTTGAGGGTTTCCTGTCCACGGCGAAAAAAAGCCGTCGGGAGCATCTGCAATCGCTGCAGGGAGAGACACGCACCATGGTATTCTACGAAGCGCCCCACAAGCTCCTGTCCACGCTGGAGGATATGGCGGCGGTATTCGGTGCCGAGCGCCCCATCAGCATCTGCCGGGAGCTGACCAAGCTGCACGAGCAGGTGCTGCGCACCACGCTGGGGGAGGCCATCGGCTACTTTCGCGAAACACCACCCCGGGGAGAATTTGTTCTGGTGATCGCCGGTGCCACACAGCAGCCCCATCCCCCGGCCACCGCCGAGGATGCCGCCGCCCGTGTAGCCGCACTGATGGAGCAGGGGCTCAGCCGCAAGGATGCCGTCAAGCAGACCGCGCGGGAGCTGGATCTGCCGAAAAGCATCGTCTATGACGCGGCATTGCCGTAATAAACCGGATCGGGCCGCAGCACACGCCGCAGCCCGATCTTTTTATGTTGTGTACCATTTTAACCGGTTTGCCATGACATAAATCGCCGCCGGTTTGGTACCCCCGATTTTCCGGGAAGCAGGGACTGTACGTCCAGCCCGAGGATGTCCACGCCGGTGCATGAAGCTTTAAGCCCGCAGATGTCTGGCACAGTCCTCGCAAACGGTTTTATTCCGGAAGGACAGCAGATCCTGCGTCCCGCCGCAGAAAATACAGCGCAGGGCAAATTTTCGCAGCACCAGCTGATCATTCTCCATACTCAGCTCCACCAGATCGCCGCTTTCCAGCTGCAATCGGCCGCGCATGGAAACCGGAATCACGATCCGCCCGAGGGAATCCACCTTCCGTATCACGCCGGGTGTCGTCATACCTTCTCTCCTTTGCATAAACAATTCATCATGGCGCATAGTCTGTCCCGGGAGGGATGGGCCATGGTCATGAGTTACATCTGGTTCGCACTTTTGCTGATCAGCTTCCTTGCGGCGCTGTACACCGGAAACGGCAGCGCTCTTGCTGCTGCCGTGCCACAAGGCGCGCAGGCCGGTATCACCCTGTCGCTGTCGCTGGCCGGTTCCATCTGCCTGTGGGCCGGTGTGGGAGCGCTGGCCGAGCATTTGGGCGTAACCGGACTGCTGGGCCGACTTCTTGCACCGGTGCTGCACCAGCTGTTTCCGGAATCCCGCCACGATCCGGTGCTGCGGGGTGATCTGAGCGCCAACATCTGCGCGAATTTTCTGGGGCTGGGCAACGCCGCCACCCCCATGGGCATCCGGGCCGCCCGCAGGCTGGTCGATCCCCGTGCGCCCCGGCAGGCCACGGACTCCCTGTGTCGGCTGATCGTACTGAACACAGCCTCCATCCAGCTTATTCCGGCCAATGTGGCCGCCATCCGGGCAGGACTGGGCAGTACGGCCCCCTTCGATATTCTGGGGGCGGTGTGGGTGAGCAGTATCTGCTCCGTCTGTGCCGGGCTTGCGGCGGCCTTCGTGCTGGGAAAGCTGTGGCGCCATGGCTGATTATCTTGTGCCGCTGGTGCTGCTGGGCCTGTCCGCACTGGCACTGCGCAGGGTGGAAAACGCCTATGACACCCTGCTGGCCGGAGCGGCAGAGGGGCTGAAAATGCTGCTTGGCATCGTGCCGCCGCTGGTGCTGCTGCTGACCGCCGTGACCATGCTGCGGCAAAGCGGTGCCGCGCAGCTGCTGGCCACGGCGCTATCCCCGTTTTTTTCCTTTTTCGGCATCCCGCCGGAGACGGCGCTGCTGGTACTGATCCGCCCCATCAGCGGCAGCGCAGCGCTGGCCGTGGGGGCAGAGCTGATGGCAAGCTATGGCCCAGATTCCATGATCGGCAGGACGGCCGCCGTCATGCTCGGCTCCACGGAGACCACATTTTACACCATCAGCGTCTATTTCGGTGCCGCCGGCATCCGTCGGACACGCTACACCGTCCCGGCGGCGCTGATAGCGGATCTGACCGGTTTCATTGCGGCCAGTGCGGCGGTGCGGCTGTTTTTCAGTCCGTCCTGACCCACGCCGTGGCGCAGTTGACGGCACGCCGCCAGTCATCGAGCCGCTTTTCCCGCTGCCGGGGGGTGATTTCCGGTTCAAAGCGGCGATCCGCCGCCCAGTTTTTCCGGATATCCTCCAGATCCTCCCAGTAGCCCACAGCCAGTCCCGCCAGATACGCCGCGCCCAGCGCGGTCGTCTCCACGCAGCCGGGCCGCAGCACCGGCGCGTCGGAAACATCCGCCTGTGTCTGCACCAGATAATTGTTGGCCGAAGCACCGCCGTCCACCTTCAGCGCCGAAAGGGGCATGGCCGCATCGGCCTGCATGGCCTTGAGCACGTCATTGGTCTGGTATGCAATGGAGTCGAGTGTCGCCCGGATGATGTGATATTTGTTCACCCCGCGGGTCAGGCCCACGATGGTGCCCCGGGCATAGGCGTCCCAGTATGGCGCGCCCAGTCCCGTAAAAGCGGGCACTACATAGCAGCCGTTGGTATCGCTGACCTTGCGGGCCATATACTCGGAATCGGAGGCGGACTCGATGAACCGCAGCTCATCGCGCAACCACTGAATGGCCGCGCCCGCCACAAAAATGGAGCCCTCCAGCGCGTAGCTGACCTGCCCGTTGAGTCCCCACGCAATGGTGGTGACAAGGCCGTTGCGGGAGAAGATCGGCCGCTCGCCGGTGTTCATCAGCAAAAACGCGCCGGTACCGTAGGTACACTTGGTATCGCCGGGGGCAAAGCAGGTCTGGCCGAACAGGGCCGCCTGCTGGTCGCCCGCCGCGCCGGCAATGGGAATGGGCGCGCCGAAATATTCCGCCGCCGTCGTGCCGTACAGGCTGCTGCTGGGCACGACCTGCGGCAGCATGGATGCCGGAATTTCCAGCCGTTCCAGAATTTCCTCGTCCCAGCGCAGGGTATTGATGTTAAAGAGCATGGTGCGCGACGCATTGGAATAATCCGTCACATGGGCCCGGCCGTGGGTCAGTTTCCAGATCAGCCACGTCTCCACCGTGCCGAACAGAAGCTCCCCCCGCGCTGCCCGCTCCCGTGCCCCGGACACATGCTCCAGAATCCAGCGGATTTTCGTGCCGGAAAAATAGGGGTCGATCACCAGTCCCGTTTTATCGCGGACTGTCTGCACCAGCCCCTGCTGCTTGAGCGCATCGCAATACTGCGCCGTTCTGCGGCACTGCCAGACAATGGCGTGGCAGATGGGGCGGCCGGTATTTTTATCCCATACAACGGTGGTCTCCCGCTGGTTGGTAATGCCGATGGCGGCAATATCCGCGGCGGTAGCACCGATGTTGCGCATGGCCGTCTGCGCCACCTCCAGCTGGGTGGCAAAAATTTCATCGGCATCATGCTCCACCCAGCCCGGCTGGGGGAAATACTGGGTAAATTCCTTCTGGGCCACGCTGCACACCCGGCCCTGCCGGTCAAAGAGGATGCAGCGGTTGGAGGTCGTGCCCGAATCGAGGGCCATAATATATCTGGACATATGCTTACGCTCCTTTTCCGTCAAAAATCAAATCTGTCACGGACGTGCTGGCGCAGCTGATCCCGCAGTCGGGCCAAATGGCCGAGATCTTCCATCAGCTCGCCGTTGGCCTTGAGAAAATATTCCACCGGCTTGCGGCAGGGTGGATAGCTGCCGCTTTTGTAGCGGTCGATCACCACGCCGTAGCGCTCCCGCGCCATGGAAACCGCCTGTTCCCAGGAAATGTACAGCTCCCCGGCAGCATTTTCCCCCACCTGACGCAGTTGCGGGCGGCAGCGAACCAGCCGCAGCAGGCAATCGCGCAGGCTCTGGGCATTTTCCTCCACCAGAAAACCGTTGCGGCCATCGGTCACATCCTCCGCCGCGCAGCTGCCCCGGATCAGCACCGCCGGGAGGGAGCAGGCCGCCGCCTCCCGCACCACAAGGCCATTGGTATCGAAGGTGGACGGGAACAGAAACAGATCCGCCCGGCAGTACCAGGCCCGCAGGGCCAGCCTGTCCTGCACGACGCCGGTAAAGACGCACATCGGCATCAGGCCGCATTGGGCGGCGTAGGCTCTTACCTCGTCAAAATCGCCGCCGTTGCCCACAAATACCATGCGGAAATCCTCTCCCACAGCCGCAAGCCCCGCCAGCGCGTCCAACAGCAGGCGCAGACCCTTATACCACATGATCCGCCCGACAAACAGGAAAACCGGCATATCCTCCGGCAGATCATACCCGCCGGTCACCGATGCGATTTCGTCCTGCGAAAGGCGCTGTCGGGGTGTATCCACGCCATTGGGCATCACCACATATTCCCCGCTGTAGCCAAGGCTTCGCAGGTTCTCCCCCGCCCCGTGGCTGACCGTCCAGACCTCATCGCAGGCGTTGATATTATCCAGCAGGATTTTCCGGCTTCCCTCCTGCAGCAGGCGGCTGTGGATCACGTTGGCAATGTCAATGTCGAATTTTGTATGATAGGTCAGCACCAGCGGTGCATCCATGATTTGGCGCAGCTGCCGGGCCATAAAGGTGGAGATCACCGGGCAGTGGCTGTGCAGCAGCGACACCTTCTCTCCTTCCAGAAACCCGGCCAGCTCCGGCGAAAAGGGAATTCCGGCAAAATAGCCTGTTTTCTCCCGCAGATCGATGCTGGGATAGCGCAGCACCGGATAGGGCAAACCGCTGTCATCGGCATCGGGATACTGGGGCGTGATCACAACGGCCCGGCCATCCTGCGCCGTGATGCAGCGGGCATAATTGCACACCGCATTGGCCACGCCGTCGATCTGGGGCGGGAAGGAATCGTTGAGCAGGCATATGGTATCGTGGGTGTTCACAGGGCATTTCTCCTCTGTTCAAAATGGTTTTTCCGGGAACCTGTGATCGGATCGCGAAGAATTTTGAAGCTGCACGGATGAGCAAAATCCCCGTAGCTTCCGCCGCAGACGATCGATTCGGAGATTCCTTGAAAAAACTCTTGCAATTTTCTGATAAAAACATATCATATCAGCGAAAAGAAGTCAATTGCCCCCAAAGGAGTTCCCGTAATGAATATTTTTCTGACAATGGCTTATCTGTTTTTCATCGGCTCCGTGCTGGGCTGGGCACTGGAGCTGAAGCGGTTTGCACAGACGCCCCAGCGAGAGCATCTGAAAGCGTTGGTGGATACCTTTGAAACGCAGCGCCGGCAGCGCAAAAGTGATGACAAAATCGGTCATTGTGCAGTTCACAATGACCGATTTTCCTTATTCAATAT
>CAZMBL010000035.1:0-17548 GCA_964564605.1 uncultured Oscillospiraceae bacterium
CCACCATGCTCAGTTGCAAGTAGAAATCCTCAATCGTTTTTACCTCTGCAAACAGGCGGTCGCCCTCAAAATCCGCAACCATATTGATTTCGATAAAATTGGGGAACAGCTTTTGTCCCACATGGCGAATGATGTAGGTCTTTCCTACCTGCCGTGCGCCGTCAATCATCAGAATTTTCTGAGAATCCGAGCGTAAATGTTCCTCAATCAGCCCCTCAATTTTGCGATACAGCATGGATCATTACCCCCAAAATGACTTTTCAATAAAATACTAGCACAATTCGAATGACATTTCAATAGTATTTTGCCGAGATTACCATGACATTTCAATATTCATATCTCACGGAAGTACCGATCCCATGTGGATTTTGAGATTTGCTTCCGGTTCTGCTCCCACTGCTTCAAGTTGCCAAGGCTGACCCCCAACATCTCCGCATACACTTTTTGTGTCAATCCCAGCTTCAAACGAATCGCCTTGATCTGTTCCCCCTGTCCCTTTCGCAGGAACAGATTATAGTCGTCCAGCAGTGTTTCAACCGGCTCCTCAAAGAGCTGAGCGATCTTTTCCATGTGCTCCATCGGATAGAAGTCTTTTCCATATTCTTCATAATGAACATAAGTGCTCCTGTCCATTCCGACATACGCTGCCACATCCCGTTGCCGCAGTCCTTTATGATACCGAAGCCAGCGTAGCTTGTCCGCCGTTTCCGAAATTTCCGAGAAGTCTGAGAACTGCAAATTAAACTTTTCTGCATCCTGCAACTTATGGGGCAGCACCACCGGAAATTGGAGAATTTGCAGTGGGGCTACTTTGATTGCACCTGATACATTGGAAATCAAAATATAGCAGTGGAATTCCACTCGCACTAACAGGCGCCATTTTCCCTCAAAAGGCGTCCGATCCGCAACCCGAACCCCACCTTGTTCCGTTATGATAGCATAGCATTTTCTACACATCTGGCTGCGTAGGTTGCCAGTCGTGCGCCGCGGGTTGCGTCAAAGGTGGAGATTCCTTTGATCAGTCCGATGGTGCCGATGGAAATCAGATCCTCCTGATCATCCGTCTGGGCGTAGTATTTTTTCATAATGTGCGCCACGAGGCGAAGATTGTGTTCTACCAGAATATTGCGGGCTTCCAGATCGCCCTGGGCAGCGCGGGAGAGGTAGATTTGTTCTTCCTTTGCCGTCAGGGGGCGGGGGAAGCTTCCTGTGGACAATTGCAGCGAATACAGCAGCGTGCTGAGCATCAGCCACGCAGCAGCGATCATACTGACCACCTCCGTTTCAACCCTATTCGCCACGGCCCGTCCCTATTCCGCCCGGTTTTACGCAGGAAACACGCAAATCACGCATGCCGAGGGGCATGACATCTCCGGCCAAGGTTTCGCGATGGAGAGGCAAAGGGGCGTCGCATGGATGCCGCCCCCTGCGATGCGCATTATCGAACCGGGTGCAAGCGGGCCGATGTGCCTCAATCGGCCCCTACGAAATCTCAAAAAAGAGGGTCGTTGCGATCCGGCGCGCACACTGGCGTGGCATTTTCCCTCATATAAGTGAAATCCCCCCGGTTTCCGACATACAACTCGGCAACCGGGGGGATTGTACATCTATCCGGGGGATTGCCACGGCGGCCTTGCCGCGCCGTGGCAATCGGTTTATTCCTCTTTATCCTGCGTGGTAAGCTCTGCGGCGCGGTGGCACAACACGGATACAATGAGCATTCCGATGCCGATTGCTACACTATCGGGCGTGGTCAGCTCCAGCGGCTCCACCCGTTCCAGCAGCTGGCCGATGATCCCCTCCGCTACCCGGGCCAGCACCACCGACACGATGGAGATCCATATGGCGCTGATGCCCAGCTGTTGCAGCTGCGCAGCCGTTTCCCGGGTGAAGGGGTTGCCCACCTGCCGCACATTGGAAAAATAGCTGCAGGCCCGCCGGGCCACAACGATCTCCCCCGCACACTGGATCAGCCCTGCGGCGATGGCCGCCCAGGCGGTGCCAAGGCCTACTCCGGCGGTCGTCGTCAGCAGGGTGTGGAGGGTTACGCCCCCCAGTTTCAGGGTGTTCTCCCCCACGCACAGGGCAACCGCGCCAACAATGCAGCCGATCATGCCCACAATGCAGAAAATGTACACGATTTTGGACAAAACTTCCCCAATTTTCACCAGAACTTCGATGATTTTTTCACTTTTTGTTTTCATGATAACTTCTTCTTTCCTTTATACATGTGACAGGGCCGAATAATACAGCCGCTGCATCGTTTCTTCCTGTTTTCAAAATTTCGATGGCCGCACTGCAAAATCCCGTGTAGCAGGCTTCGTCACGGCTGGCTGTCCGTCTCCGCCGGTGCATCTTCCCCGCCGGGCGAAACCGATTTGACGATCATCCGGATGCCCAGTGCCACAACGGCTGCGGGCACCATGATTTTCCAGACCAGCGCATAGTCGATCACATCCCGGGCCGCCAGAAGCAGCAGTACACCTATGGCCAGCACCACAAGATCCCACAGCTTTTTCCTGTTGGTCAGCAGGCCGTGCAGGGCGGGCAGGATGATAAACAGTGTCCACCAGCCGTCCAGTGAGAGGGAAATCTCCACCCCCAGCGATTGCAGCAGAAACAGCACGCCAACGGCGATCAGCAGTGCGCCAATGACGATGCCCATCCATTTTTTCATGTTCATTTTCCTAAAAATCCTCCGAAAAGCCCCGCTTTACTGCCGACCCCGGAGCAGCGCCATCATGGCGGTAAAATCCTGGGTCAGCATGTGGGAAATATCCGCCATGGTAAAGTGGCACGCGCCGGTGGCGCACAGGGCCCCGATGCCGAAGGTGTGGATCCACACATGCTCAAAAAGCGTCTGCGCATCCGGGCGGGACAGGCCGTAGTCCGCCACGATGGCATCCAGGCAGGCCTCTGCCACGCTCCCGAGATAGGCATAATGGTCATCAAAGGGGGTGCCTCCGCTGTGCTGGGACATGAAAATCAGCTGATACAGCTGCGGTTCCTCCAGCGCGAAGAGGATCATCTGCATTCCCACCTGCTTGAAGGCCGGCATATCCGCCCCGGCTCTGTGGGCATACGCCTCGAAGCGGGCCATGGCGGCCTGCCGAACCTCGGTCTGCACCTCTTTCATGGAGGTGAACACTGTGAAAATCGGTCGGGCAGAGCTGCCCAACGCATTCCCCAGCTCCTTGGCCGTCAAAGCGGAGGTTCCCCGCTGGGACACGATCTGCAGGGCAGTCTGGACAATTTCTTCTTTTGTAAATTTTGGCTTGGGCGGCATAGGCACATATCCTTTCAAATCTGAAATGATCATTCTGCATTGCACGTTTTGCAATGACTGTTTTATTTTAGCAAAGTAACCCGAAAATGTCAAGGGGAAATTACCGCTTTTATGAAGGGTAACTCTGCGCGCGAATCGATTTGACCACTTGCGCGGAAGTGACCATACTTCTTTTGGCTGCAAATCGTTTTGGATTGTGCGCCATGGTTTTTTGCATTTTTCACACAATTATTGCGTTTTCCTGTGATTTATGCTACCCTAATAAAAAGGAGGAATGCACAATGGAACTTGCATGCACAAAAAAGATACTGGACTATCTGGAGGTCAAGGCCGAGAAGGCCTCTGCCGACATTGATCCTCTTTTCGGCTGGACGGCGAATATGATCATGGTCAACCGGCGAAAAACACTGGTGGTCGTGCATCCGGCATCGAGAGCCATGTTTGTCGTGCATGGTCTGACCATGAAGCTGCTTCCCAAGCTGTCCACACTGATCATCGATGGCCTGCGCACCATGTTGGCCAGCGAGCGTGTTCGGCCGGAGATCATTGAAAAATATCTGGATGATTGCGGTTGGGAACTGTCGATCCGTGCCAACAGCTCCCGCACCGCAATCGCCGCTTGCAACAGGGCCTGTGAACGGCTCACGTGCTATTCCGACATCTTCGCGCCGGATGATCTGTACCAAAAGCCGCTCCTGCCCACTCTGAACGCTGATGTCGCCTGCAGCAAGGAGTACTGTTATGCGTTCGAGAATCTGCTTCATATGCTGCGCCAGCGGTATGGCGAGGACATTCTTTCCTGCCGTATGGTGGAGCTGGAGGTGGAACTGCAACTGCATACTCCCTGTAAGCGTGTGCTTCGGGTTCCGGCCGACATGAATTTCTACCAGCTGCACAAAGTGCTGCAGCTGAGCTTCGGATGGGAAAACTGTCATGCCCACCACTTCCTGCTCAAGGATAAAGGACACAGTCACCCCATGGAAATCATTGCACCGGCCGATCCGGATGATCTGTGGGAAGATTTCGGCGCCCCCCCTTGTCGGGACAGCACAGCCGTAACGCTGGAGGACGTGTTCCGCAAAAAGCGGAAGATCGAATACGAATATGATTTTGGAGACGGATGGATGCATGTGATCCGCCTGCGGCGGTTTATAAATGACTGCCCACAGGTGTATCCCCAGTGCATTCAGGCAATCGGGGACAGCGCCGTGGAGGACAGCGGCGGGCCGTATGGCTTTGCACAGATGGATGAAATTTTGCGGGATCCCAGTCATCCGGACTACGAAAAATTCAAGGAATGGATCGGCAATCTCTGGCCGAATACGCCGGATCCGGATAAGATCAACCGCAAACTGTATTTCGATTCCCACCAGCCACCGATGCCGGTTTTCTATTATTGAGAAAGCGCTGAATGCATCGCCCGGCCGGTGTAGTGGGCGGCATCCTTGACTGTCACGTTCCCTGCCGCACCCATTGTCACCTTCTGTGACGCTTCCCTCCGGGAAGCACCTCTTCCAACCCGGCGTTCGCCGGGCTCCAGAGGGGAAGGCAACGGGCCGATGTGCCTCAATCGGCCCCTACGGAGGGGTGCGCCCAAAAACATGTCATTGTGAACCAGTGGAGCGCTGTTTTGCGCAAAACCCCCGGCTGCGGTTGGCAGCCGGGGGTTTGGGTTTTACTTATCGCTCGTGCTGGGGGTTGTGGGGGTGGTAGTGGGTGTGGTGGCATCGTCCGGCTCGGTGTAGTTGAGGATGACGATGTTCTGCAGGCCCTTCTCGGTCTTGGTGACGGCGATGATATCGCCCTGCTTCAGCTCCACGCTCTTGAGCGTCTCCAGCTTGCCGTCCTTAATGTAGCTGTAGACGGCATCGGAGTCCAGATAGATATACTTTTCGTCGCCGGTGCTATTCAGGTCGTCCAGCTTCAGGCTCAGCGCGTCGATCACCTTGATGCTCTCCTGATACACATCCAGCTTCACGAAGCTGTCAGAGGCCTGCGCGACGCTGCCGACATAATACTTCTGGATCTCGGGGGCGGTGGATGCGGTGGGCTGGGTGGCGGTGGATGGCTTCGTATCGCTGGGCTGCGTGGGATCGCTGCCACAGGCGGTGAACACACCGATGCACATAACCAGAACCAGCACAAGGGCCAGGAATTTTGCGGATTTCTTCATTTTTTGTTCCTCCTCAGGGATTTTACGCTCCGCTGGATGCGGATGCAGGCATATTATAGCATAAAAACCGGGAGAATTGTTGCAAAATTGAAAATAAATCAGCGAAAATTTTCAACAAATAATCCACCTTATTCGTCGCGCTATTCAGCTATTATTGCCAGAGCAGAGCAAAATAGGCCGCAAAACTCAGGAATTCACCAGATCACCGTCTATGCAGTGGATGGTGAAGCTGTTGGTGCTGGAGTCCCAGCTGGTGGCTTTACTGATGGCATTCCACTGCGATTTCGTTCCATTGTAATAAATATCAGTCAGGCTGCTGCAGTTGGAGAACGCACCCATACCAATACTCTCCAGCGAAGCGGGAAGTGAGATGGTTTTCAGTCCTGTACAGAACGCAAACGATTGATATCCGATTTGTGTTACACTTTCGGGAATCGTAATACTTGCCAGACTTTCACAATAGTAAAACACAAGAGAATCGATGATTTTAAGGCTGTTGCTTAAAACCACACGCTGCAGGCTGGGGCATTCCCGGAAAGCGCCGCCTCCAATTCTCGTTATGCAGTCCGGCATTACAACACTTCTCAGCTTCCTCTGTCTCATGAATGCGGACATACTGATGCCGGTAACCGCGTCTTCCCCGATAATGCCCTTATACGTCTCTGGAATCACGACGTCCACATCCGTGCAATCGCCCATGCTGAACACTGAGTAGTGTTTTGTGGCTATATCAGCATCAATGTTCAGCCCTTCGCTTGCTTTCAGGGGCTGCTTCGCGCCGCAGTTTCCGCACCGGCCGTCCAGATAGACGTGTTGGGTCATGGTGCCGGCGCTGGTGCGGGTGTCCGTTGCACCGCAATGCTCGCAGGTGGCCGTCTCCGTTCCGTCGGCGGTGCAGGTGGCATCCTGATTGTAAATGAAGCTGCCAAAGGAATGGCTTCCCTGTATGCTGGTATTTGTGCGGGTATCGGTCGCCGTGCAGTGTTCGCATTTTGCCGTTTCCGTGCCGTGGGCCACGCAGGTAGCATCGTGATTGTAGACGTATGTTTTGAATACATGCTCGCCCCGAATGTCGGTGCTTCTGGTGTCTGTAGCGCTGCAATGGCGGCATTTTGCCGTTTCTGTGCCGTTTTTAACACAGGTTGCGTCCTGATTGTAGGTATAGGTGCCAAATTCGTGCGCCAGTTTGGTGTTTGCGCTGGTTCTGGTATCCGTTTTGCCGCAGCGGGAGCATGTGCCGGTTTCCGTTCCGTCGGCGGTACAGGTGGCATCCTGATTATAGCGATAATCCACAAAAACATGCCCCAGTGCAGGAATCTGCCCTGCGGACTCTTTGTAGTCACAGCGGGAGCAGTGGGCGCTGCTCTGGTAACCCGGCTGGGTACAGGTGGCGGCTTTTTCGTCTCCGCGGAGAAGGTCATGTCCCAACGTTTCCATGGTTTCCGTGTAAGAATCGCCGCAGGCGCAGCGGTACTCCGTTTCGCCAGACCTAGTACAGGTTGGCTCTTTGGTAACCGTTTTTTCGTAGGTATGGCTGGCCGTTATCGACTGCTGCGGCTGCAATATTTTACCGCAGACAGCGCAGGACGATCCATCTGTCAGGCCATCCTCGGTGCAGGTAGCTGCTTTTCCGGCAAGAGGCTGCTCCGTGTGCCCCACAGCAGGAATCACTTCTTCCTCCAGTTCACCGCAGCTGCAAAGCCGTTGCCGCAGTCCTGTTTCCTCGCAGGTGCTTTCCTTCACGGTCTGCCACGGCCCGTACCCGTGAACATGCGTTCCGCCGCAGCGTTGCAGAGCCAGAACGACCAGCAGCGCCAGTACGACCAATGCGACAACGACGATCCACAGTTTCTTTTTCTTCATGTTACTTCCCTCCGCAAATATAAAAAAGTGTGAACAACCGGAGCTGTTCACACTCAAAAACGCAAACTCCGATTGTTGTCACACAAACGATTCAGCGGGGATCTTTTCCGCACGCAGCGATCGAGGAGCTTACATTTTTTGCGAAATGAAGCCGCTGCGTGCGACAAATAGGCAGAGTTCCCCTCTACCAAAAGATCCCTTTGCCCCAATGGGCTATTTCGTTTGTGTGACAGCTTTATTATACCCTCTGCTATAGCGAAATGCAAGGGTTTTTCGGAAAAAGTCCGTTTTTTTTACGCCCGGCCATGTCGGCTGCGCTATTGACAGGGTGGGCGGGGGTGTGGTATTCTAGGGAAAATCTTTGCGACCGATGCGGAGGCTGCCATGAACCGACTTGCTCTGATGATTCTCAAAAACATCCACCGGGTACCCGGGCTATACTGGAAGCTTTGCCGGTATGCCCGGCATCCCGAGCGCTACCCCGAGCAGCAGCGCTGGGATCACATCCGGCGGATCATGGACTGCGCGGTGCGGGCCGGGCGGGTTCAGCTGCGGGTGGAGGGACTGGAAAATCTACCGCAGGGGGGCTCTTTTTTGCTGTGCGCCAACCATCAGGGGCTGTTTGACGTGGTGGCCATCGCCGCCACCTGCCCCAGACCGCTGGGCTGCGTGCTGAAAAAGGAGCTGGAGCATGTGCCGCTGCTGCGGCAGATCATCGCCTGCACAAAATCCTTCCCCATGGATCGGTCGGACACCCGGCAGTCTCTGACGGTGATTCGCAACGTGACCCAGGAGCTGAAAGAAGGCAGAAGCTACCTGATTTTTCCCGAGGGCACCCGCAGCCGACTGGGTAACGAGATGCTGCCGTTTCACCACGGAACCTTCCGCTGCGCGGTAAAAAGCGGCTGTCCGGTGGTGCCGCTGGCCTTTACGGACAGTTTCCGGGTGCTGGACGAGAAGGGAAGCAACCCGGTATCGGTGCGGATGCAGTATTTGCCTGCCATCACCGCAGAGGAGTACGCCGGGATGAGTACGGTAGAGCTGGCCCAGCTGGTGCAGCAGCGCATCCGGGAGGCCATGCAGTAAAGCTGCCATTGCGCGCTGTCCCGGAGAAAATCTTGACATTTTGGGGAAAACGCGTATAATATCCCGAAAAGGTGGTGTGACAATGTTCGCTTTTTACTACAATGCAAATTCCAATCCGTCCGGTAATGCCATGTATCGGGCTTGCATTGTCATACACTTTTTAGGATGATCCGAATAAAGATTATTCATAAAAATGATGCAGTGCAGGATGAAACGAAAGTTTTTCCCGCACTGCTTTTTTATTTTAGGAGGAAGAAAAATGAACGCGAAAATTGACATCAGCGGCGTGACACTGCAAACGGAGCGGCTTCTCCTGCGAGCGTGGCGGGAAACGGATCTGCCGGATTTCTACGCCTACGCCAGTGTGGACGGTGTCGGCCAGATGGCCGGATGGCTGCCTCACAGGGATTTGGAGGAGTCCCGGCGCATTCTCGGTCACTTCATGGCCGGAAAGAAAACCTTTGCGATGGAATATCAGGGCAAAGTTATCGGTTCGCTGGGAATTGAGCCGTACAGCGAAGAACATTATCCGGAGCTTTCCAATCTTTCCGGCCGGGAGATCGGCTATGTACTCTCCCGCGACTATTGGGGGCAGGGTCTGATGCCGGAAGCGGTGAAGGCAGTAATCCGTTTCCTGTTTGAAATGGTTAAACTGGATTTCATTCTGGTTGGCCACTTTGCATGGAACCGGCAATCTGCCCGGGTGATCGAAAAATGCGGCTTTCAGTATATCAAAAGCCGTCCTTATGAGACCCAGTATGGCACAGTGGAGAATTCGGAAGAAAGCATCCTCTACCGCCGCCATTTCATGGACGGGTTCTTCTATGAAAACGATACGGCGCTGGTGCAGGAAGTATATCGCCGGTTTGACGAAAACAGCCGCCTGACCAAGTCCAAGGCGGCGAGTGTTGAATTTCTGACCACGGTTCATTCATTGAAAAGTATCTGACAGCCGGTGCAAAAATACTGGATATCGGTGCCGGAGCGGGAGAGTATAGCCTTTATTTTGCCCGGCAGGGGTATGAAGTATCTGCATTGAAACTGGCGGACAGCAATGTCGAAGCCTTTCAAAAGAAGCTGACATCGGAGGATAAAATCGCCCTGGTACAGGGAAACGCTTTGGATTTAAGCAGATATGAGGACAATTTCTTTGACATCGTCCTGCTGCTGGGGCCGCTGTACCATTTGCACAGCCAGACCGACCGGCTGCGCTGCATTCGGGAGGCGAAACGGGGCTGCAAGCCCGGGGGCAAGCTGTTTTTCGCCTTCATCGCCAACGACATGGTGATTTTGACCATGTTCAACGAGCATCCGGATTATTTTCTAAATGGTCATTACGGCAAAGAAACCTTCCGCTGCGAGGATTTTTCCTTTGTGTTCCACACTCTCGATGCCTGCCGGGCCCTGCTGCGCGCGGCAGATGTGAAGCCTCTGCACGAGGTGGCCGCTGACGGTTTCAGCGAGCTGATGAAGGTGAAAATCAACGAAATGGACGAGGAAAGCTTTGCCCAATATCTGCGCTTCCATTACTATACCTGCGAAAAGCCGTAGCATCTGGGATCGTCCAACCATCTGCTGTTCGTGGCGGAGAAATAAAGAATTCCCCGGGCCGTCGCCCGGGGATGTTTTGTGAATATTCAGCTGTGGACAAGGCCGGTGCGCCGGAGTACCCAGCGGACAAGCCGTTCGTTGACCGGGAAAAACCGCTCCGCTACCATGCCCACCAGCACGGCGCAGACGATCGTGCCGATGCCGACCCGGCCACCCAGCAGAAATCCGATGGCGACGAAGCTGATATCCGAGACCGTGCGGGTGATCCCGAAGGGAAAATGCGCCTTTTCGCTGATGGCAAGGGCCACCAGATCGTTTGGCCCCGTTCCGGCCTCGCTTTTCACCACCAGCGTCATGCCGTAGGCCAGAATGACGCATCCGAGGGCGAGAATGACAAGCCGAACCGCAAAGGGCAGCCCCGGATGCACAAGCTCTGCCAGCAGCGCCGTGAAAAAGTCGATGATCGGGCCGCCAAAAGCCATACACACCACGGTTCCGGGCCGGATATAGTGCCGGTCAACCAGCAGCAGTATCGCAATAATCACCAGATTGATGGCAATATGGGTGTACCCGTGGGACAGAAAGCGCAGCCCGGCGATCCCGGACAGCGTGCGGTAAACCCCCTGCACAAACACATTGAAGGGATCCGAGCCCAGCTCCACCAGCAGAAACAGGGTGACCCCCAGATGGGCGATGCTCAGCCCAAGCAGAAGAATGACCATCCGCAGCGCAATTTCTACCACACGTTTTCTCATAACCCGGTCTCCCTCGCCCATAATCCGATGCATCCATTGTACCATATAATAATACCAATTGCCAGTGAATACAGCATTTTTTCGGATTTTTTATTCTGCGGTGTAAATAGATGTGACCCAAATTGGTGAAAAGAAAAAGATATGATATAGCAGGTTGTAATTTGGCAGCGACGGAAGTCGCTGCCGAATTGCAACCTATGCCAAGGCCGTCAGGCCGCGGCCAGCAGGTGGAGCGCAGCATCCGCACGGCCATCGCCTCGGCATGGATGAAAGGCTCGCCGGAACGCTGGCGGACATATTTCCCCACCGCCCCGGACGGCACCATTCCCCGCCCCACCAACGGCGATTTCATCGCCCGCCTGGCAACCCTGCTGGTTGCCGAGGACGGGAGAAGGTAGGTTGGGAAACGCCCGGATAGATGCAACATCCCCCGGATTTTTCGAGTGGGCGAAAAATCCGGGGGATTTCCACACCGGTGTGGCGTGGCTTGGTGTGCATGGAGAATTTCTTGACAGGTATGGGTGGGCGTGGTAAAATAGTTTACAGGCATGTCAACTTATATAGGTGTCTTTTTGCGGGTGTTTTCATGGCGAACGGAATGGGGCAAATGTGTCCGCCTGGTGTGCATCCCGACAGATCAACCGTATATCTGACTACATCCGGCTCGGGCTGGTGTCTGTGTTTTCCCGAAGCTATGATCGACAGGAGTGTCAAAATTATGAAAAAACAGAATAAAATTTACCGGCGGCTGCTATGCCTGCTGCTGACACTGGCCATGGCCGTGGCCACCCTCGCCGGGTGTGCGCCGGCGGAGCCTTCTGTGCCCACGGCCGAACCCAGCAGTGGCAGCGCCACCAACGGCTCTTACGCCGTCAGCCTGAAAACCCTGGGCGGCATGAGCCTGTCCGGCATTGATGTGTACATTTACGCCGATGACAGCCTTTCCGAGCTGGTGACCTTCGGCAAGACCGATGACAAAGGCCTTGTCAGCTTCACCCTGCCGGAAAAGGAGGGCTACGCCATTGCCCTTTCCGGCGTGCCCAAAGGCTACGATGTGCAGCCGAGCTACGCATTCCGCAGCGGCACGGCGGTGATCACCCTGCAATCGACCCCGGTGCAGGAGGATCTGAGTAACGCAAGCCTGCGCCTTGGCAGCGTGATGTACGATTTCTCCCTGACGGATATTGACGGCAACACCGTCACCCTTTCCCAGATTTTGCAGGAAAAGAAGATGGCCATGCTGAACTTCTGGTACACCGGCTGCTCCTGGTGCTGGACGGAGTTCCCCGTGATGGCCGAGGCCTATGAGCAGTACAGCGACCGGGTCGGCATTGTGGCCGTTGACCCGATGGAAACGGACAGCAAGGAGAGCATCATCGCCACTCTGGCGGAAAAGCAGCTGGATCTGCCCTTTACCGTAGCCCGCTGCCCCTATGCGTGGGCCAACAGCTTCAGCGTGATGGGCTATCCCACCACGGTGATCATCGACCGCTACGGCGTGATCTGTATGATCGAGTCCGGCGCCATTACCAGCAAGGGTGCGTGGATCAACATTTTTGAATACTTCACCGCCGAGGATTACACCCAGAAGCTGGTGGAAAATGCCTCCGATCTGGTGGTGCAGACCAAACCCACCTACACCATGGAGGATGAAAAGACCGTGGCCGACGCACTGGGGGCCGGGGAACTGCCCATCCACTTCTACCCCTCCGAAGGGGAATATGCGTGGCCCTTCCTCACCGGCGATAAGAACGGCGCGTCCTGTGTGTATGCCTCCAACCGCAACATTGACAGCTCCTATGCCATCCTCTGCGCCGATGTGGAGCTGAAGGCGGGACAGGCCTTGGGGCTTGACTATTTCGCTGCCACGGAGACCGGTGCGGACATTCTGCACATCATCGTCAACGATGAGGATATGTACCGCATCAGCGGCACCTCCACGGACTGGACGGCGGTTTATCCCTGTGTGGCAGATCAGGATGGCACCTACCGTGTCACCTTCTCCTATGTCAAGGACGACAGCACCAACACCGGCGATGACACCGTGTATCTGAAAAACCTGCGCATTGTCGATGCCGCGCAGGTGGATGTGCCCACCTACCTGCCCCGGGAGGCGGCTGTCAGCACCGACGGCTTTACCTTTACCTATGCCGACATCGTCCTCAACGAGACGGACGGGTACTATCATGTGGGCAGCCCGGACGGTGCGCTGCTGCTGGCCAATCTGACCGCAGGCCCCACCCAGCTCAACGAGGCGGATGCACCCTATCTGCTGGCGCAGGCCCGGGGCGAGCTGCTGGTGGACGGCCAGAATCGCTTCGACACGCTGGAGCGGTACGCTTCCTATGCGTCCAACGCCACCATCACGGGCTACTGCCCTGTCACGCCGGAACTGGCCGTATGCCTGCAGGCGCTGGCAAAGGTGGAAGGCTTTGACCCCAACGACCCCAACGAATGGCTGAAAATGTGCCGCTACTATGCCGCCTATGGCACCGGCGGTGCCCAGCTGGACAATCCCATTGCCGGTGTGGACAATTTCTGCGCCTTCACCGCCAAACTGGGCAAAAACATCGAAACCAACCGCCTTGTCTATGACCGGGTGGTCTACCCCAGAGGCCTGCGGGCCGGCTTTACGCCGGAGCGCTCCGGTGTGTATCGCATTACCTCCCGCAGCAACTCCGCGCAGGGCGTGGACGGCTGGCTCTTTGGCGAAAACGGCGATGTGCTGATGGTCTATGAGCCGGACGAGCGGATGTATGACGGGGAAGAGGTTTCCATGGTCTACTACATGCAGGCCGGAAGTACCTATTATCTGAGCATCGCCTTCTGGGATCTGTACGAGGAAGGCACGATCTATTATGACATCGAGTACCTCGGTGCCAGTCTGGAACTGTTCCGGCTGGCTTCTCCCGCCGTGTTCACCTATGCGGTCGATGAAATCACCGGGGAACTGCTCTACACCATCGCCGGCGGCATCGATGTGGTGCTGGGGCCGGACGGGATCTGGTATGAGGATCTGGGTCTGGACGCAACCGGAAAGCAGCGTTACGGCGGCAAGCTGTATGTGGACTTCACCGGCTCCAATGGCCTGTTCAGCAATCCAATCATGTCCTATGGCGATATCAGCGGCATGATCGATCTGGGCGGCTTTGATTTCCGAAAGAACGAGGCGGACGAATATATTCTGTCCATCCTGCGGGCACAGAATCAGGATGTGGAGGCTACGCTGGCCTACCTGAAGGAAAAGTGGGAGGACTCCTATAAAGAATACTACGAGAGCTATCAGGTGGAGGATGTGCTGGCCGGGCGCTATCATGGTACCGGCGAGGATCTGACCGAGGCCATGCGGGCCTACGCCGCGAAGATCGACACCTCCTCCCACGTCGAGCGCAACGGCTGCGTGGTGGCCACAAAGGAACTGACGGACATTTTGCAGCAGCTGATGGACAAGTACACCTTCCAGGGCGTGGAAAACTCCTGGCGGAAGCTGTGCTACTACTATGACTATCTTGGGCCGGAAAAATAAGGCCGAAGGGAGCGGAAAAACATGAAGCTTGGAACAAAGATTTTGGCCGCTATGCTATCAGCGCTGCTGCTGTGGGGCTGCGCCGCGCCTGTGGCCCCCACGGTGGAGCCCTCCTCCGGCGGCGATGTGGCGTACAGTGTGCAGGTGACGGATGCCAACGGCGGTTCCGTCTCCGGCACGGTGGTGTGCTTTTATCAGAACGGAGCGCAGGTGGCCATGCAGGTGTGCGATGACGCAGGTGTCGCCCGCAAAAGCCTGCCCGCCGGAACCTATGAGATCCGGCTGCAATACACGGCCGGGGCCGACAGCTATTACAATCGGGAGGATCTGACCGTCAGTGCCGATGCGCCCCAGCTGACTGTGGTGCGCTATGCCCGGGCCTCCGGGGAGCAGGTGCCGATCAACATTCCCCAAACCCGCACGGAAGTGGACGAGAATGGCCTGAGCTGGACGATCACCGATACCACCGAGCAGATGCTGTATCAGCTGAACGAGGGCTGCACCTATGTGCAGGCGACTCCCGGCCAGCGCAGCTACTACCTCTTCATGCCCACCCGTGGGGGACAGTATGCCCTGTCCGTCGAGGATGGGGAGGGCTGTGTATTCGGCTATTACGGTAACCCCAGCTTTATCCGGCAGGAACCGGCGCAGCCGATCGTGGACGGCGTGACCACTGTCAACATTGAAAACGGCGCCGTCACCGATGATGTGGAGAACACCACCGTTCTGGTGCTGGGTGTGGACAGCGAGGCGGCCGCGGGCTGCATTGTGCGCATCCAGCGTCTGGGCGACCCGGCGTGGAATGTCAGTCAGGAGGACTGGATCGTCTATGAAACCACGGCCTCCCTGTCTCAGTGCAGCCTGCCCGAGGGCACAACCCTGACAAATTTCGACTTGACCGCCTCTTACACGGTGGTTTACAACGAGCAGGACGGGTTCTATCATCTCGACAGCCCGGACGGAAAGGTGATCTATGCCTACCTGACCCGGGCACCCCGGTTCGTTGACAGCTTCCAGACCATTCTGGAAAACGGCACGGTGCGGGCCTATTTTTATGACGAAACCGGAAACTTCATCAAAAAGGAAGCCTACGGCCAGTGCCTGCGGGAGTATTTCCCCTATGCCGATGCCCAGCTGGGTGTATATCCCCTGACGAAGGATCTGAAGTACATCATCGAGTCCTTCGGAGATCACCAGGGCTGGTGGAATCCCAATAGCAGCGGCTTCCTGCTGAATATGGAGAATCTCAATGCAGAAAGCGCATGGCTGTTCATGTGCTGCTATGTCGAATAAAACGGGAGGAAGAACAATGAAACAGAGAATTTTCGCAGCGCTGCTGGCGCTGACACTGCTGCTGGGCCTGTGCGCCTGCGCGCCCACCGATCCGCAGCCCACCCAGCCTTCTACCACGGCCCCATCCCAGCCTGCCACCATCGCTCCGACCCAGCCCACCACCCAGCCTGAGGACGGCAAGGTGACCTACCGGGTCAGCGTGACCGATGAAAATGGCAATCTGCTGCCCAATGTGATGGTGCAGCTGTGCCTGACCAGCTGCATCCCCGGCAGCACCGGCGAAAGCGGCACGGCCGAGTTCCGGCTGGAGGAAGGGGCGTACCATGCCTCCGTCATGATCATGCCGGAGGGATATGCCTACATCGGCACGGAGACGGAGTTCTATTTTGAAGACGGGAAAACGGAGCTGACCATCGTGCTGCAAAGCCCCGCAGCGCCCACCGAACCCCAGCCCACGGAGCCCAAGCCGACAGAGACGAAGCCCACCGAGCCGAAGCCTACGGAACCGAAGCCTACGGAGCCCAAGCCGACGGAACCGAAACCCACCGAGCCTGCACCCACGGATCCCACCGATCCCCCGGAGGGCACCCGGGAAAATCCGCTTGGCTGCTATCCCGATGCTTCTTCCAACGTCTCGATCGCAACTATCACCCTGCCGGAACTGGCGGGCGGCACCAGTATTTTCTGCAATGTCTACCGTGTGGGCGGGCGGCAGATCACCATTGAAAGCGCCGATGTCTATGTGGTATACAATGGCACCCGCTATACGGCCAAAAACGGTAAGGTCAGCTTCCGGGTTGCGGAAGTGATGGCCGACCGGCCCCTGCTGATGGAAATTGGCAACACCGGCACCAAGGCTGCAACCTTTGTGCTGAAATGCCAGTCCCCCTCCGGTACATTTGAAAACCCCACCGAGCTGTCCGCCATGGACGGCAAAGCCCAGACGCTGCATCTGGAGGAAGGGGACGAGCAGGGCTATTATTACATCTACACCGCCGAAAAGGCCGGAACCCTGCGCCTGACGCTGACGCAGATCACCGGCGGCAAGGTGGCGGCCGAGCTGGAGAATTTAACCAGCGGCGGAATTGTCTCCAACGCCCAGTATAACGAATTTGAGGGCAAGGACTATGTGGAGCTGACTGTCTCCGCCGGAGATGAGGTGCGCATCCACCTTTCGCAGTACGATGACATCACATGGGAAATCCCCGCCACCGATGTCACCTGGACCGGAACAATCCAATAAAACCCCGCCTCCCGAAGATGAACGGTAAACGGTCATAGGTATATATTCAAAACTTTGTGAGTGGTGCTGTTTGTGTTGGAAAATTGCGCCAATCGCAAAGTCCGCAGGGATAGACGAAGCCGCAAGGGGCGCGTCGTAATAGAAGCACAGAATACATAAAAGAGAGGTAAATGACAATGAAGAAAATACTTGCGCTGCTCTTGGCGGCGGTTATGTACCTGTCTCTTGTTGCTTGCGGCAGCGGAGTAAATGAAAGCACATAGCCTCAATCCGATGCTGAAAAAACAACGTGACTAATTCTAGCACCGAAAATATAGAGAGCGACTTCGCCAATCATCCTTTGCTCGCAAAGCTTTATGGAACATGGGAAAATAAAAGCGATAATGAATGTATAATGATAATCGATACTTCCCTGTTATCCACTTTGGCAGTTTCCTTTTGGCAAGTCGGTGCGCAATATCCACTTTTTTATCCACCTTTGCGTGGCGGGTAGTCAAAAAAGAGGACAGAGCCGAAACTCTGTCCTCCAGAAATCATGCTATTTTCTTACTTGAAATACCGCTCCAGCAGGCCCTTGAGTGCCTTGCCGTGACGGGCTTCGTCCCGGGCCATCTCGTGGACGGTGTCATGGATGGCATCCAGGCCGTTCTTCTTTGCCACGGTGGCCAGATCCACCTTGCCGGCGGTTGCGCCGAACTCGCAGTCAACGCGCCATGCCAGGTTCTTCTTGGTGGAGGCGGTCATGTTGGGCTCCAGATCGCTGCCCAGCAGC
>CAZMBL010000036.1:0-17529 GCA_964564605.1 uncultured Oscillospiraceae bacterium
CAAGCAAGTTCTCATAGGAAATCCAGACCATAGCACTATGTTCGTTCGGATGAACACCAAGACGTTCTTTTCCTTCCAGTTTTTTGTCAAGAACAACGGTAACTGCATGTTCCTTATCATTTAGAATACCAAATGGTGAAACGCACCCGGCACTAACACCCAGATACTTTTCAAGCCGTTCCGCAGACGCAAAGCTCACTTTACCCGCCTCCAGTTTGGCTCCCAGTTCCTTTAGATTTACCTGTGTGTCATTGTCTGCGACAATCAAAAAATGTCGTTTGCCTTTGGCATCACGAATAAAAAGATTTTTACAGATTGTACCGAGTTTATGAAGCCCCACACGTTCCATATCTTCCATCGTATAAACAGGCTCATGTTCTGTCACTTCATACGGTATTTCTTGAACATTAAGAAAATTCAAAACTGCTTGTTTCATTGTACTCCTTTGCTAATTATTGATGTTCAGAAACATACTTCAAGATGGTTTTCGCCGTTTCTTTAACGCCGACGGATGAGTCCACCGTCAGATTATAATGTCGTGCATCGCCCCACCGCTTGCCGGAAATATGCTTATAGTAGGCTGCCCTGGCTTTGTCGGAGCGGCGAATATTGCGCTTGGCTTCACTCAGCGTATCTCCGTAAATCTTCATCACTCTGCCAATACGGTATTCTTTGGGTGCATGGATAAACACACGAATGACATTCTCATAGTTTTTCAGCACATGATCGGCAGCTCTGCCCACAATTACGCAGGAGCCGTTATCGGCAATTTTACGGATAATGCGATCCTGTGCTTTAATTGCGTGCTGAACGGCATGAGAAGAAAGGTAAAGATCACGCAAAGCATCCGGTGCATTTTTATGAATATCGGAAATAAATTCTTGATCCAATCCGCTTTCATGGGCGGCAAGCGCAACCATTTCCTTATAGTAAAACGGGATTCCCAGCTTCTGCGCTACCAATTTGCCAACTTGCTTACCGGACGAGCCATGTTCTCTTGCTATCGTAATAATGACCCCCGGCTTCGACGGCTTCAACGCAATCGTATCGTCATCGTCTGGCTTCAAAGGTTTGGGTTCGCTGACATAATCCTTGCGCAGGAAGCTGCGGTAGAACACAACTCCTACCGTACTTGTCAGCACTTCCGTCACCGGAAAGGTCAACCAAAACCACTTCAATCCCAAACGAGAAAACACATATCCCAAAGGAACAAAAAGAAATACAGTTCGAATCACAGTCAACGCAGAGCTTTTCAAACTGGAGCCTACGGCTTGGAAGAAAACCGGGAAAATCAGAGATGTGACCATCGGCAAAAAGCTGATACCCACAAATCGAAATCCAATCCTGCCGATCTCAATTACCAACTCGTCTGTTGTAAATACCCGAAGCATCTGTGTGGGGATGGAAACGAAGCAAAGTGTGCCAAGTGCCATCAATGCAAGTCCGAACAGAACCGACGTGGATAGTGTTTTTCTGCATCGGTCAATCTTTCTTGCAGCATAGTTATAGCTGATAACGGGTACGATGCAGGTCTGCATTGCACCCAGAGGAATGAAGAAAAAGGTTTGCCACTTATAGTAAAGGCCCAGAGCCGTTACGGCTTGGTCACAGAACCCGGCAAGAATCAGATTTAGTCCCAATATGTAAAAGGTATAGGCTGACTGCATCAGAATGTTGGGCGTACCAAGTCGGAAAATTCGTCCGATATGATGCGGATAAACTTCCTTTGCCGGAGATTTTCGGAATCCTTTTTTCATAACGACCAGCGCAGCTACGATTTGGCCTGCAACTGTCGCAACAGCCGCACCGGCAATACCCATTTCCGGTAGTCCAAACAAACCGAAAATCAACAGCGGGTCAAGGATAATATTTGTGATAGCGCCGATGATTTGTGCGATCATCGGTGTTTTCATGTCTCCGCTGGATTGCAGTATTTTCGTCCAGATGCTTTCCAGAAACAATCCGAAGCTGAATACGCATACGATTCTTCCGTATACGATCACATCTTGTATAACAGTTTCAGAACTGGTGGACATTCTTGCGTAAAAAGGCATAATCGCCCAGCAGATCACGGCAAACAAAAACCACAGGACGGTTGCAAGCGGGGTGCCGACTCCGGCATATTCATTTGCTTCTTTTCGGTTGCCCACGCCCAATTTCGCAGCCATAACGGTATTGATGCCCACACCGGTTCCCACGGCGAGGGCAATCATTAAAAGCTGCAGCGGATAGATAATAGAAAGTGCAGTCAAACCGGATTCTGAATATCTGCCGACAAACAAGCTGTCTATGATGTTGTAAAGCGCCTGTATGAGCTGCGCCAGCATCACTGGCGGCGCAAGCCGGAAAAGTATTTTGCTGATTTTTTCTGTGCCAAACAAGTCTGTCTGTTCCATTGTGTTTTACCTCGATTCTTCCAATGCGGTGTTAAGGGCAAGATCGTATTTCAATAAAAGTTCGGTAAGCGTTTGCAGCTTTTCTTTTCCCATAAGCTCCAACGCCCTGTTCTCAACCACATTCAATGAATGCAGAAACGGAGCGGCATATTCTTTTCCCTTAGTGGAAAGCACAAATGCCTTTTCACGCCCTTTACTGTTTCCTTCGTCATATTCCAAAACACCGTCTTTTCGCATGGCGGTGATTACATTATTGATTGTCTGCTTCGGTAAAATGTAGCTGTCACAAATCTGTTTTTGGGTGCAGTAGCCGTATTCTCGGATGGTATAAAATACCAGCATCTCATGGTAGCTGATGCAGTGTTCGTTCGACCATGAGGAATAAATTCCTCTGAATTTGATAATTGCTCGGTTGATGTCATTGAGCAGATTTAGTGCTTCTTTTTCCATACAATCCTCCAAGTCCCAAATGGGACTATAATAGTATACTCAAATAATATTATTGTGTCAATGGAGTTCACAGAAAAGATACAAAAATGCCCGCAGGATTTCTCCCACGGGCAATAGAATGTTCAGCTATCTAAAGGCTTATACTCTGTAACAGTTTTCAAATAGGTTTCAGGATCGCCATTCAAAATAAGGTCTGCGTACTCCAACGGAGCATTGTAAATCAAATAGTCAAGTTCTGACCGTTCATACATATTACGGGCAACCTCGTTCTCCACGGCAATAGTATCAATCGCAATCATGCTGCCATCGGTGAATTTCAGTTCCACACAGCAGTTATCGAAGTTGTATTCGCAGGAAATCAGCTTTTTCATAGGATTTACCTCCAAAATTGTATTGTTTGGAAGTTATGTAAGCGTGGGTTTTGTGGTGGTATCTTTAAGTTTGGGAAACCCCGGTCTCCCAGCGGGAAACGGCCTGACGTGTGACGAAAACCTTTTCCGCCAGCGCTTCCTGTGACATTTCGTTTTGGGTTCGCAGTTGGAGAATAATATCCTTCGTTGTCATAAAATCACCTCGAAATAATTGTAGCACCGGGCCGCCCAACAGACAAGCAACCCGCTGTTGCTACGGCCAGTGGCTATCGCAGCCGGATAATTATTTCAGTAGCCACGGAAAATCCTGCCGGCAATCCACGATCCAGTCGATGTAAACTGCGTCATCCGGTATCTGATACAGTATCAGATACCGGTTTTCGACATACACCTTGTAATATTTGTTGACCGGAATATATTCCTCGTTGAAAAACGGATACCGCTGGGGCATATCCTGCAAAGAGCACATTTGCCCCATAAGCCGGGCTTTCAGCTCTACGGCTGCGGGCCTGCTGACCTGCGCCAGAAAACGGATGTGGGCACCCAACATTTCTCTGGCTCCGTCGGAGATGATAACGTTGTATTTCACGGCCTATTTCTCATGGATCATATGCTCCAGGAAGCTGTCCAGATCATCCAGAGAGCAGCCCATTCGACCTGCTGACCGGTCTTCTTCTACGCAGAGGAGGTTTTCCCGGAGCTGCAGCAGCTTCTCCCGGCGGGTAAAGCTTTCAATATCCATAACCACCAGATCGCCCTCACCATTTTTGGTCAGATATACCGGCGTTTTGGTTTTTCGGCAAAGCTCCGCAATTTCGTTGTGCCGAATAGCCGCAGATGGGCGGATATTCATAAAAGGAGCCTCCTTGTAGTCAAATTGCGATATTATATTATATGCAAATTTTACTATTCCGTCAACCGGATATTGGGTAGGCCGGACTTTTTGTTTCGATAAAGTGTTCTGGGCTTCCATTCTGTCATTCCGTAGCCGGTTGAATTTTCGAAAAAAACTCACCTGCGGCGTTATTGCTTCTTTCGCGCGGCAAAGGTATACTGCACCTGTAAAGCGAAACGGCGCCAGCTGATGGCGGCTCGAATAACACCGGGGAGGATTTGAAACATGATTGACAATAAAAAAGTCGGCGCGAGCATTGCAGAAATGTGGTTCTGGCGTATGAAAAGATACGCCCTTGCGTAACGCAGACAGAGTCTGCCGCAAAATGTATGTTTTGCGGCAGACTCTTCTGTTTTCACCGACAGGCGCTTATTCGCCGTAATAAGCGGACAGGTACATCTGGCGGATCTCTCGCATCAGCGGGTAGCGGGGGTTGGCGCCGGTGCACTGGTCATCGAAGGCCTGCTCCACCATTTCATCGAGGGTGGCGAGGAACTCCTGCTCCCCGATACCGTATTCCCGGATGGTTTTTTTGATCCCGACGCGGGCCTTCAGCTCCTCCAGCGCGGCGATCAGGGACTCCAGTTTTTCCTGATCGGTCTGGCCGGGCAGGCACAGATAGTCCGCGATCTCGGCATAGCGGGCCAGGGAATGGGGGTGATCATACTGGGAGAAGGTGCCCATTTTTACCGGATTTTCCGCCGCGTTGAAGCGCAACACATGGCAGATCAGCAGCGCATTGGCCACACCGTGGGGCAGATGGTGGAACGCGCCCAGCTTGTGGGCCATGGAGTGGCACACCCCAAGGAATGCATTGGCGAAGGCCATACCCGCCATGGTGGCCGCATTGGCCATGTTCTCTCTGGCCCGGGGGTCGTTCGGGCCGTTTTCATATGCCCGGGGCAGGTTCTCAAACACCATTTTCAGGCTGCGCAGGGCAAGGCCGTCGGTGTAATCCGTGGCCAGCATGGAAGCGTAGGCTTCCAGCGAATGGGTGGCCGCATCGATGCCGGAGGCGGCGGTCAGCCCTTTGGGGGCGTTCATCATCAGATCCGCATCCACAATGGCCATGTCCGGCATCAGCTCATAATCCGCCAGAGGATATTTGACTCCGGTCTTTTCATCGGTGATGACGGCGAAAGGTGTCACCTCACTGCCGGTACCGGCGGAGGTGGGAATGGCCACGAAATACGCCTTCTCTCCCATTTTCGGGAAACCGTAGACCCTCTTGCGGATATCCACAAAGCGCATGGCCATATCCTCGAAATCCGCGTCCGGATGCTCATAGAGCACCCACATGATCTTGGCCGCATCCATGGCGGAGCCGCCGCCGATGGCGATGATCAGATCCGGCCGGAAGGCGGCCATGGCCGTCGCGCCCTCCCGGGCGCAGGAAAGCGTGGGGTCGGGTGCCACATTGTAGAAAGCGGTGTGGGTGATGCCCATGGCATCCAGCTCCTCCTCCACCGGGCGGGTATAGCCGTTCTGATAGAGGAAGCTGTCTGTGACCAGAAATGCCTTTTTCTTCCCGGCCAGCTCCGCCATGGCCACCGGCAGGCATCCCTTTTTGAAGTAAATCTTATCCGGAGAACGGAACCAGAGCATGTTTTCTCTCCTTCTTGCCACGGTTTTGATATTCAGCAGATGCCGCACGCCCACATTTTCCGACACGGAGTTGCCGCCCCAGCTGCCGCAGCCCAGCGTCAGGGAGGGGGTCAGGCGGAAGTTGTAAAGATCTCCGATGCCGCCCTGCGCCGAGGGGGTGTTGACCAGAATGCGGCATGCCTTCATCCGCTGGGAGAAGCGATCCAGCTTTTCTTTGGCCGTGCGGGTACTCAGATACACGGCAGCGGTATGGCCGAAGCCGCCGTCCTCCAGCAGTCGCTGGGCCATGTCACACGCCTGCTCAAAGGAGGCCGCGCGGTACATGGCCAGCACGGGCGACAGCTTTTCGTGAGCGAAGGGCTCCGAAGGCTCCACGCTGGTGACCTCCGCAATGAGGATTTTTGTATCCTCCGGTACCTCGATCCCCGCCAGCGCTGCAATGGTGGCGGCGCTCTGACCCACGATTTTTGCATTGATGGATCCGTTGACCAGCAAAATCTGCCGCAGCTGCTCAGCCTGCTCCGCAGACAGGATCAGGCAGCCCCGGGTGGCAAATTCGGCGCGCACCGCCTCGTAGATCTCATCGGCCACAATGACGGACTGCTCCGAAGCGCAGATCATACCATTGTCAAAGGTCTTGGAGTGGATGATGGAGGAAACGGCCATCATCAGATCGGCGCTGCTGTCGATCACCGCCGGGACATTGCCGGGGCCAACGCCCAGCGCGGGCTTGCCGGAGGAATAGGCCGCGTGTACCATGCCGGGGCCGCCGGTGGCCAGCACCAGATCCACGCTGGTCATCACCAGATTGGTCAGCTCCAGCGACGGCTGGTCGATCCACGCAATGATCCCCTCCGGCGCGCCGGCGGCCACTGCCGCCTCCAGCACGATGCGAGCCGCCTCCGCCGTGGCCCGCCTGGCCCGGGGATGGGGGCTGATAATGATGCCGTTGCGGGTTTTCAGGCAGATGAGCGCCTTGAAAATGGCGGTGGAGGTGGGATTTGTGGTGGGTACCACGGCGCCGATAACACCGATGGGCTCCGCGATCTTGACGATGCCATAGGAGGTATCCTCTTCCAGCACGCCGCAGGTTTTTTCGTGCTTGTAGGCGTTATAGATATATTCCGAGGCGTAGTGATTTTTGATCACCTTGTCCTCCACGATGCCCATACCCGTCTCTTCGACAGCCAGTCTGGCCAGATAGATCCGGGATTTATTGGCAGCCGAAGCCGCCGCCAGAAAAATCCGGTCAACCTGCTCCTGGGTAAAGGTGGCAAACTGCTCCTGCGCGCGGCGGCAGCTGGCAATGGCCTGCCGAAGTTCTTCGGCTGTGGTGATGGGAGAATAGGAAGTTGCCATAAAAATCGCTCCTTTTCGATAATCTTATATCAGTTGTTTTATATCGGTTTCTTTTTATCGATATACTACCACCGATTTCTCCATCTGTCAAGCCATTTTTTGTCTGCATAGAAAATTTTCCGGCGCATAGGCTGTGGTACAAACCATAGGAGGGATCCCCATGCGCAAAATCGGATGTTTACTGACTGCGTTGTGCCTGCTCATCTGCCTGACGACCGTCCCGGCGGCGGGCACCGGTGTGGATGTTGCCGGAAAAAGCGCCCTGCTGATGGATGCCGCCACCGGCACTGTGCTGTATGAAAAGAACGCCCACGAAAAGCTCTCCCCCGCCTCCGTGACGAAGGTAATGACCCTGCTGCTGATCATGGAGGCGCTGGACAGCGGCGTAATCGGCTGGGAGGATCCGGTCACGGCCTCCGCCGCCGCGGCGGCCAAGGGCGGCAGTCAGATCTTCCTGAAAGAGGGGGAGACCATGACTGTCACCGAGCTGCTCAAGGCCATCACCGTCAGCTCCGCCAACGATGCCGCCTGCGCCATGGCCGAATACATCGCAGGCTCCGAGGCCGCCTTTGTCAGCCGGATGAACCGACGCGCTGCTCAGCTGGGGATGCAGGACACCAACTTTGTCAACTGCACAGGTCTGGACGACAGCGCCGATGCCGCCGAACATCTGACCTCTGCCTACGACATCGCCCTCATGTCCCGGGAGCTGATGGTCAACCACCCGGCGATCACTCGCTACACCACCATCTGGATGGACACGGTACGCGGCGGCGCCTTCGGGCTGGCCAACACCAACAAGCTCATCCGCTTCTACCCCGGGGCGCTGGGGCTGAAAACAGGCTACACCTCCCGGGCGGGGTTCTGCCTGTCTGCCTGTGCCCAGCGGGAGGACCTGCTGCTGATCGCCGTGGTGCTGGGGGCGGACAGCTCCGCCGAGCGGTTCACCGCCTGCCGCCAGCTGCTGGACTACGGCTTTGCCGGCTACGCGCTGGTGGACGCGTCCCAGACCGCCCGGGTGCCGGTAACGCTGGGGCAGCAGGACAGTGTGGCCGCCGTGCCCGGCGCAGATACCCGGCTGCTGATCGACAAAAGCCAGCGTAAGCAGGTCACCACCCGGCTGGAGCTGGAGCCCTCCGTCCCCGCACCGGTCAGTCTGGGGCAGCGGCTGGGCACCCTGACCGTCAGCGCCGGGGAACAGGTGCTGGCACAGATCCCCATGGTGGCCGAAAGCGCCGTGCTGCGCAAAAGCTGGGGGCAGATTTTCCTGCAGGTGCTGCGCGCGATTTCCATGGGCTAAGGGGCCATTGCATTTTTCCTTTTTTTCCTGTATAATCAGGAAAAAAGTATGCAGGGAGGGCACATGACCATGAACGAGCTGGAAATCATCCACCATCGGCAGATCGACGGGCTGAGTCTGTTTTTCGACACGGTCGATTATCGCACGCCCCATGTCCATCCGGAATGGGAGCTGATCTGGATACTGGATCAGCCCCTGTCCGTCACCTGCGGCAGCGCCCGCTACACGGTGCAGCCGGGGCAGATGGTGCTGTTCAATCCCAACGAGCCCCACGAATTTCACCGGTTGGAGGGAAGCTGTACCTTTCTGTGTCTGCAGCTGTCTCCGAAAAGCCTGCCCCAGACCCTGCCGGTGCATGTGGACGAGCGGCTGCCCCATCTGCACATGTCGGAGCCGGAGCTGGCGCAGCTGCGCCGTAGTCTTTGCCGCTGTCTGACTGCGTATCTGGAAAAGCGGGATCATTTCGCTCTGTACTGCATGGCGCAGGGCTGTCTGGCTCTGCATCAGCTGCTGTGCGCCCTGCCCGGCCACCTGCGCACCCGGGAGGAGACGCAGAATATCGACCGGCGCAACGCCCGGCTCAAGCGGCTCATCCGCTTTGTCGATGAAAATTATATGCAGAAGCTGCGGCTGGCAGACTTTGCCCAGGCAGAGGGCTGCTCACTGGGCTACATGTCCCGCTTCGTCAAAAGCACCATGAATCAGACCTTTCAGGAATACGTCACGTCCGTCCGGTTCAACTGCGCCTGCCAGCTGATCGCCGCCGGGCAGACCCGGATGCTGGAGGTGTGCATGGAGGCCGGCTTCTCCGACTACCGGTATTTTTCCCGGGAATTCCGGCGGCAGTTCGGCATGACCCCGGAGGAATACAGCCGTTACACCCGGCGGCTGGATCTGGAAGCAGCGGTAGTGCACCACAGTCTCCACTCCGTGGAGCGGTTCTATTCCCCGCAGGAAAGCCTGCTGCTGCAAGAAAAGTACGGCCTCATGTCCGAATAACTTTTGCGCCACAGCTGCCTTCTCCTCTGGGGAAGGCAGCCCGGCGAAGGCCGGGTCGGAAGAGATCTTCCCGAAGGAACGCGTTACCAAAGGTGACAATTGAACAGGTGCGAGAACCGTGGAGATTTCCGCACCAGTGTGCGCACTTGGGCGCAATGACGCTTCTTTTTACCGCCCCAATGATCCGGCCCGTGCGGGCCGGAATTTTTTGTCTTTGGCTTTTCTTGCCGGGATTTCACCCCTTATGATATTGTACAAAGAAATCGCCACGAAATTGTCCATTTCGCTGAAAATCCACAAAAGGTCAAAATAGTCCAACAAAAAATGGAATTGGTCAATGAAAATGCCGCCGCCCTGTATTATACTGATTGTAACTATTCATACCATTACGGAGGTAACACCCATGGAATACTATATCGGTGTGGATCTGGGAACCTCAGCGCTGAAGCTGCTGCTGGTGGATGAGCAGGGTCAAATTCTCAACGAGGTGACACGGGAATATCCGCTGGAATTCCCCCATCCCGGCTGGAGCCAGCAGAACCCGGCGGACTGGAAGCAGGCGGTGCTGACCGGCATTCCGGAGCTGCTGGAGGGCTTTGACGGTTCGCTGGTGGCCGGACTCGGCTGCGGCGGCCAGATGCACGGTCTTGTAGTGCTGGACGAGCAGGACAACATCATCCGCCCGGCGATTTTGTGGAACGACGGCCGCACCGCCGCGCAGGTGGACTACCTCAACGAGGTCATCGGCCGGGAGCAGCTGTCTCAGCTGACGGCCAATATCGCCTTTGCCGGTTTTACCGCCCCGAAGCTGCTGTGGCTGCGGGAAAATGAGCCGGAGAATTTTGCAAAAATCGCAAAAATCATGCTGCCAAAGGATTATGTGAACTACATTCTCACTGGCGTTCATGCCTGCGATTACTCCGATGCCTCCGGTATGCTGCTGCTGGATGTGCAGCACAAGTGCTGGTCGCAGAAAATGCTGCGCATTTGCGGCGTAAAGCAGACGCAGATGCCCCAGCTGTTTGAAAGCAGTGCCTGCATCGGCACCGTCCGGCCGGAGCTGGCCGCCCGGCTGGGTCTTGGCGATCATGTGCGTGTCGTGGCCGGTGCCGGAGACAACGCCGCCGCTGCCGTGGGCACCGGTGTTGTGGGACAGGGCGGCTGCAACATCAGCCTTGGCACCTCGGGCACCATTTTTATCTGCTCCGATACCTTCCGGGTGGATCCGAACAACGCCCTGCACGCTTTTGCCCACGCCGATGGCGGCTATCATCTGATGGGCTGTATGCTCAGCGCCGCCAGCTGCAACAAGTGGTTCTGCGAGGATATCCTGCATACTTCGGATTTCTCAGCCGAACAGGCCGATATCAAGTCGGAAAAGTTGGGAAAAAACCATGTTTTCTTCCTGCCCTATCTCATGGGCGAGCGCAGCCCCATCAACGATACCAACGCCCGGGGCGTATTTCTCGGCATGACCATGGACACCGGCCGCGCCGATCTGGTGCAGGCGGTGCTGGAGGGCGTGGCCTTCGCCATCCGCGATTCCTTCGAAGTGGCCAAAGCACTGGGCATTGAAATTCCCTCCACCCGCATCTGCGGCGGCGGCAGCAGGAGCCCCCTGTGGAAAACCATTTTCGCCAACGTGCTGGGTATTCCGCTGCAGCTGGTCAAGACCGAGCAGGGCCCGGGCTACGGCGGTGCCATGCTGGCCATGGTCGGCTGCGGCCGGTTCGACAGCGTGCAGCAGGCTGCCGACGCACTGGTGGAAATTGCGGACACGGTTCAGCCCGATCCGGCCCTGACCACCCGCTATGAGCAGGCATACCGTAAATTCCGGCAAATCTATCCTGCCTGTAAAAATCTGTTTGCGCAACTGATGTAAGGAGAACTGTATGAAAATCTATTCCGTTTACGACCCCGCCTTCAAGCCCTACGGCCAGATCGTCTCCGGTCTGGAGCAGGCCACCGCCGGAATTCTGGAGACACTGGGCAAAACACCCATCACCGATGGGGTATGCTATGTGCCGGAGGACGCGTCCCTGCAGGCGCTTCCCGCCACGGCGGAGATTTCCGATCACTGCTTCGGCGGCATGCCGGTGCAGCTGGGCTGGTGCAACGGCCACAACACCCGGCTCAACTGTCTGGAATATCACCGGGACAGCGAGTTCAATCTCGGCACCCGGGATTTCATCTTGCTGCTGGCCCGGCAGGAGCAGATCACGGACGGTGTGCTGGACACCTCGCTGGTTCGGGCCTTCTGGGTGCCTGCGGGTACCTTGATTGAAGTGTATGCCACCACGCTGCACTATGCCCCCTGCCACTGCGATGGCAACGATGGATTCCAGGTTCTGGTTGCTCTGCCACGGGGCACCAATACGGAGCGGCCTGACTTTGTTCCCGTCAGCTGGGAGGATCGCCTGCTGACGGCCCGCAACAAATGGCTGCTGGCCCATGCCGAGTCTGACGAGGCGAAAAGCGGCGCCTATGTGGGACTGACCGGCGAAAACATCGACATTTCCCAATAAAAACGCAGGGGAAACGCCCCGATTTCCCCAGAAACCAAATATAATAAGGAGAGATCATTATGAAAAACATTCCCGAAGTCAAGCTTGGCATCATTGCCGTATCCCGTGACTGTTTCCCCATCGGCCTGTCCATTTCCCGCCGGGATGCCATTGTCAAAGCCTATGGCTATGGCCTGTACGCCTGTCCCGTCACTGTAGAAAACGAAAAGGATGCCATGGCCGCACTGGCCGATGTGCGCGCGCACGGCATCAACGCGCTGGTAGTGTTCCTGGGCAATTTCGGCCCCGAGACCCCGGAAACCCTGCTGTGCCGGGACTTCGACGGCCCGGTGATGTATGTAGCCGCTGCGGAAGGTGACGGCGACATGATCAATGGCCGTGGCGATGCCTACTGCGGTATGCTCAACTGCTCTTACAATCTGGGCATGCGCCATCTGAAAGCCTACATTCCCTCCTATCCCGTGGGCACCGCCGATGAAATTGCCGGTATGATCCGGGAATTCGTACCCATCGCCCGGGGCATTCTGGGCGTGAAGGGTCTGAAAATCATCACCTTTGGCCCCCGTCCGCAGGACTTCTTCGCCTGCAACGCCCCCATCAAGGGTCTGTACGAGCTGGGTGTGGAGATCGAAGAGAACAGCGAGCTGGATCTGCTGGTGTCCTATCAGGCCCACAAGGGTGATGCGCGGATCGCCGGAATTATCGAGGAAATGCAGCAGGAAATGGGCCAGCGGGTCTATTCCGACATGCTCGAGCGGATGGCACAGTTTGAGCTGACCCTGCTGGACTGGGCGGAAAACCACAAGGGTGCCCGGGACCACGTCGTCTTTGCCGACAAATGCTGGCCCGCGTTCCCCGAGTCCTTCGGGTTTGAGCCGTGTTATGTAAACTCCCGCCTGGCTGCCAAGGGTATTCCCGTGGCCTGCGAGGTGGACATTTACGGTGCCCTCAGCGAATACATCGGCGCCTGCATCTCCGGTGATGCAGTGACACTGCTGGATATCAACAACTCCGTTCCCAAATACATCTACGACGAGGATATCGCCGGCAAATACCCCTACACCATCACCGATACCTTCATGGGCTTCCACTGCGGCAACACTCCCAGCTGCAAGATGTGCAGCGACTGCGCCGTGAAATATCAGCTGATCCAGCACCGGCTGCTGGAGCCCGCCGGTTCCGAGCCCGATTTCACCCGTGGCACGCTGGAGGGCGACATTGCCGCCTCCGACATCACCTTCTACCGTCTGCAGTGTGACAGCGAGGGCGTTCTGCGCTCCTACATCGCCCAGGGCGAGGTGCTGCCGGTCAAGACCCGCTCCTTCGGTGGCATCGGTGTGTTTGCCATTCCCGAAATGGGCCGGTTCTACCGCCATGTACTGGTGGGCAAGCGGTATCCTCACCACGGGGCCGTGGCCTTTGGTCACTACGGCAAGGCGCTGTACGAAGTGTTCCGGTATCTGGGCGTGGCGGATATCGCCTACAACCAGCCCAAAAACCTTCCCTACCCCACCGAAAATCCCTGGGGCTAAGACATTCCCAAATGTATCCCATTGCCACGGCGGTATCCCCGCCGTGGCATTTTTATGAGGCAAGGCGGTACTGGTTCGCAATGACATGTTGATCTTTTGAACCTCCGTAGGGCCGATTGAGGCACATCGGCCCTTTCGCACAACATTCGATGTCATACCGTAGGGGACGGTTGTAAATTCCATCAATTTGTATCGATAAAACAGCACTTTTTGCACTAAGATTGGACAAAATGCCAAACTTTTCATAGACAAATTGAAAAAAATGCGCTATGATAAACGGGAAGATACCTGCGCTGCGACCTGCAGCGGAAACTAACAGCGAGGTGAAATGCTTATGATACATAAAATCTTCGGCGGTGTCCACCCCAAAGATCATAAGTGGCACGCCTGTCAGCAGGCGATCCAGAATTTTCCGGAACCGGATATTCTGGTGATCCCCCTGTCCCAGCACATCGGCGCGCCCTGCCGCGCGCTGGTCAAAAAGGGTGATACCGTCACAGTCGGCCAGAAGCTGGGAGACAACAGCGGCCTGTGCGTGCCCATTCACAGCAGCGTATCCGGCACGGTTCGGGCCGTGGAGATGCGCCCCCACCCCTCCGGAACATTGCAGGAGTGCATCGTGATTGATAATGACCATTTGCAGACCCTGTGCCCGGATATCCGCCCCCGCACCAAAGAGGAAGTCCGGGCCATGACAGCCCAGCAGCTGATCGATGTGATCCGGGAGGCGGGAATTGTGGGTATGGGCGGTGCCGCCTTCCCTACCCATGTCAAACTCAGCAGCGCGCTGGGCAAAGTGGACACGGTGATCGTCAATGCCGGCGAATGCGAGCCCTACATTACGGCGGACGACCGGCTCTGCCGGGAAATGCCGGATAAGCTGATCTCCGGTCTGGAAATTATTTTGCAGATCCTCGGGCTGAACCATGCCCACATCGGTATTGAGGACAATAAGCCCGAGGCCATTGAGGCCCTGCGCCGCCAGCTGGATCCCGCAGGCGGCCTGTACCTGGAAATTCTGCCTGCCCGCTACCCCCAGGGCGCGGAAAAACAGCTCATTCAGGCCATCACCGGCCGCATTGTGCCCTCCGGCGGCCTGCCTGCTGCCGTGGGCTGTGCGGTGTTCAACGCCGCCACCTGCAAGGCCATCCACGATGCCGTGTATGACGGTATGCCGCTGGTGCGCCGGATCGTGACCGTTTCCGGTGATATCTGCATGGAACCGAAAAATCTGATGGTGCCCATCGGCACCAGCTTCAATGACCTGCTGGAAGCGGTAGGCCATTCCGAGTATCCCTACAAGGTACTCTCCGGCGGGCCCATGATGGGCGTGGCCCAGTATGATCTGGCCGTACCCGTGACCAAAGGCTGCAACGCCGTGACCATTCTCGGGCGCAACAACAAATATGCGGTGGAGGCCTCCCGCTGCATCCGCTGCGGCCGCTGCATAGATGTATGTCCCATGCACCTGATGCCGCTGATGATGTACCGGGCCACCTTCGCCGGAGACCCGGAGGAAATGAAGGCCACCAACATGCTCGACTGCATCGAATGCGGCTGCTGCGCCTACACCTGCCCGGGCAGTGTACCGCTGGTGCTGGCCTTCCGGGCCGGAAAGCACCGCATCCGCGAAGCCACGGCGAAGAAGTAAGGAGGGGTGAACCATGGCACAGATGAAATATTTCTATGAGCTGACCATTTCCAGTTCGCCCCATGTCCACGGGCCTGACACCACCCAGACCATTATGCGTGATGTACTGATTGCCCTTTGCCCGGCGCTGCTGGGCGGCGTGTACTTCTTCGGTCTGCGAGTGCTGCTGGTGACGCTGATCTCCGTGGCCGCCTGCGTATGCTTCGAGTGGGGCTACTGCCGGCTGACCAAAACACCCTGCAAGGTCTACGATCTGTCCGCCGTTGTGACCGGCGTGCTGCTGGCCTTTGTCTGCCCCGCCACCATTCCTCTGTGGACGATCATCATCGGAGACTTCTTCGCCATCATCGTGGTGAAAATGGTATTCGGCGGCATTGGCCGCAACATCGTCAACCCTGCGCTGGCCGGCCGCGCATTTCTGTTCAGCTGGCCTGCACTGATGACCAACTGGATCGCCCCGGGGCTGCAGAACATGTTCTCCACCGTAGATGCGGAGACGACCGCCACCCCGCTGTACCACATGGGGCAGGGGCAGCTGCCCGAAACCGGCATTGCCGATCTGTTTCTGGGCAACGTGGCGGGATGCATCGGTGAGACCAGTGCCCTGCTGCTTCTGGTTGGACTGGGCTATCTGCTGCTGCGCCGGATCATCACACTGCGCATCCCACTGTCCTTCATCGGCACCGTGGCCGTGTTGACCTTCCTGTTCCCGCAGGGCGGCCAGCCCCGGCTGCTGTGGATGGCCTCGCAGCTGCTCTCCGGCGGTCTGATGCTGGGCGCCATCTTCATGGCGACCGACTATGTGACTTCCCCCGTCACACGGCTGGGACAGGTGATTTACGGCATCGGCTGCGGCGCGCTGACGGTGGTCATCCGCTACTTTGGGGGCTATCCCGAGGGTGTCAGCTACGCCATCCTGATCATGAACTGCTGCGTGGTGTTCCTCGACCGCATCGGCCGTCCCCGGAAATTCGGCAGCGTCAAAAAGGAGGCGGCAAAATGAAACAGGAAACGTCTTTTCGCTATATTCTGCGCCTGACACTGACCCTTCTGACCATCTGCGCCGTTGTAGCGGCACTGCTGGGCGGTGTCAATGCCATCACCCATGATCGTATCGCCCAGGCAAAGGAGGAAAAGACCCGCAAGGCCATGCAGCAGGTGCTGCCGGGGGTGGATCATCTGGAAAAGATGACCCTCAGCGGGGATACGGGGATCGTCACCTGCGTGTATGCCTCCGGCAACAGCTACGCCGTGGAGGTCACCCCCAGCGGCTTTGACAACACCATTACCATGATAGTGGGTATTTCCGACGGAAAAGTGACCGGCATTTCCATCATTTCCCACACGGAAACACCGGGTCTGGGCGCGGTGGCCGCGGCAGACAGCGCCAAGGGCGAAGCCTTCCGCAATCAGTTCATCGGCCTGACACAGGGCATTGCGCTGGACGGAACGGACAATGCCGTGGATGCCATGTCCGGTGCCACCATCACCTCCCGGGCGGTGGTGGCCGGTGTCAACGCGGCACTGGATTTTGTGGCCGGTCTGGGCTAAGGAGGAAAAAACATGGATTTTAAGAAACAGTTTCGGGAAGGTCTGCTGACCAAGAACCCGGTGCTCGTACAGCTTCTGGGCATGTGCTCCACCATGGCCATCACCACCAGCCTGTTCAACGGTCTGGGCATGGGCATCGCAGTGACCATCATTCTGATCTGCTCCAATGTGCTGATTTCCGCTCTGCGCAATGTGATCCCGTCCCAGATCCGCATCGCCGCCTACATTGTGATCATCGCCGGTTTTGTGACGGTGGTGGATCTGCTGTTACAGGCATTTTTGCCGGAGCTGGCAGAAAGTCTGGGCGTGTTCATTCCGCTGATCGTGGTCAACTGCATCATTCTGGGCCGTGCGGAAGCCTTCGCCTCCAAAAACGGTGTGCTGGCCTCCGCGGTAGACGGCCTGACCCAGGGCATCGGCTACACCGTGGCGCTGGTGATCATGTGCGTCATCCGGGAGTTGCTGGGCTCCGGCACCTTCGGCGGTGGCGTGCTCAACGGCGGTGAGGGCTATGTGATCATTTCCGAGGGCTATCCCGCCATGCTGATGATCATGCCCGTGGGCGGATTTCTGACGCTGGGATTTGTGATCGCCTTCTTCCAGTGGCTGATGCGCCGCATGGAAAATAAAAATCAGGGGGGAACGAAGAAATGACCGGAAGCTATGTACAGTCCCTGCTGGGCATTCTGCTTTCCGCCGTGCTGACGGAAAACTTCATTCTGGTGAAATTTTACGGCATTTGCCCCTTCATGGGTGTTTCCAAGAAAATCGACACCGCCCTCGGCATGGGCATGGCCGTGACCTTTGTCATGGCGCTGGCCAGCGCCGCCTGCTACGCGGTCAATCTGCTGCTGGGTGAAACCTACGCCTATATGCAGACGGTGGTGTTCATTCT
>CAZMBL010000037.1:0-1996 GCA_964564605.1 uncultured Oscillospiraceae bacterium
CCTTCGGGTATATTTTTGTAGCAGGTAATGACAATCGCTGAAACGTTTAGCGTATCTATATGCTCAACGATGACGGTGTGCCCACCCGGGCGGACAATCTGAGCTATTTCGAGAAGCTGCAAACCAGTGAGCCCGGCCAGGATGATGTCAACGAAAACTTCATTTACAGCACCGTGGTGGGAAATTTCACCAATGACCCCTATGGCGTGGAGTCGATCGCCATGATCGTTGGCTACAAGCAGAACAAAGGCGATGACTATAACTTCCGCAAGCTGACCATCTCCGCCAGAACCACGATCTCTGCCGGGGCGGTGAATGTGACCGGCTTCACCATGACCGGTGATGGCAACGGTGAGGGCTGGCTGGTGCAGGGGCGGGGCGATAAAATCGGCACCGAGCGGCTCAACTGCATCTTGATCCCCATCGACTATGACGATGACAGCATTGTTGCCAAGTATGTGGGCAAGGATTTCGTCTATACCGACCCCAATGTGGTGGCCGTGCTGCAGGCAGCCCCCTATTTCGCGGAGTTCGACCCGGGCAACAGCTCCACCACCTACGGCTATTCCGAAAGCTATGTGGTTTCTCAGGGCCATGGGGAGGAGTATTCCTACAGTGTCGGCGTTTCCACCGAGGTGGAGGCCGGTGCGGTGAAGGTCGCCTTTGATGCCGGCTATTGTTCGGAGATCATCAATGAATACACGCGCTCCCGGGAGACGACCTATACCACTACATTCGAGGCCAACGGCGAAAATCAGGTAATTCTGCGCCGGACGCTGGTGTATCTGTATAATTACGAGATAGCCAAAGGCTACAGCAGCGCGGGAGGAAACGACTGGACCGGCAGTGCCGATCAGGGCAGTGCCATGGTGGTGGCAGTGCCCCAGTATCCGGTGATGTCCTCTCTCTCGATCGACCAGTACAATGCCTTTGCCACGGATTACAACGCCAACTATGGCGTCAGCTCCGTCACGGCGGCGGATACGGTGGCGGGCAAGGCCGTCTATAATCTGGATATTATCGACAGCAGCGATATCGCCGAGTATCATCTTGACAATGAGGGCAACCCCTTTGCCTATGCCCGCAACCACTCCGAATATGCCAACGGCATGGAGCTGAGCGGCTCGACATGGATGGAGCTGTCCCACTCCGGCGGCACTACCCAGCTGGAATACACGACTACCTTGACGGAGGAGCAGAGCCACACCCACAGTGACGGCGGATATATCAACCTGACGGTCATGGCCGGAGGTGGTCTGGGCCGGTTCAAGGTCTACGGCGGCGTGGCACTCAGCTTTGAGGGCCTGCGCAGCAGCACGGTCTCCCGCGCCGTGATCACCGGCACCAACACCAGCGGTTCGGTGCAGAACCTGAATGCCTCCGATTCGGATTACGGTTTTTCCTGGAAGCTGATCGGCTGGAAGACCGAGCCGGAGGATAAGCTTTTCGATGATGTGCTGTTTGTCGGCTATGCCGTGCGCGGGGCCAGAGCGCCTGTCAGCCCGGTGACGGATCTTCATGCCGGCTATACCGCCAATATCGAGGACGATGGGGGAACGGTCACCCTGACCTGGACGGCTCCCGAGCAGAGCTATGGCAGAATATCGCCAGATGAGTTCGATGTCTATCGGATGGATGGGGAACCGACCAAGATTGGTACTCTGACCAGCAAGGGCGACGGTCAAAGGCACGCGTTTGTGATCGATGTGAGCGATTATGAAGAGAACGAGGCAACCTATGCCCTGATTTCCGTGACGCATCAGGTGGACGGCAAGAACAGTGATTTCTCCAATGAGGCATACTGCCTGTTTGCCATGAGTGCGCAGGAGACTTATGCGCTCTTTGAAAAAGTCCGTCAGGAACTGAGCGAAGCTGCCGAGAATCTGAAAAAAGCCGTGGCCGAGGATAACGGCAAGGCAATCGCCGCGGCCATGGAAGAACTGACGAAAGCCTACGAAGCGGCGGACACCCTGCTCAGCGGCAGAATTGATCTTGC
>CAZMBL010000037.1:2096-16681 GCA_964564605.1 uncultured Oscillospiraceae bacterium
CAAAGTTCCGTCGACTCCGTTCAGCGCAAGCTGGATCAGGCTGTGGAGGATCTGATGGCGGCCGTCGAATCCGGCGATCAGGCCAACAGTCAGGAAATCAGGGATGCAGTCGAGGAGTTGACGAAAGCCTACGAAGCGGCGGACACCCTGCTCAGCGGCAGAATTGATCTTGCGGATGAAAATATCACCAGGCTGGAGCAGGCGTTGCAGGATGCGGTGACCGCTCTGCAAAGTTCCGTCGACTCCGTTCAGCGCAAGCTGGATCAGGCTGTGGAGGATCTGACGGCGGCCGTCGAAGCCGGCGATCAGGCCAACGGCGAGGAAATCAGGGCTGCGGTTGTTGATTTGACGGCAGCCTATCAGGCGGCGGATGAGCTGCTCAAAGCCGGTATCAAGGCTCTGAGCAAGGATACATCGGATAAGCTGGCCACGCTGGAGGCCGCCATGAACGCGGCGGACGAGGCGCTGCAAAAGGCGATCGAGCAGCTGCGGCAGTCCCTGGAAGATGCCAGGAAGGAGCTGCAGGCTGCCATCGATGCCAATGCGGAAGAAACCCGGCAGCGTCTGGAAGAGATGGAAAAGGCCTATGCCGAGGCGGACGCGGCTCTGCGCGCGCTCCTGGAGCAGCAGGATGCCGAGAACGCCGGGCACGTTTCCGACCTGACATCCACCAATGATACCCAGCAGGCGGAGCTGAACACGGCCAGAACGGTGGCTATAGTTGGCCTGAGTGTGGCGGGCGTGTCCATGCTGGGCAATGTCGCACTGGCGGTGCTGTTCTTCATGAAAAAGAAGATCGCACACCCCATCTGACTGAAAAACCGACAATGAACCCAAAAGCGGCAGTGCCTCCGGCACTGCCGCTTTGAACCTTTTTATTTGCCGCAATGGCTGCACTGGGCACAATCGCCGCAGCAGCCGCCCTTTTTTCGCCGCTTTCGGATACCGAAAATGGCAGCGGCTACGGCACACGCGATGCATGCGAGCAGCACATAATCGGCCGCATTCATAGCAGACCTCCCAGCAGCAGCCGCACCAGCAGCGTCACCAGCCAAGCAACGGCGCATTGCCCCAGCACCACACCCGCAGCCCATTTAGCGCCCAGTTCCCGCCGGATGGCGGCGATGGCCGCCACGCAGGGGGTGTACAGCAGGCTGAACACCAGCATACTGGCGGCGGTCAGGGGGGTGATGGCGGTCTGGATGGAGGTGCCAAAAAGTACCTCCATGGTGGCGACCACACTTTCCTTGGCCATGAAACCGCTGATCAGGGAGGTGCAAATCCGCCAGTCACCCAGTCCGATGGGCCGAAACAGGGGCACCAGCAGCCCGGAAAGGGCCGCAAGAATGCTCTGCTGGGAGTCCTCCACCAGATTCAGGTGCAGATCAAAGCTCTGCAGGAACCAGATGGCAATGGAAGCAATCAAAATGACGGAAAAAGCCCGCTGCAAAAAGTCCTTGGACTTTTCCCACAGCAGCTGGGACACGTTCTTGGCCCCGGGCAGTCGGTAGTTGGGAAGCTCCATGACGAAGGGCACGGCCTCTCCCCGGAACAGGCTGGCCTTCATCAGATAGGCCATACCGATGCCGCAGGCGATGCCCAGCAGATACAGCCCCGTCATGATCAGCCCCCGATGGGCCGGGAAGAAGCTGGCCACGAAAAAGCCGTAAATGGGTAGCTTGGCCGAGCAGCTCATGAAGGGGGTCAGCAGAATGGTCATTTTCCGGTCACGTTCACTGGGCAGGGTGCGGGTGGACATGACGGCGGGGACGGTGCAGCCGAAACCGATGAGCATGGGCACGATGCTCCGTCCGGAAAGTCCCATGCGCCGCAGCAGCTTATCCATGAAGAAGGCCACCCGGGCGATATAACCGCTGTCTTCCAGCATGGAAAGGAAGAAGAACATGATCACGATAATGGGCAAAAAGCTGAGTACACTGCCTACACCGGCAAAAATGCCTTTGATAATCAGCCCATGGATGGCGGCATTGACATGGGCGGCGGTCAGCGCCGCGTCCACAATAAGGGAAAGCCGGTCGATCAGATTTTCCAGAATTCCCTGAAAGAATGCACCGATCACTTCAAAGGTCAGGTAAAACACCAGCAGCATGATGGCGATGAAGCAGGGGATTGCGGTATATTTTCCGGTGAGAATCCGGTCAATGCGCTGGCTGCGCAGACTCTCCCGGCTTTCCCGGGGGTGTATGACGGTCTGCTCGCACAGTTTGCGGATGAAGCTGAAGCGCATATCCGCAATGGCAGCGGCCCGATCCAGCTGCCGCTCCGACTCCATCTGCACCACGATATGCTCCAGCATTTCCGTCTCGTTGGGATCGAGCTTGAGCTGCTCAAGAATGAGACTGTCGCCTTCGATGGCCTTGGCGGAGGCAAAACGCACCGGAAGCCCTGCCCGCTCCGCGTGATCTTCAATCAGATGATCCACCGCATGCAGGCAGCGGTGGACGGCACCGCCGTAGTCCTGCTTGTCGCAAAAATCCTGTTTTCTGGGCTGTTCCTGATAGGCGGCCACATGGATGGCATGGCGGATCAGCTCATCGACACCGGAATTTTTCGCGGCGGAAATGGGCACCACCGGTACCCCCAGCAACGCTTCCATGCCGTTGATATCAATGGAGCCGCCGTTGCCCGTGACCTCGTCCATCATATTCAGCGCCACCACCATGGGCACATCCATTTCCAGCAGCTGCATGGTCAGGTAGAGGTTGCGCTCAATATTGGTGGCATCCAGAATGTTGATAATGGCCTTCGGCTTGTCCAGCAGGATGTGATTGCGGGAGACGATCTCCTCGCTGGAGTAGGGGGACATGGAGTAGATGCCCGGCAGGTCTACCACGCTGGTGTTGGCGTGGCCACGGATGGGGCCGTCCTTGCGGTCAACGGTCACGCCGGGGAAATTACCCACATGCTGGTTCGAACCGGTCAGCCTGTTGAACAGGGTGGTTTTGCCGCAGTTTTGGTTGCCCACCAGAGCAAAGGTCAGCTCTGTGCCCTCCGGCAGGGGATCACCGTCCCCCTTTTCATGGAAACGGCCGCCCTCGCCAAGGCCCGGGTGATGGCCACGACCGAAGTTTTCCGTCCGGCAGTCCGGCCTGCTGCACCGTTTTGTGGGCTCAATGGTGATTTGCTGCGCGTCATCCAGGCGCAGGGTCAGAGCGTAGCCGTGAATCAGCAGCTGCATCGGATCGCCCATAGGTGCCAGTTTGACCACCGTGACTTCCGCACCTGGGATCACGCCCATGTCCAGAAAATGCTGGCGAAGACTGCCTTGTCCGCCCACGGCCGTGACCACGGCGCTGGAGCCGACCTGTAATTCTTTCAGGGTCATATAACTCCCCCTTTTCTTGTTCTGCCCCTATTATAATACGTTCCGCACCGCCGCACAAGACGAAAAGAAAAATTTTTTGAGGCTGGGTTTTCGACGTGCCGGCCTGGGGAAAATGTTATAAACTGTGCCAAAATAGGTGAAAAGATACGGGTTGATTTTTGTGGCAGATGCAGTATAATAATAAAGAAAAGGAGCGCGCATCAGCCGCGCATTTCCTGAAATCTACATATGTAGGGAATACAGAAGGAGAAGCTTACCATGATCATTACGCAAAAGAAGCCTGTTGAAGAAGTCATGGCTATGGTTGGCGAGGCCAGAACCGTTGCTCTTGTGGGCTGCGGCAGCTGCGCCACCGCCTGCCAGACCGGCGGCGAGCCTCAGATCGCGGAACTGACCGCAATTTTGGAGCAGGCCGGTAAAAAGGTGGTCGCCACCACCATCTGCGATTACTGCTGCATGAACCTGGGTGTCCGCACCAAAATGAAGGCCATCAATGCCGCCAACCCCGACTGCGTGATTTGCATGTCCTGCGGTGACGGTGTGCAGTGCGTGGCCAAGAATGCCAACAACAAGCCTGTGTATCCCTCCAACAATACCATGTATCTGGGCGAGGCGGTGCGCTTTGGTGTCTGGGAAGAGGCGTGCCACTTCTGCGGCGAATGTGTGCTGGGTCAGACCGGTGCCATCTGCCCCATCACCCAGTGCGCCAAGAGTCTGGTCAACGGCCCCTGCGGCGGCCAGAAGAACGGCAAGTGCGAGGTCAATCCGGAAAATGACTGCGCATGGATCAAGATTTACAACCGTCTGGAGGCCACCGGCCAGCTGGACAAGCTGACCCAGACCCGGGAGGATAAGGGCTACGCGGCCCATGCCTATCCCAGAACCATCAGCCTGAGAAAGGGGAAATAATCGATGAGTTGCTTGAAAGACGCGCTGGAAAGCGGAAAATTTGGCGTGACCGCCGAAATGGCACCGCCTAAGGGTTATGATTTCTCTGAGCAGATGGCCGCCGCGCAGCTGCTGCGGGGCAAGGTTCATGGCGTGAACGTGACGGATATGCAGTCCGCCAGCCTGAAAGCCACCGGCCTTGGCCTGTGCATCCAGCTCAAACAGGCCGGTGTGGAGCCGATTTTGCAGATGACCGGCCGTGACCGCAACCGTATGGCCCTGATGGGCGATGCACTGGCCGCTGCCGCCTTCGGCATCGATACCATGCTGGCCCTGACGGGTGATCATCCCGTTGTTGGTGACTGCAAGGATGCCAAGCCGGTCTACGATCTGGACTCCGTGGGCATTTTGAAGATGCTCTCCAAAATGGAAGCCACCGGCTGCGACTGCGGCGGTAACGAGATCGCCGGCGGCGCGCCCAGCTTCTACAAGGGTGCCTCCGTCACACCGGTGTACGAGCCTGTGTTTTTGCAGATCAACAAGCTGCGCCAGAAGGTGGAAGCTGGCGCCAAGTACATCCAGACACAGGGCATTTTCGATCTGGATACCTTCAAACGCTTCCTGGACAAGGTGGACGCCGCCGGAATCAAGACCCATATCATGGCCGGTATCATCCCCCTGAAGGCTGCCGGAATGGCCAGATATATGAATGAAAACGTGCCCGGCATCGATGTGCCGCAGCACATGATCGACCGTCTGGCCGCAGCCGCCGCCGAGGGCAAGGAGAAGGGCATCAAGGGCCTGCCCATGCAGCTGGGTATCGAAATGGCCGCCGAAATGATCGCTCAGATTCAGGATCAGCATCTGTGCGATGGCGTACATATCATGGCCATCGGTGCGGAGAAGAATGTTCCCACCATTCTGGAAAAGGCCGGTATTTTCATCTGAACAAGGAAAAAACAGAAACCGCCGCACACGCGGCGGTTTTTCTTGCAATCTTTACCGTTGGCTGTTATAATACATGCTAAAAGAAACTGAGGGAGAGTCGCTATGCGTATTGTTGTGATTGGCGCGGTATTTGTGGATATCAAGGGATATCCGGAGGATTTTTATATCCCCGCCGGCCGGAATGTGGGCCGTGTGGAGCAAATTCACGGCGGCGTTGGCCGCAACATTGCCGAGGATATTGCCAATGTGGAGCTTCGTCCCACCTTCGTCAGTCTGGTGGATCCATCCGGCACCGGTGCGGATGTGGTGCAGAAGCTGCAAAATCACAAGGTGGACACCCGCTATATTCGCACCGTTCCGGACGGTATGGGCACATGGCTGGCAGTGTTCAGCAATGATGGCGATGTGGCCGCCTCCATTTCCAAGCGGCCGGATCTTCTGCCCATTGCCAATATTCTGGACGAGCATGGCGATGAAATTTTTGCCGATGCGGACAGTGTGGTGGTGGAGATCGACATGGACAAGGAGATCATCAAGCGGGTCTTCCGGCTGGCCCAGAAGTATGGCACGCCGATCTATGCCGCCGTGGCCAACATGAGCATCGCCCAGGAGCGGCGGGACTTTTTGCAGAGCGCGGATTGCTTCGTGTGCAACCAGCAGGAGGCAGGGCTCCTGTTCTCCGATGACTACACCGCCATGGATGCGACCCAGCTGGAAAAGGTCATTGCGCAGAAGGTCTGCCGGGCCAGATTTCCCCGGATGATCGTCACAATGGGGGAGAAGGGGGCGGTCTATGCCGATATGCAGGGCAACAGTGGCTTCTGCCCGGCCCGCAATGTCAATGTCAAGGATACTACCGGGGCGGGGGATGCATTCTGCGCCGGAGTGGCCATCGGCCTGACCTACGGCAAGAGCATGGCCGAAGCCTGCCAGATCGGAGCCCATCTGGCGGCATCGGTGATCGTCACATCGGAAAATGTTTGCCCCCGTTTTCTCCCTGCGGAGCTGGGACTGGAGTAAGCAGTGGCAATCTGCGGAATGCCATCCGTATATGGAAATCGGGGCCTGCCGCATTTGCGACAGGCCCCTGCATTTATTTGATCTCCTGCTCCAGATCCGCAAACAGCTCGCATTTGAAGAATTCTTCAATCGTGAGCCCCAGACCATCGCACAGCTTCTTGATCGTTGAAACCGTGGCACTGTTGTTTCGACCGCTGACGATATTATTCACCGTGGATTGTGTCACCCCGCTTATGCTGCTCAGCCGGTTCAGGGAAATATTTCGTTCCCGACAAAGTTCAACGATCCGCTGGCGGACTGCTTCGCCTATGGTCATGGCATCACCTCTTTCCATGTCAAATGATACCGATTTCCACTTGAAATGATTACCCCTTTTGAGTTAAAATAAACTCAAAAGGGGTGAAAATATGGCAGCATGTACATTTTTCGGCCACAGGGATTGCCCGGAGGACGTTCGCCCACAGGTCAGGGAAACGGTGGCGCGGCTGATCGAAGAGCACGGTGTGGATATATTCTATGTGGGCAATCACGGCAGGTTCGATGCCATAGTCCGAAGCGTTCTGCGGGAGGCGGCCCGGCAGTATCCGCACATCCGCTATGCGGTGGTACTCAGTGCCATGCCCAAAGGGCGCGAAGAAACCTCCGACACCATGCTGCCGGAGGGAATTGAAGCGATACATCCGCGCTATGCCATCGACTGGCGCAACAACTGGATGCTGCGCCGGTCGGATTATGTGGTGACCTGCGTTGGCAGAACGTGGGGTGGCGCGGCCAAATGGGCGAACAGGGCAAAACGGGCGGGAAAAAACGTCATTGCAATCATTTCCTGACCGTGCTACAATGTGGAAAAGGAGTGAGCCGATGAAAAAGGTAAAAATCACAGCCATCCGCCGGGCCTGCTATCCGGATCTGATGGAGCAATACGAAAACCCCATGGCCAACGCCTGCGATGTGGCGGAGGGACAGGTCTGGGTGTCCGAGCAGGGGCGTAAGCCTGAGGGCCTTTGCGACAGCGCGTGGGAGAGCATGGCGGTATTTGTGGAGGAACTTGCCTGTGGCGGCGGCAACTTTTACGACGGCTGGATGAAAAATCCCCACTCTGCTATGATTTCCTGCAACGACGGCTTTCGCCCGGTCAGTTTTTTCTTGGAAACCATGTCGGAATTATGATTCGACAGGCGGATCGTCCGATTTATAAAGAAGCTTTAACGGGGGGATAGAGATGGCTTTCGACTTCAAAAAAGAGTACAGGGAATTTTACATACCCAGGAATAAGCCCCAAATCGTGACGCTACCGCCCATGAACTACATGGCCGTCTGTGGCAAGGGTGACCCCAACGAGGAGGGCGAGGCCTATAAGGCATCCATCGCCATGCTGTATGCCATTGCCTACACCATCAAAATGAGCAAGCTGGGAGATCACCGTATCGAGGGGTACTATGATTATGTGGTGCCGCCGCTGGAGGGCTTCTGGTGGCAGGAGGGAGTGGACGGCTTCGATTACCGCAACAAGGCCGATTTTTACTGGATCAGCGCCATCCGCCTGCCGGATTTTGTGACAAAGGCGGATTTTGACTGGGCCGTGGCGGAAGCCGCCCGGAAGAAAAAGCTGGACTGCTCGGCCGCAGAGTTTCTGACCGTGGACGAGGGCGAATGCGTCCAGATCCTGCATCAGGGCCCCTTCGATGACGAGCCTGCCACAGTCGCCATCATGGATGCTTACTTAGAGGAAAACGGCTACGAAACCGACTTCTCCCCGGATCGCCTCCACCATGAAATCTATCTCTCCGATGCCAGAAAAGTCCCCAAAGCAAACTGGAAAACCACCTCCGCCATCCGATCAGAAGAAAAGACGGATGAAATGAAGATTTTCTGCTCCCCATTGTGCAGCGGCTTCGATGCACAATGGGGAACTTTTGTGTTTAGCACAGGGAAAAATCAAAGCTTTCTCCCATGGGAATCCGGCGGGTAATGTGGTGATTGTCCCGGCGGATATCGACCAGATGACCATCTGCCAGCCTCTGAATTTTCAGGTCAAAGCATTTGCCTCCTGCGTGAATTTGCCGGAGGCAGACCCAGCCCAGAGCGGTGGAAACCGATGGCTTCAGATTGAGCCGATGCAGCCCGGTAGGTGTCATGCCGCAGAGACCCTTCGTAACGATGCGTGCAAAAAGAGCGCTTTCAGCGGAAAGATGGCGCTGATTGCCCTCCGGGTAGGCCTCAACGGCATAGGGGACATGGGGGCCCAGCAGACGCTGCAGGACATAGCGGCGCAGATACGGGTATACCCGGTCGCTTTCGCCTGCATTGAAAATCCCGCGAAAGGCATACAGCGTAGAGCGATCCCAGATGGTAATATCGCCCTCAACACTGCGCAACCCGTCATCGCAGAGCAACCGGTCAGACAGCAGTGCGTCACAGCAGCCCTTCTGCCGGTCATAGATCCCGACGGTAAGGGGCATGCAGATCCAGCTTCGAAGCAGGGGATTGCCGTCATAGTAGCGGTAAGTCTCATAACCGGATACGGTGTCACCGAAATAAGCTTCGATCGCGTCCCGCAGGGCAGCGGCTTCTTTTTGCCACCGCGCGGCAGTTTCCGTCTCACCCAGTTCCTCTGCCAGCGCGGCAGAGCTGATCAGTCCACCATAGACCAGACTGGAAGTGCAAAGATTGGCATCGCCGGATGGCAGGCGCTCCTCCAATTCATCGGAATCGGAGGCAATCACGCCATCGCCGGTCTTTTTGGCAAGGGTGAAATCGGCGCACCAGCGCAATGTCCAGAACATGTCTTTTGCAAGGGTATAGTCACCAAGCGCCAGCAGATACCGGGAACAGCCGTACAGGTACATGGCGGCATCTCCACGGTCGCCGTGACCCTCCCAGAAATCCTGCCCTCCATCGATGACGAAGGAGGGAATTGGTGTATGCGCCGGGGACATGAAACGTGCGAACAGTCTGTAAGTATTTGCACCGGCTTCGTTGGCGCGGGCATCGTTCATGAACGGGAAAAAGGGGCCGGCATACTCCGCCTGATCATTGGCCCAGACGGCAGCATAGTACGGCCCGCCGCCGGGCGAATGAAGCGGCCCGGCCGCCGTGTCAAAAATGCTTTCTGCTGCCCGCAGTTTTGCCAGACGGAAAAACCGGCACAATTCCCGGTCAGGGCAGTCCAAGAGCAGGGAACTCTCGCTTAGCCGATGGCAGAAATTCTCCCGCTCGGCCAAAGCTGTGCGGCCGTTGGAGCGGGGGTCGGCAAAAGGTGCAGACGGGCGGAAAAGGTCAGATCACTTGTTATGGACTGCCCCGGCTGGAGCTGGGCCTCCTGCTCGGCACAGGCAGCCTCGATTGTGTACACGCCGGCCGCGCCACGGGCGTATTCCACCCAGTCGGAACCGGAAACGCAAACGCGAAGCGGAGCATCCGCGCAGTTTTCAATGGTGGCCGTTTCCATGTAGGCGGCCTGCTCCACACAGGGGAAACACCGGCGGGTAATGCGAAGGCGTTTATTTTGGTCAAAGGAAAAGATCGTCAGAATGCCGTCAAAGGAAAACTCCACCGGATATTCGCTGACTGCCTGTACATCGCAGAAGAAAACCTGCCGCTGCTGGTTGCAATGACATGCATGCAGTGTGCCGAAGGTGTCCCGGGGCAGGGTGCGAAGACTGGGATAACAAAGCTCACGGCTGAGCGAAAGTGTGCCGTCTCCGGCCACACCGTATGTGACGATTGTGGCCAGTTGATGACCGGACATTTCGATATGATCCGTAAAAGGAAATGATCCGTTCGGCGGATCCCGGTGGGGGTCAGTGTCCAGCACCGGTTCATATTTTTTCCTCCCTGACAGAATATGGATAGGGTGACCAGATTTGCCGGTCAGCGCCTTCTCCGCGCAGGCAGACAACGTCCGTCCCATCCACGGTGAAGCGGGTTCCGTCACATGTGAAGCTGCTGTGCAGACTGTTGCCAACAGGCCTTTCCGGTGCCGATGCGGTCATAACAATGGAGCCGTCCTGCATGATACATCCGGATGGAACACGATTTGTCTGAATATCCCAGTCCCGCAAGAAGCCGGTCAGATCTCCGATTTCCGGTCTGATTGCAAAATACGGCGCTTCGGGGGCAACAAGCCTGGGGTCGGACATGGGGGCACCGTTAAAATCAACGCTCCCGCTGCCAACAAAAATGAGCTTTGTTTTGCCTGTTCGCGCAATCTGCCGCAGCAGACCGTCAAGCCCGGCCTGCGCATATTGTGGATAAGCCAGTATCAGACAGGTGTAGATCTGGTTGCCGTAAGAAAGATAACCGTCCGGATTCACCGCAAGGTGCCGGTCATAAATCTCGTTGTCACCGATCAGATCACAGTTCCAGCCGGCGATCCACAGGTCACGGGTCAGGGTAAATACTTCCTTGAGCTTACCCTGAAAGATATCCCAGTGGCCGTTCCGATCCAGATTTTCCTGCCGGTTGCACAGTGCGGCCAGAGAGGTGACTATGGCCACATCGCAGCGCGCGGCGCTTTGCACAAAGTCGTCTACGCCGCGGATTTCCTGCTCAATGGCGGCTATGGCCTCCAGTTCATCCTTGCGATGCAGCTGCTGCACCACATGGTTTTCATGTATGCACTCGTAGGACAGGGAAATGGTGCGCCCGCCGTAGCGCACATTGCGCCACATCTCCGGATAGAAGGTGGAAAGCTCCATGGTTCCTTCCGAATACCACATGTTGTAGAAAATGGGCGCGGAAGCTTTGTGGGCCAGTGCGGTACGTACCGGATAGAGCATGATCTCATCAGTGAAGCCGAAATCCTTTTGCGCGCTCCACCATGTGATGCCTGTGCGCCAGATTTCCGGGCTGTTCTGCACCTCTTCGATACAGAACCATGTGTTGTGGGCACCCACAAAGGCGTTCTCCCCAAGATAGTGCTTGACCTGCCGGTAGAAGTTGTTTTCGGCGGCGGCAATACCGTCCCGCAGACATTTGAAATAGCGGTTTGTCGCGGCGACTCTGCGTGGGTCTTCCGGCGCGGATGCGAAGCGATACAGTACATCATGCAGATATGACGCGCCAAAATGCCGGCGATACGCATGATCGAGACCGGTGGAGTAAATCGGACAGTTGTCCAGCGTCATGTAGGAGCCTGCGGTAAAATCAAAATCCGGGTGCCACATAAAACACAGTTCGTCCAGCGCGGCTCCGTCCGGAGAAATGGTTGCGGCCAGCTCCATCAGATGTGTCGCTTCAGCGTAGTAGGCCTCACTGAACAGGTCTGGAAAGTCAAAGATTGACCAGACGGCTACAAAAATCTGCTCAGGTGTATCCTCCGGCTGCCATGTAACGGATACGGTGCCGCTGTCCGGACGATGAAGCGTGGCCGCCACGGGGCGAAGGCTCCCATCCATGATGAAACCATTGCCGTCCGTGCGGTAGGCGATTGCCTCCAGCAGCGCATCACCGGACTGCCGGTCACCGCCGAACAGCTCGCCCCCCTGATTTCCACGGATGGAAAAAAGGCACTGCCCCTGCCCAGCGGAGCATGTCTGCCAGTACAGGAATCCTGCCCGGTGTTCCGGGTGCTTTTTGGCGAATGCGGCTTTTTCGGCGCGGACATCCACCTCCAGAATCATCTTTCGCCCCGCATCGTGTATCATGCGGCAGGCCCGGTTCAGATGAGCCAGGGTGGCCGGACAGCTCAGACCCTCGTGGCACCAGTGGGTGGTGATGTAAATGTGGCTGAAGGGACTGCGCGCAACGATGTCTGCAATCTGTGCGGCGTATTTGTCGGTGCGCAGATGCTGATCATCCCATTTCCAGTATAGAATGCTTGGAAAGGACATGGCATTTCCTCCTTATTCCTTTTGCCCTGAGTATATCATCTACAGCGCGAAAATGCAAAGACAAAAGTGGTAAACAGATCAGTTAACGGGATCGGGCATTCCCATGGCTTTATATGCAAAATGATGGAGGAAAAAGAAAATACGGAAGAATAGTCGTGCATTCTGCGCCGGGAGGGGTGAAGTAATCTGTCAATACCCCAAAGAGATGCAACATAATCGACAAAATATGGAAGATTTATATGGTTTTCTTTGATGAATTCGTGAAGATGTTGCGGATGAAGGAGTTGACGGGAGTTAAGCGGTTTACCACATTTCTGTTGCGGTCAGTGCGTGGTTCCGTTAGAATTATGGTGGAAATCGGAATTCGGATGCGCGCAGACGCAGACCGGGTTCTGCCTTGCGATGCGGATGGCCCGATTTACTGCCGTCCGGCGCAATAATTAATAATCTGAAAGGATGAAACAAATGAAAAAACGTGTACTACCGATTCTGTTTGCGCTTGCACTGATCATCAGCAATGTCTGCTGCTTCGTGTTTTCCACCGATGCGGTTGGACAGTACTACGCCATGGGTATTGCCATGGACGGAATTACACTCGACGGGGATTTGAGTGACTGGGCCGGAGCGGAACAGTATGCCCTGTCCGCCTGCGGCGCGGATGGCACCTGGAGTGAATCTGCGTATACTCTTCAGGTTGCGGCATCTCCTGACAGTATTTATGTGGCGCTGACGGTTCCCGACAGCGAAAAAAACGTTGATGGAATCACCCGCGACCAGCTGCGGATTTCGGTGATCACATCGGATGGTCGCCTTGGCCTGATGTATACAGATTGTGATTCCTGGACGCAGACATCCGTTGGCGATTTGAAATCCTGGTGGGGGCTGCCGGAGACATTCACGGAAAATGCGATCATCTCTGTTAATTCCACCAGCAAGTTCCTCTATAACGAGGACGGAACCGTAACCGTGGAATCCCGGATTTGCCTGAAGGACACAACGGCCGCGGCCGCGGAGCCTGCCCTGGAGTCCGGCGATGAGTTCCGGCTCGCTGTACAGTACATTAACCACGAAGACTGCACATCGCAGAGTTATTCCGGTAATGGCCGGTATGCCCTCGGCACAACGGAAATTGTCGCAGACACCGCGGACGAAATCTCTGCCGTGTTCAGAATCGGTGAAAAACCTACCCAGCAGACCTTTACCTATGAAGCCGTTGCGCCGGTCGGTGGTGCGGAAATGGACATCATTGAAGGCGTTACCGATGACCTTGCGACCGATTTCTGGGAGTGGGAAGATGAGGAAGATGGCCTCTGGGAGGCTGCGCCCAAGTATCCAATGGATGCGTATGACACGGCGACCGGTCTGTATCTGCAATCTGAAACGGAATTTGTGCAGTTCAAATATGTGTCCGGACAGCTGTATTTCCGTATCCATGCCAAGGACGCCGATGGCAAATCCGCCGATGGCCTGATTCGTGATGGCGTGTATATTACCGTTGTTCTGCCCGGTGGGGAAGTCGGCCGGTTCTTCCTTGGAAGTGATCCTTCCGACACTGTTGTGTGGAAGGAATGGGGAGTTGAGTCCTGGTTCGATTCCGGCGTGGAGGACTCGAACGCAAAGGCCAACAATGCCATTATCAACAGTAACAGCACGGCCTGTTTCCACTATGACAGCGGTTACGTAGATGTTGAAGGCCGTGTCACAATTAAGGATATTTATCATCATTACATCTCCGCGAATACGGTTTTGAATGTCGGTGTGGTCTACCGTGACAATACCGGCGTTCTGGCCACCGCCAAAGAGGGCGGAAACTGGGCCAAGTGGGGCACAACGGATCTGACCAATCACAGCGCAGAGCAGGTTACCGGTCAGGTAACGCTGTATAACCCGGCATACCGCGATTTGGAAGGCATCAAGGTGGAGGAAGCGACGGAGGGCGCGCAGAACGATACCTATAGCTTCGATGCCGATGGCAAGCTGACTGTTTCCGTTGTGGAAACGGATGGAGCCGTTGCCTACCGTGTGCGGATTTTCAACATCTTTGAGTCCCCTGTTACATGGGAGGAAAGCGACTCCGTGCAGATGGAGGTTTCCGGCCTGCCCGCAGGCGATGAGATGATTTATCAGGTGATTGCGCTGGATGCGAACAATGGTATCCTCGCGGCCTATCCGACGGTGGAATTTGTTGTGGGGCAAAACCCGCAGATCGACGAAGAGCCCGATGACAACGATCACGTTAATCCGGATGAGCCTGATGACCCCGGTGAGGAGCCTGTCCCGACCAACCCCGACGAAGAGCCTGTCCCGACCAACCCCGACGAAGAGCCCGTCCCGACCAACCCCAACGAAGAGCCCAACGATACGACCGGCGACCCGGTGCTGGCCTGTGCCGCGCTGATGCTGCTCAGTTCCGTATCCGGCGTGGCCCTGTTGCGTAAGAAGATCCGCTGACCGGAAAGAGGGCAACTATATCACAGATACGGTTGCCCTCTTTTTAAGGCAATACCGCACAGAAAAATAGAGCCAAATACCGCCAAGTGTGGTATAAT
>CAZMBL010000038.1:0-16617 GCA_964564605.1 uncultured Oscillospiraceae bacterium
TAGCGGATTGCAGGCAGAGGGCACCGCTAACTCCCCGACTAGTGCGACCTTGTTACGGGCCGGTTGGCCGTAGCAAGGATATGAAATTGGGAAGCACTTTAGTTCAGCTTCGCATCAACAAAAGAGGCCAGTTCTCCGAAGGTGGTGATCTTGGCGTCTTCCATTTCCAGCTCAACGCCCAGCTCGCTCTCCAGATCCATGATCATCTCAACGATGTCCAGAGAATCAATGCCAAGGCTCTCGAAAGAGGACTCGGGAGTGATCTCGGAAGGATCCAGCTCCAGCTGTTTTGCCGCGTAGGAAACAAGCTTATCGTACATGATTGCAACCTCCATTTCTCTGTTGGAATGTCCGTCAGTTATTTTATTACAGTTTTCACGGTTTGTCAACGGTAGATTTCAGCGCCGTTGCGGCGGCATAGGCCGTGGCCCATGCAATTTGCAGGTTAAAGCCGCCGGTGTAGGCATCGCAGTCGAGAATTTCCCCGGCAAAGTAAAGTCCGGAAACCAGCTTGGATTGCATGGTTTTGGGATCCACCTCCGATACCTTCACGCCACCGGAGGTGACAATGGCCTCCTCCACCGGGCGCTTTCCGGTGATATCCAGCGAAAAGGCCTTCAGCAGCTGCACCATGGCATGGCGCTGCTGCCGGGTCAGGGCATTGGCCTGCATGGACGGGTCGATTTTCAGCCGGCGCAGCACCACCGGGATCATGCTGCGGGGCAGCAGATCCGTCAGGGCATTTTCCATGGAGCGGTTTTTATACAGTTCCAGATCCCGAAGCAGGCGGGCATCCAGCTTTCCCTCCTCCAGCGCCGGTTTCAGATCCAGCAAAAGGCGGCAGCCCTCTCCTTTCAGATGGCAGCTGGCGGATAGCACCGTGGGGCCGGAGACACCGAAATGGGTGAAAAGCAGCTCGCCAAAATCGGAAAAGAGCTTTTTGCCCCGGCCATCGATCAGCCGCACGGCGCAGTTGCGAAGAGAAAGTCCCTGCATATCCCGGGCATCGGGCCCGGCGGTCTCCAGCGGCACCAGACTGCCCTCCGGCGCAACGACCGTATGCCCCAGCGCACGGGCCATGGCATAACCGTCGCCGGTGGAGCCGGTGGCCGGATAGGAAACGCCGCCCGTGGCCAGCAGAACGGCGGAGGCAGCGATGGTTTCCGTCTGCGTGCGGACGGCGGTGACTTTCCCGTCCTTCGCAATAATTTCCAGAACCCGGACCCGGCGGCGGTGAACGCCCGCGCGGGACATGGCACCTTGCAGCGCATCAAGTACGCTTACGCTGCGGTCGGAAACGGGAAATACGCGATTTCCTCGCTCGATTTTCAGGGGGCAGCCGCTCTCTTCCAGAAATGTCATGATCTTTTCCGGTGGGAACGCCTGCATGGCGCTGTACAGAAAGCGGCCGTTCCGGGGTACATTTTGCAGTACCTCCTGTGCGGAACAGGCATTGGTCACATTACAGCGGCCCTTGCCGGTGATCAGCAGCTTTTTACCGGGGCGGTCATTTTTTTCCAGCAGCAGCACCTGCTGCCCCTGCCCGGCGGCTGTGATGGCGGCGAACATGCCCGCTGGGCCGCCGCCGATAACGATCAGATCATAGTGCATATGTATCACATCCCCGATTTCAACATCCGGATTTCTGCATCCGTCAGATATCGCCATTTGCCGCAGGGCAGCTCTCCCAGCTCCACACCGCCCTCGCTGACACGTCTGAGGCGGTTGACATGCATCCCGGCGGCATCACACATGCGGCGGATCTGCCGGTTGCGCCCCTCCCGGATGGTGATAAGCAGCAGCGCCTGCCGGTCATCCCGGCGCAGGCAGCGGACATCCGGCGGTGCGATGGGCTTTCCGTCGAGAACAATGGAGCGCTGGATTTTGTCCAGAGAAGCGATCGAGCAATCAGTGACCCAGGCAAGATAGGTCTTCTCCACCTGATGGCTGGGGTGGGTCAGATATTTGGCAAGGGCGCCATCATTGGTAAACAGCAGCAGCCCCTCCGAACTCAGATCCAGCCGCCCAATGGGATACACCCTGGCTCCACAATCGCTGACCAGCTGGGCGGCGGTTCGCCGTCCCTGCTCATCGGACATGGTGGTCACAAAGCCCCGGGGCTTATGCAGCATCAGATAAACCGGCGGCTGCGCCGTGGAAACCGGTTGGCCGTCCAGCTCGATGCAGTCTGTCTGGGGGTCAGCCCGGTCTCCAAGGGCAGCGGTTTTGCCGTTGACCGTCACACGCCCGGCCAGCAGAAGCTGCTCGGCGGCCCGGCGGGAACAGATGCCGCCGGCGGATAAAATTTTCTGTAAACGTTCTATGCCTCAGCACCTCCAAAAAGACGCTGCCACAGCGATGGCCGGGCAGACTCACGCATTTGTACCGTGTCCCCATAGCAAACGGGAACGCGCCCGATGGTGTGCCCATCGATACAGATATAGGCAAAACCCGCATCCGCACCACGGCAAACCGGCGCAAAGACAAAGCCTTTGGCGGAAAGGCGGATGCAGGGCTGCTCCTGCTGCCCCACAGGGCAGGAATAATTCTCCATGGCCAGCAGCCGCACCTGCTCCCCATCGCCGCCCAGCACCGGCAGGGTGCCAAGGCACTGCCCACGGGAGACGATCTGCCGCAGCCGATAGCGGGAAAAGCCGTCTCTGTACAGGCTTTCATGGTCGGCCCAGTCGTTGGGATCGTTCAGAGTCACCACGATCAGCCTGCGCCCGTCCCGCACGGCGCTGGACACCAGCGTGCGCCCGGATGACTTTGTGAAACCGGTCTTGACGCCGTCCGCCCCCTCGACCCGCCACAGAAGGCGATTGTGATTGGTCAGCGTCCGGCCGGAAATGGTGACGGTTTTGGCACGCACCGTGGCTGCAAAAATGGGGTTTTTCATGGCGTGGGAGGCAAGGCAGGCCAAATCTCGGGCGGTGGAATAATGCTCCGGCTGATCCAGTCCGTGGGGATTGGCGAAATGGGTCTGTTCCAGTCGCAAAAAGCGGGCCTTATCGTTCATCATCTGCACAAAGCCGGAAACGGTTCCGCCGCAGTAAATCGCCAGTGCGGTGGCCGCGTCATTGCCGCTGCTGAGCATCAGACCGTACAGCAGCTCCTGCACGGTCAAAACCTCGTCCTGCCGCAGGTACATGGAAGAACCCTCCACCCCTACGGCCTCTGCCGGGATCTTCACCCGGTCAAGGACATTGCACTGCTCACACACCACCAGCGCCGTCATGATCTTGGTGGTGCTGGCGATCAGGCTGCGCCTGTCCGCCTGCTTTTCATACAGCACACGGCCCGTGGTGCCATCGAGCATAATGGCAGCGGAAGCACTGAGCGCGCCCGCCGGAACCGGAAACAGCACAGCGGCAGCCAGCAATGCCGCTGCCGCCCGCAAAAATCGACCTGACATAAATCTTCACCCGGTGCTAGTATGGCGCCGGTGAGATATTTTATTCAGCCTTTTTCTCCGTTCTGGCGTCAATGAAGGCGGTGATCCGATCCAGAAGGTCGGGAACCTGCTCCACGATGCGGTCAGCTGTGGTATTGGCCGGAGCCGCAACGGGCATCATGCGCACCGCACCGTCTTTGACGATGAGAAAGCACACCGGGGAGACCTTGACACCGCCACCGGCTCCGCCGCCGAAGGGCTCCGCGTTCTGGGAGGCGTTTTTGGTGGCAAAATCGGAGCCACCGCCACCGAAGCCCACGCTGATGCGGGATACGGGAATGATGGTCACGCCATCCGGTGTGGTGATGGGATCTCCGATCACGGAGTTGACATCCACCATTTCACGGATTTTGGAAATGGTGCTCTCGAGCATGTTGGGAAGAGTTTTGCTCATGTTCTATACCGCCTTTTCGATGTTTTTGAATGGTAAAATACTGATAAATCGCCTGCACACCATAGCGCAACAGCAGCCATAACAGCCGCCCGAGGGTAATGGTCAGCTCCATGCGCAACAGCACAAGGGTCTGCGTTCCTTTAAAATCGCAGGAAACGGACAAATCACGCTTGCGGATGACAAAGCAGCGTTCCAGCGCAGGCTGTAAATTCCCCAGCGCCGTCCAGGCCCTGCCGTAATTGACCGCAAGGTCACAGGGATCGTCCCCTGCCATGATCAGCTGCATTTGAAGACGGTTGACGCGGATTTTGCGCCGCAGACCGTTCAGCAGGGACAAAGCCGTTCGAACGATGGGAAGAAAATCCGTCCAGGAACCGCCGGCAGGGCCTTTTTCGGCCTTCTTCGCAGCCTCCTGCGGGGGCTTTTTCGGGGCTTCGGTTTTTTTCTTATTTTCCTTTGGTTTCTTTTTTGACGCGGGCAACAGCCGGATACGGATGGGCCCGGCGATAGCCGTCAGACGAAAGCCGGTGCTGTCATAGCGGGCATCGGCCCCAAGGGGAAGAAAATACAAAAGCAGCAGCACCGCCGCGATGATGAGCCAGCTCATCCCTGCTCCTCCCGGGCGGGTTCCTGCTCCGGCTCCTGTTCCGGCTGGCCGAAGCTGACCTTTTCAATGGGAGGCAGCTCTTCCAGTGAGGTAAGGCCGAAGGTGCGAAGGAAGTCCGGTGTTGTCCTGTACTGGATTGGTCTGCCGGGCACATTGAGCCGCCCGGCCTCTTCGATCAGGCGCTTATTGAGCAGGGCGGAGACACTATAGCTGCTGTCCACGCCACGAATCTGCTCCACCATGGCCTTTGTGGCGGGCTGATAGTAGGCGATGATGGTCAGCGCTTCCAGCTGAGAGGCCGAAAGCTTGGGCGGCTTACGGGTTTCCAGCGCTTTGGTGATATAATCCGCCATTTCGCCGGAGGAAACCATCTGATAGCCATCCTCCAGCTTGAGAATGCGGATGCCACGGCGTTCGAATGAGAGGCTGTCCGCCAGCGCATCTGCCGCGGCGGCAACCTCGGCCGCGTCCGTCTCCAGAGCGGCACTGAGGCGGGAAAGCTCCATCCGCTCCCCGGCCGCGAAGAGAATCGCCTCTATGGCACGCTGCAATTGTGTTTCATCCATGGGCAGCTTCCTCCTTTTCTGCCGAACGGGTCAGGCGTATGGTGGGATTCTCCCCGGTGGGGTCATCTTCCAGACGTACGGTGTTATTTTTGCACATTTCCAGAATGGAAATAAAGGTGGCCACAATCTCCGACCGGGAGCGGTTGCCCCGAAAGAGGTTTTTCAGCTTCTCAAATCCCCGCAGCAGCAGATGCCGCAGCAGCTCACCGGTTTTGCGGGAGACGGGATAGGGCTCCTTGCCCACGATGCCCCGGAAATTATCCACCGGCAGCGGCAGAGAGCGCTGGCTGCGCTCAGCGATGGTGCCAAGCGCCCGGGAAAGATCTGCCGGTTCATGCTGATAGCGGTAGCCCTGCTCCCGGCGAAGGGGTTCCGGCTCCTTGGTAAAAAGGCACCGGCCAATCTCGTTTCGCGGTTCCAGATAGACGATGGCGGTACGAATCTGCTCGATGGCTTCCTTTCTGCGCCGCTCAATCAACGACTGGCGCAGCACATCCAGCTCCGACTGGGCCTGCTCCGCCTCGGCCGCGGACAGGAGCATTTTGGTTTTGATCAGCATCAGGTGGGAGGCCATGGTGATAAATTCACTGGCGATCTCCATGTCCATTTTCTTCATCTCGTCCAGATAGGCAAGATACTGCTCCAAAATGGCAGTGATGGACACATCCTGAATTTCAATTTTATTTTTACTGAGCAGCAGGAAAATCACGTCCAGCGGGCCTTCGAAGTCTTCCAGTTCCTCGGCCCGGGTGTGGACAATGCCCTCAAGATGATATTGCGGTTCTGCCATAGCGGAAACAATCCCCGATCACATAGAAATACAAGTATAGTATAGCATTTATTTCCCGTTTGCGCAAGTCCTGCGGGGAAATTTACAAATCTCTTGCTATTTTCGGCAAAACATGATAAAATAGCCTCACTTAAAGAAGGAGGCGCATCCGCCATGGAGCAGAAAAACAATCGATTTCGGGATCTGGAGCAGTTTTTGACCATTCTGATTTTTGCCATGACCGCCATTTTTATTTTCTATCTGTTCATGGCCGGTTCGGGCATGACGGTGCTGAAAGTGATCGCTGTGGTGCTGATTGCGGCCATTGCGTCCTTTGGCCTCTGGCTGCTGGTGAAAAGCAGAGAGTTTTTGCGCCAGCGCAGCATCTGGATGACCCTGAGCTTCGTGTGCTGCCTGATCTGCACACTGGTATCTCTTTTGACCGGATATCCCGGCCCGTAATCCGCGAATTGCAGAAACACAGAAAAACAGCGGCAGAAATCACGCCTTTGCATGGTTTCTGCCGCTATCGTTATTTCGTTACCGGTAGAAGCTGTTGCCGCCGATAAATTCCCGGATCAGGCTTGTGGGCGGAATTTCATCGTCCACATCCGCCTTCTGGACATAATTGAGAATTTTAACGATGGAACGAACCTGATCGTAGCACGGATCCTCCGGCTCTACCGCCGTCAGCAGGGGGAATATGTGCTTTTTCAGCACGGGTAGCTCATAGAGAGTCGCGCTGTTGAAAATCACATCCGCATGCTCCTGGAAGGGGAAAATCCACTTCTTCTCTCCCCGCTGCACCGAGTCCCACATGGAAAGAGTACGCTGCACCGATGCACCACGGGACTCGAAATCCCGGACGATACGCCGCAGCAGCCGCAGATAGCTGGTGGGGATCCGGTTATGATCATCCAGATTCAGTGGCAGTAGCGGGCTGACATAGAGCCGGAAGATCAGATTTTTATCCAGCCCTTCCGGCAGCAGAACCGGGTTGAGCGCATGCAGACCCTCCACAATGATGACCGTCTCCTCTGTCAGCCGCAGCTGGTCGCCACGCCACTGACGGGAGCCGCTCTTGAAATCGAAGCTGGGCAGCTGCACCGTTTCCCCACGCAGAAGCGCATCGAGCTGCTGCTTGAACAGCTCCGTATCGATGGTGTTGATATGCTCCAGATCCAGCTTGCCGTCCGGGCCGGGCTTGATTCTATCCCGATCCAGATAATAATCGTCCAAGCCCATGAGGATCGGCTTTTTGCCGTGCACCCGCAGCTGAGTGGCCAGACGGTTGGCAGAGGTGGTCTTGCCGGAGGAGCTGGGGCCTGCCAGCATGACGGCCCGGGCACCACGGCGGCAGATCATATCCGCGACATGGGCGAATTTCTTTTCATGGAGGGCTTCATTTACCCGGATCAGCTCCCGAATCTTGCCGCTGTTGACCAGTTCGTTCAGATCGGTCACGTTTTCGCACTCCATCAGCTCGCACCAGCGCTTGCCCTCCTGAAATACGCTGAGGAAATAGGGCATTTCATGGAAATCCGCCACACGGTCGGGATTGTCGGAATCGGGATAGATGAAGAGGAAGCCGCCATCGGCCGGCAGCAGATCCCACACCTTCAGATAGCCGGTAGAGGGTGCCATTTCGCCATAGTAATAATCAGCAAAGTCCCCATGGGAGTACACATCGAAATAATCCAGCGCCCGCAGAGCAAGAAGACGTGCCTTATCCTGCTTGCCGTGGGCCTTGTAGTATTCGATGGCCTCGGTGGTGGCGATACGGCGGCGCAGCAGGGGGATATTCTGGGCAACGATGTTGCGCATTTGCTCTTTCAGCCGTTCTACGGAGAAATCCCGCGCTCCTTCCACCTCGATAAAGAGTCCGGAACCGACGGTGCAATTCATATAAGCCCGGGCCTGCGGCCACAGCTGCTCTATGGCGAGGAACATAACAAACTGCGCCGTGCGGGAATAAGCCTCCCGACCGGCGGAGTCGCTGTAACGCAGCAGATTGACCACACCGTCAGACGCGGCCATGGCCCGGCGCATGGAGCTGCGCTCCTGCGACAACTGCTTTTCCCGCACGGGGATATAGTTGAGCGTAAAGACCTCACCGGCTATCTTTGCGGCCAGCGGTGTGGTGGACAGGCTGTCGGTTACGAGGCCCAGCCGGGCCGCCAGATCCAGCAGGCTCTCACCCGGTGCCGCAGTAATTTCCATTCCATCAATTTTCATTTTCATAAATCGCTCCTCCTTTCTGATCTAAGGAACCTCTGATTAAACCGGCCAAAGACGATTCATGCAGAGATCCCCTAACGCGATATGACTGTGGCGAAACCGCAGATAAAAGATGGATATTTATTATATTTCACAAATTCCAAAAATGCAACAAAAAACTCTTGTTCGAAATGAACAAGAATTTTTGTCAAAGTCATACAGTTCTTACAATTTTTCCTGAATTTTACCGAAAAAAGTGGTCAAAACCGTATCCGTATAGTAATGAAGCAGAATCTGACTGCAGCTGTAACCGGCTTGAGCCATTGCGTTGGCACCATATTGGCTCATACCCACACGGTGGCCATAGCCCCGGGTGCAGAAGATGATCGCCCCATCCTCTACCCGGACTGAAAACATGGTGGAGCGAAGCCCAAGTCTGGTGCGAATGGCCGTGCCGCGGAAAGATTCTCCGCCAATCTCCATGGCCGCCACGCCACCTCCGGATGTATAGGACACGGGGCCGAACCAGTCTGCCGGGTCACCGGTTAATGACAGACCGAGTTTTTTACACAGCTGGCCTGGGGTAAAGCGCGTTTCCCGGTAAAAGGCAGATGAATTCTCCTCCCCGGGGCTGGATACCGACTGCAAATAGGGAATGTCATAGCCCCATACGGCCACGGCATCCTCCGTGCTGCCGCCGGAGCAGGAAAAATAGGTGGCCGTGATCAGCGTCCCGTCATAGGTCAGCACCTGACCACAGGTATCCTCCACCGCAGATATCACCCGTCGCAGGCCATCTTCCGTGCCGCCCTTTGCAAGATAATCCTGCGGCGGACAGTAGGCCTGGCAACAGACGGCCTCGGTGCAGATGGCTCCACCGGGATGGCGTTTGCCGTCCAGACAGGTTTTCAGGGTGTAGGTTCTGGCAACAATTGCCTGTGCTTTCAGGGCCTCCATCTCAAAAGAAGCGGGCATCTCCCCCAGTACAACACCGATTATGTAGCCCTCCAGCTCCATGACAACCGGTGTTTCATCTATCAGCACCGGCACGGTCTGCGGTTCAATCTTCGCCGGAAGGGTTGGCTGCGGTTGTGTTGTGGGAATGGTTTGCGGCTGTGTCTGCAAACAGTCCATAATTGTTGGAACGGTCTGTTCCGGTCTCTCCGGCTGAGTCGCCCGGATCACAAACCCAATCAGCACGCAGGGCAGCACACAGCCAACTACGGCCACCCGAATCAGCTCTTTTACGATTGGTTTCATCCTGTTCACCCCCAAATGGATCATATCACACTATATGCGTCGAAATTTGTCAGAATTCGGAAGCTGCCGAAATCCACACCATTACTTGACATAAACCCCGCCCGCTGGTATAATAATCACAGATTCGCATATGGAGGCAGACATGAAAAAAGTGCTTCACATTCTGGTACCGCTTCTGCTGGGACTGCTCGTCCTTTTCAGTATAGGCTGGTACTTTTTGAAATATGACCCTTCCCTGACCCGGGATCTGCTGCTGGAACAGGCCCGCTATCAAAATGAAGTGGGAAATTACGGCGCCGCTGTCTGGTTTTACGATCTGGCGTACCTGCAATCGGACAAAAGCGATGAAGTGGCGCTGGAGCTGGCCCAACAGTATCTTTCCATCGGCAATTACACGAAGGCTGAGCGCACCCTCTCCAAGGCAATTGCCGACGGGGCGGATGAGGCGCTATACATTGCCCTTTGCAGCACCTATGTGGAGCAGAACAAGCTCCTCGACGCAGTGACCATGCTTGATAACATTGCCGACCCGGACATGAAGGCCAGACTCGATGCCCTGCGCCCTGCCGCACCCGTGCCGGACAATACGCCGGGCACCTACTCCCAGTATATCCAGCTCGGCTTTACAAGTGACGGCGGCAGCTGCTATATTTCTTCGGATGGCAGCTATCCGTCCATAAAAAGGCACGCCTACAGCCGGCCCTTCCAGCTTGTGACCGGTGAGCAGGTATTTTACGGCATCACCGTATCCGAGCAGGGTCTTGTCAGTAAGCTTGGCACCTATAGCTATATTGTCGGCGGTGTGATCGAGCCGGTGGTGTTTGCCGACCCGGCTTTTGAGACGGCTCTGCGTGAACAGTTAAAGGTGGATACGGACACCATTCTCTATTCCAACGATCTGTGGACTGTCACGGAACTGAACATTCCGGCGGAAGTATCGGATTATCAGGATCTGAAATGGCTGCCGAATTTGCAGCAGCTGACGGCCAACGACAGCACCTGCACGGATTTCAGCATTATCTGCCAGCTGTCCCAGCTGCGGGAGCTGACCGTTACGGGCTGCCCCCTGACATCATCCGATCTGGCCAACATCGCGGCCCTGCCCCAGCTGCAGGCACTGAATTTGCGCGGATGCCAACTGTCCAGCATTGCCGCTCTTTCCGGGGCTACGGAACTGACCAGTCTGGAACTGGGAGACAATATGATTTTGGATATTTCCGTGATTGCTGACATGACACAGCTGAAAAAACTGGATCTGGAGCGCAACGCGCTGGTGTCGCTGGATGCGCTGCGCAATCTCGGTGGTCTGCAATATCTGGACGTGTCGGACAATTCCCTTTCCACCATCTCCGCTCTGAGCGAGCTGGTCAATCTGACGTGGCTGGATGTTTCCAGCAATGATCTGATGAACCTGTCCGGTGCGGAAAAGCTGACCCAGCTGGTGGAGCTGAACGCTTCCCACAACAATCTGACCTCCATTGACGAGCTGAAAAACGCTGCTGCCATGGTCAAGCTGAATGTGTCGAACAACACCCTGCTGAACATCGACCCTGTGGCCGCCATGCCTGTGCTGGACACGCTGAATTTTGCATATAACGAGGTCACCGCCCTGCCGTCCTTCACGGAGGAAAGCGTACTGTATAACATGGATGCACAGCACAATTTACTCAGCGATCTGACGCCTTTGCGCGTGCTGTACAACCTTTGTTATTTGCAGCTTGATTACAACGAAGATATCAGAAGTGTGGATTGCCTGCAAACCTGTCACCTGCTTTCCACCATCAGCCTGTTCGGCACCGGTGTGACCGATGTGCAGGTGCTCAAGGACATGTCTGTGCAGGTTTACTACAATCCCGTTGCGTGAAGTTTTCTATTTGGAGATAATTGACAATCAGAATTCCCTTTGTTATAATGAAGTCACTTCAAAAGGAGGCATGGATATGCAGAAACGGATCATCACCATCAGCCGTGAATTCGGTAGCGGCGGCCGCTCCATCGGCCATCAGGTGGCACAGATCCTGAACATCCCCTATTACGACAAAGAGCTTGTTAATCAGATCGCGCTGGAAAGCGGTTTTGCCCCGGACTATATTGAAGAACACGGCGAGCATGCCCCCAGCACCAGCAGACTTTCCTACGCCTTCTCCCAGCAGGGTGTACCCGGTGTAATGAACGGCATGAGTGCGGCGGACTTTTTGTGGAGCATCCAGTGCAATGTGATTTTGCAGCTGGCGGAGCAGGGCCCCTGTGTGATCGTGGGCCGAAATGCGGACTACATTCTCAAAGACCGCACGGACACGCTGGATGTATTCATCCATGCGGACATGGACTACCGGGCGGATCGCATTGTCCGGCTGTACGGCAGCTCCGAAAAATCACCGGAAGCCCGGCTGAATGAGAAGGATCGCCGCCGTCAGATCAACTATCAGCACTATACCGGCCGGACATGGGGAGATGCCCGCAACTATGATCTGAGCCTGAACTCCGGTGTTCTCGGCCCGGAGCGGTGTGTACAGATCATTCTCGACTGCTGCAAATAAAATATTCCCCTGCACAAAAGGTGCAGGGGATTTTTTATGTCATTTTTGCTCCGGTTTGAGCATAACGGGCAGACAGCTGAGGGCAAAGAGCATACAAACTGCCGAAATATCCGGCAGGCTACGCAAAAATCCGCTCCAGCCGGTGCAGGCACCGATCAGCATCCACAGCCGAAGCAGAGCGGGCAAAAATGCGGTGGCAAACAGAAGCGGGCGAATGGAAAAATACCCGAAAACCGCCAGCACCAGCAGCGCACCCGTCAGCAAATACCAGATCAGACCGCCCGCAATACGGAGACCATCGCCGCAGGAAAACAGCTGCAGCGCCAGAAGCACACAAACTGCCGCACCCAAAACCCCAAAGGCCCGGGCATCCGCCCAGTGAAACAGCCTTACCAGCACCAGCCATGCGCCGCAAAGAAGCAGCGGCAACACCAGCCCGGAAAAGATCTCCCAACCGCCGCAGGCCGCGATACCACGCACGGCAACAAAATCGATCACCGGCAGAAACATGGCCACGCCCATCAGAGCGGAGGACAGATCTGCCGCCTGCCCGGTGCCGTACAGGGTGAAATGAACAAGTTCTTCCCGTTTCATAAGAGACCTCCTGCGTTTTTCAACAATTATAAGCGAGAAAAAAGGAAAATGCAAGCCTTAAACCGTGGCTTCCTGCTGATTTTTCAGGTGGATATCCACCCCGTTGACCGTCACGTTTTCGTCTGAACGGATCAGAATGTATTCCACACCGCCCAGCACTCTTGTCTCCAGCAGGTCTCCCCTGTCGGGGGCGACCTTGATGATCACATCGGGAGTTTGCAGCTCCAGCTTCTTATGGTCGATCACGTTGGCCGGGTGCAGCTGGGCATCGAGGCCGAAGGTCTCATCGAATTCGACGGAAAATTTTGCGCTGTGAGTCTGGGATACGCCGCAGTCCTCCAGAACCCGCCGCACCTGCTCCTTGTCAATCAACAGCGGCTCAGGGACGCGGCTTTCCTTGTGCATGGCAATCTGCTGGCAAAGCTCATCATGGACGGACTGGACAACCTCCAGGCTGCATTCGTCTTCCAGTGTGCGGCCCAGCAGGGCCGCAAAGGCCTGCTTCTGTTCCGCCGCAGGCATGGGAATGGATGTGCAAAACAATGCGTCCGCCAGTGCGGCATGATTTTCCCTGGGACTTTTATTGAAATAGAGGGCATTGTAGATATTGGTGGCACGGCCGTCAAAAGCAGGGAACAAGAAGCCCAGCTCCGGTGCCATGATCACATTGGCCATGTTACCGTCGTGAAATTCCCGGCTTTCCGGGATATAATGCAGGGTCGGCTTCGTCTGCTTGACCGGGCAAATGGCACAAAGCACATAGGTAAAGGTCTCATCGGACTGATCCGGCGAAGCGGAGCCATCCCCGGATTTGAATGGCACATCATAGCTGTCACAGCACAGCAAAATGGCATAGGCGGTATCCAGATCGAGATGATCCACCACCTTCTGAAAAAAATCAGTGCGGATCTGCTCGTCCTCCAGGGCTGTGCGGCGAAGTTCCATGAGCAGCTTATGCTCCTCGCTTCCGGCCACCTGCGCCGTGGAGAAGGTAATATCGATCAGTTTTTTTCCGATCGTGCCACCAAGAGTACGGCGGAAAATGGCAAAATATTTTTCCGCTTCGTTTTCCGGCATGATGCCGATGCTTTGGCGGAACTGGGTGATGATCTGCCTGCTTTCATTGACATAGCAGCCGAAAACGGCCGCAGCGTTGCTCCTGTCCCGGCGCTGCCGGCGGCGAAGCTCTCCGATTTCCTTAGTATTCATCCCATAACCTCATTTCATCGAGTGATTAGCCCGGCAAAAGGTGCGCTGCATGGCAGCGCACCTTTTTACAAGGCATCATCCGCCGGTGTCAATCGCACAGGCAGATCCAGTTTTTTACAAAATACTCAACCCCGGAATAAACCGTGGTGATCACGATCATGGCCACCACGATCCAGCAAAGCCACTCCACCGTGGGGAACGCCATCAAGACACACAGGCCGATCATGGTGGAGGCCGTTTTGATTTTTCCGCTCATGGCGGCGGCGATCACCTTGCCCTTGGGGCCGGCCACCATGCGCAGACCGGAGACGGCAAATTCCCGGGTCAGCACGATCATCAGCGCCCATGCGGGGAATTTGCCCCACTGACAGAACATCAGCATGGCAGCAAGGGTCAGCAGCTTGTCCGCCAGCGGATCGAGAAATTTCCCAAGATCGCTAACCTGATTGCACTTTCTTGCAATCTGGCCATCCACATAATCGGTGATGCTGGCAAGGATGAAAACCGCCAGCGCACCCCACATCCAGCCATTGGGCGCACCGTTGCTTGCATACATCAGCACAAGATACGCCGGGATCATGACCACCCGAAGCAGGGTGATTTTCGTTGCAGTTGTCATTTTTATTCCTCCACTAGATAGCCGGAGAGGTCTCCGTCCGTCAGGCCGTCTACACAGACGGTCACAAATTCGCCTTCTGTCAGGTCATCTTCCGCTGCGATCCAGACCCGGCCGTCAATATCCGGGGAGTCGGCCCATGTGCGGCCGTAATACTGCTGGTACTCCTCGTCATAGCCGTCCACCAGCACCTCGATCCGGCGGCCGATCATAGTCTCGTTATATTCATCCATGATACGGGACTGGATTGTTTCCACCATCTGAGCACGGTTCTGGGCCGTGTCGGCATCCGGATGGGGCATCTGCTCGGCCGGTGTTCCCTCCTCCGGCGAAAACGGGAAGGCGCCAACGCGCTCCAGCTTCATTTCCCGCAGGAAGCTGCACAGCTCAGCGAATTCCTCCTCCCCTTCTCCGGGCAGGCCGGTGATCACACTGGTGCGCAGCACAAGAGACGGGATTTTCTCCCGCAGGTGGGCAAACAGCCAGCGAAGATATTCCCCGTTTCCACGGCGATTCATCCGATCAAGAATGGCGCTGTTGCAGTGCTGGATGGGAATATCCAGATATTTGACGATTTTCGGCTCCGCGGCAATGGTGTCGATCAGCTCTTCGTCGATCTCATCGGGGTAGAGATAGTGCAGACGGATCCAGTGGAAGCCATCGATAGCGCAAAGCCGGCGCAAAAGTTCGGGAAGCAGGCGCTGGCCGCCGGGAAGATCCGTGCCATAGCGGCTGGTATCCTGCGCAACTACGATCAGTTCCTTCACGCCTGAGTCGGCCAGAAGCCGGGCTTCATATAGCACATCATTCAGCGACCGGCTGCGGTATTTGCCTCGAAGAGAGGGAATGACGCAGTAGGCACAACGGTTATCGCACCCTTCCGCGATTTTCAGGTAAGCGTAATGCTCCGGTGTGGTGAGAATGCGGCCGGTTTCAAGCTCCGGCGCATCGATGGAGTCAAAATCAAAAACCTGTTGTCCGGCCAGAAGCGCTTCTATGGCATCGACTACCTTATGATAGCTGCCGGTGCCGAGAATGCCGTCCACCTCCGGCATTTCCTGCAAAATCTGCTGCTGGTAGCGCTGAGAAAGGCAACCGGTCACCAGAATTTTGCCCACATGGCCATCCTGCTTGAGCGCGGCCGTGCGCAGAATATGCTCAATTGCCTCACTTTTGGCGCTGTCAATAAAGCCACAGGTGTTGATCACCACCACATCGCTGTCCACAATTCCCGGCAGCACCGTGTGTCCGGCCTCTGCCACGCGGTACATCATCCGCTCGCAATCGACCTGATTTTTGGCGCAGCCAAGGGAAATAAATCCAATATTCGCCATATTATTCCTCCAGAAAATCCCCGTCCACACGCAGCCGGTTCAGTGCGGAGCGGACATCGCCGTAGCTGTAGCCGCGGCGCACAAGCGCATCTACGGCCCGCCTGACAGAGGCGCTATCGCGCGGATCCTTCACCCGCTGGCGAAGAAAGGAGTCAATATAATCCCCCGGGTCGGGGTAGCCCTGCAGGGCCGCATCCCAAAGCTCCTTCGGGATTTTCTTTTCATACAGCACCTGCCGGGCACGGTGGATGCCATAGCCCCGGGAAACGCACCGACTCACCAGCTGACGAGCCGTCTCGCCATCGTCCAGCAGGTTCATCTGTTGCAGCCACTGCACCGCCTGTTCGGCCTGCAGGGGGTCTTCCCCCTTATGCTCCAGCCGTTGCCGCAGCTCCGCGCCGGATACGGCGGAGGCGGCAACGATGCGCACGGCACGCATTTTCGCGGACATGGCACCGGCAGCCTGCCGAAGCTCCGAAAGCTCCTGCTCGGTTAGATCCCGGCCGGGGAAAATGGCAAAATCTTCCACAGTCTGGCGGTACAGCCCCATGCGGGAGCCATCCTCCAGCGTCAGCCAGAAGCGCCCGGCCCGATCCGGCTCCGAACGGAGAGACTCAATCCTCATCGTTGAAATCGTCGGCACTGACGGCTACAGGCCGGTCAGCCGCCTTTGCGGCCAGCATGGCCGTGGGGCTTGCCTTGAGCAGGTTGGCACGCACCTGTGCCTCCACCTCGGCAGCAATGGCCGGGTTGGCCTGCAGATAGTTTTTGACGCTTTCCTTACCCTGACCAATGCGCTCATCGCCCATGCTGAACCAGCTGCCGGACTTCTGGATGATCTCCTGCTCCACCGCAAGATCCACCAGCTCGCCCCATTTGCCGATTCCCTGACCATAGAGAATTTCAAAGTAGGCTTCACGGAAGGGGGGCGCGACCTTGTTCTTGACCACCTTGACACGGGTCTTGTTGCCGACCACATTGGCACCTTCCTTGATTGATTCCACGCGGCGCACGTCCAGACGGACGGAGGCGTAGAATTTCAGGGCGTTGCCGCCGG
>CAZMBL010000039.1:0-16485 GCA_964564605.1 uncultured Oscillospiraceae bacterium
CAAAGGACAGCCCTTGCAGCAGATTTTCTCCGATGACGAAGAATTTTGTTAAATTTGTTACCTGTATATCAACCATTTTGTTTCTCCAAAGACACTAATAAAGGCAAAGCCTGCCTATCAGCGCTCTTTTACCAAGTATAGATTCAAATCATCATCATTACGGCAGCTTGTGTAAGGCTCGCAGACCTTTGCTCCATACCATACGCCGCTTCCGTCGGGGATGTATCCTCTTTGGGCATACAATCTCTGCGCCATTCCATAGCCACTGTGCAGCCCAACACCGAGATAAACACGGTTTGCATATGAAAACGCAATCTTTTCTGCCGCATCCATCAGCTAACTTCCGATTCCTTTGCAACGGTATTTTTCCAGCACCGCAAAATCAATTATCTCAGCATAGCCCTGACCGCCCAATGCACCCCAGGGGCAATTCGGATATACACTGACATATCCTGCGGGTTGTCCGCAATATTCGGCAACCAGAGAAATACATTTTCCCTTCCGGCAATGTGCAAGACGCATCTCATATTTATCCGCCGTAGCATCAATCCATCCCTGTTTGATTTCCTCCCGCACAAAGCACTCTGCATCCCCGGGCATAAGATCCCGAATCAAGACATTCTCATCTGAATAATAGAGCATGAACGGCCTCTACTCCTTTCCCAATTCCGAAACAATCCTTCTCAGCTCTTCCAGGGAGTACAGCAGATTCAGGGCCTGGAGCATGGCATTGGCACTCATGTGCTCGGGAAAATTCAGCTTTTTTAAAAGCCTTTTCCGCTTCCCACCGGCATCTGCCCCACCGGAGAGCCCTAAGTCCATGAGGTCCTGCTTGGTAATGGCATTTCCGGGGACAGTTGTCTCTCCTTCGATGGTCGCCCCGGCTTTTTTCAGGGCATCCAGAATGATTTCCGGCTTCATGCCCTCCACCCCCAGCTTGCCCTCTTTTCCGGGGGCAGCCTTCCGCTTTTCCTTGCCGTAAATGTCCGGGATGTAGGCGAGCTTCAGATATTTTCCGGGGATGGCGCTTTTGATATGATTGCGGATAACAAAGCCCGCCCCGTCGGAATCGGTGAAGACGATCAGCCCCCGCTTTTGGGCCACCTGCCGCAGAAAATCCATTTTCTGCCTGTTTTTGAAAATGCCGAAGCCCTCTGTTTCAAAAATCGGGGCATCGACGATCTGACTGAGGGTATTCTTATCGTAGCGCCCTTCCACCACAATGGCCTCCCGGATTTTATACACGGCGCGCCTCCTGTGCCAGAAGCAGCAGCATCAGCTCCAGCAGGCGCTGGGAATCGTCCGCCGAGGTTTTGATTTTCATATCCGTCTCCATGACCAGCCCCGCCGCAGCGGCACAGAACTCCGGCCGGAGTCGGCGGGCCATATCCATGGTCTTGCGGGCCACAAAATCCGGGCAGCCGCACAGCTTCATCAGCTCCTGTGACCCACGGCCGTGATCAAGCAGCACACGAGCCGCGCTGATACGGCGGAACTGGGAACCGATATAGCCCAGAATGCCCAGCGGCTCCTCCTGCATCCGCAGCAGCTGCTGTAGAAGCAGAAGCGCCTGGGCGTAGTCCCCTGCCGCCAGAAAATCCGTCATGCGGTACACAACCGCATCCGGCACCGGCTCTGTGACTGCGTCAATATCCGCCCGGCCTATGGCATCGGCACCGCTGTAGGCGGCGATTTTCTCTATTTCCCCACTGAGGGAAGTCATGGTGCCGTCCGTGATCTCCACAAGATAGCCACACAGCTCCGGGGAGATGGTTTTTCCTTTCGCCCGGAAGTGACGGGTGATCCAGCTGACCAGATCCCGCTGGCTCTGCCGGGCAAATTCCACGATTTCTCCCCCGGACAGACTCTCCCACAGCTTTTTCTGCCGCTTGTCCGGCTTCCACGGTACGGTTTCAAAGGTCAGCACCACGGTGCAGTAATCGGGAATATCCGCCAGCACCTGGGCAAGCTTTGTCCGCTCCTCCTCCGGCAGGCGGAAGATATCCACATCATCCACCCGAATCATGGTGCGCTGCGCCATCAGGGGCAGGCCCTCCACCGCTTCGGCAAAATCCCGCATGGAGAAATTTTCCGAATGGAAATCGTGGTAATTGAATTCCTGCGTCAGTTCCTCCACCACGGCTTCCCGCAGGCGGCCAAAATAATGGTGCAGAAGGAACGCTTCCTCGCCATGAAAGATATAAAGCCGTGCAGGCTCCCCCTGCCGGATGGCCACTTTCAGGTTTTGCAGGGGCTGATCGTCCCTGTCGAATTTTGCCATGATGTCTCATCTCCTGTAAACAATGGTTCCCAGCTGATCCGTTCGCAGCACCTCGCAACCGATGTCGGCCAGCCTGTCCAGCACCTCCTGTGTCGGATGGCCGTAGCGGTTATCCCCCACGGATATGATGGCCAGCGTCGGCTGCCCGGTTTGCAGCAGCTGCTCACCGGTGGAATGCCTGGAGCCGTGGTGCCCCACGATCAGCACATCCAGCCGGGGCAGCGCAATACGGCTCATAAGCTCCTGTTCCCCGAGGGTATCCCGGTCGCCTGTTATGAGTATAGCACAGTTTTCCCGTTGAAACAAGACGCAAAGGCCGCTCTGATTGTCGGTTATTCCAAATTCCGAGGTAACCAGCGTCAGCTCCGCATCGCCGCAGCGCAGAACGGTATCATCCGTTATCACCACAGCCTCCGGCCGGGCCAGAAGGGCAGCGGCGTAGCCTTCCGAGTCCACGCAGTCCGGCAGAAACAGGGCCTGCGTCTCTATCCGGGTCAGAAGATAGGCGACACCTCCGGCGTGATCCCGGTCATAATGGGTCAGAATGATGCCGTCCAGCCGGGAAACGCCCATGGACAGCAGCATTTCCGCCGCACGGTCGGCGCTTTTTGTATCGCTGTCGCCGCCACAGTCCACCAGAAAGGCTCTTCCCTCGCTTTGCAGCAAAATGGACTGACCCTGTCCCACATCCAGCACGGTCATGCGCAGATCATCCAGCATCGGCTCGATCCATGAGGCCCCCACTGCCAGCAGCAGCGACAGCACCAGCAGACAGCAAAGCAGCACCGGCTGTTTCCGGCGCATTGCAAGAAACACAGCCAGCAGAGCATAGGCAAACACCAGAAACACCACAATATAGCCGCTGACCGTGTATACCGCGGAAAGCGGCACCCGGGACAGGAGCTTTGAAACAGCCAGCACATAGCGGATCGCCAGCGATACCACCATTGCGCCCACCCTACCCATCGGCAGCCACAGCCATCCTAACAGGCAGCAGATCATGATGCCATAGAAAATGAAGGTCACAATCCAGAGGGTAAGAAGATTGGTCAGTGGGCTGACAAGACTGACGGTGCCAAAATACAGGGCACTCAGGGGTGTGGTGGTGAGCGTGGCCCCTAGTGTGACGGAGACGGAGCTGCTCAGCCAGCCCGCCACCTTTCTTTTTCCCAGCGGAAGTTTTCCCAGCCGGCGGCTGTCCATGAGCCACGAATAGATTCTGCCGGAAAAGAGGAATATACCGCACAGGCACCCGGCGGACAGCTGCAAGCTGACGGACATCACACAGTAGGGATTGACCAGCAACATCAGAAGCAGTGCAAAGGAAAGAGCTGTCGGCGGGTCGTACTCCCGCTCGAAAAGCGTCGCCAGCACCATCAGGCCGTGCATGATGCACGCACGGGTAATGGAGGGTGTGAACCCGGCAATGGCGGCGAAAATCACCAGCACCGGCAATCCCAGCATGGCGCTGAGCACCCGCCTGCGTCCTGTCAGAGCATAGACGAGGCTGAAGAGGATGGAAACATGCAGCCCGGAAACCGCAATGACATGGCGGATGCCGCTGAGCTTGAAGGCGGTATCCGTTTCATAATCGATCAGCGTTGTATCACCCAGCAGCAGAGCCCGGGCAAAACCAAGGGTGTCCGCTGGAAACATACGGCAAAGCTGCTCCCCGATGGAGGCCGCCCAGAAAGCGGGATAGCCGTACCACGGAAGCCGGGGTGTCATGCGGTAATAGGTTGTCCCCCGGGCGGATGCCAACAGAAAAATGCCGTTTCCCGCCTGATAGCGCCGATCCGGGTCGTCCACCGTACTGCGAAGCAGAAACGTGCCTGTCACACTGTCGCCGGGCTTGAGCTGCGGCAGGGCATCACAGTAGGCCAGAATCCGGTAGAGCTTGCCGTCCAGCCGGGTGTATCCCTCCACCGATGTGCCGTATTCGCTGGCAGAACTGTACCGGGTCAGGGTGATGGTCAGGCTATGGGTCTTTTCATGTTGCCGGGTAACCGGTTCCAGATAGGCAATGCGAAATACCAGTATCAAAATCAGCATTGCCGCCGCACCGAGAACCGCTGTGCCGGCCACAGCGCAGGGCCTGCAGGCCATGGCCGCAAGCAGCAGCACAAGTCCCGCCGCCAGCAGCCCGAAGGCCAGAACCGGCAGCATCTGCCCGGAAATGAGATAAGCCGCACCGGCCGCTGCCGCCACGGCACCAATGGTCAGCCACATCAGCACCCGCATATCCAAAGCCCTCCCAAAAAATCAGGAAAATGGGCGCCGCCGGAAGCGGCAGCGCCCAATTCATCATTTCAGTCTGGAAGCAACGTAATCGTCCACCTGTGCCAGCGCGTTATCCAGCTTCAGCCGATCCTTGCCGCCGCCCATGGCGCAGTCCGGCTTTCCGCCGCCGCTGCCGCCGCAGACGCCGCACACCAGCTTCACCAGATCACCGGCCCGCACACCGCTGCTGACCGCCTCCTTGCCGCAGGCCGCAAGGAAGGTGATCTTATCGCCGCTGACCGTAGCCAGCACTGCTACGATCCGGTCGGAACGGTCACGCAAATTATCCGCCATCTGGCGCAGCTTGGCCGCGTCCGCATTGGGTACGGTGGCGGTGAGCACCTTCAGGCCGCCCACCTCATGGGCGCTGAACAGGAAACGCTCCACCTCGCCCGCCGTTTCACGGGTACGGTAAGCCTCGATGGCCTTTTTCAGGGTACGGATTTCCTCTACCTGGCCTTCCAGCTTGGCGGCCAGCTCGGAGGGCTTCGTCTTGAGTACCGTGCAGGCATCATACATCCGCTTGCGGGTGCAGCTCATTTCCTCCAGAGATTTTTTACCGGTGATGGCCTCAATTCTCCGCACGCCGGAGGCAACGGAGGACTCGCTTTCAATGCGGAAGGGGCCGACCTTGGCGGTATTGTCCAGATGGGTACCGCCGCACAGCTCGATCGACCAGCCGCCCATGTTGACCACCCGAACGGTATCGCCGTACTTTTCGGAGAACAGGGCAGTCGCGCCCAGCTTCTTGGCTTCCTCGATGCCCATTTCCCGGGTCACGATGGGATAGCCCTCCAGCACCGCGTTCTGCACGATCTCATCCACCCGAGCCAGCTCCTCGGCGGTCATGGCGGCATAGTGGGTAAAATCAAAGCGCAGATGATCCGGCTCCACCAGAGAACCGGCCTGATGCACATGATCGCCAAGCACGGAGGCCAGCGCTTTTTGCAGCAGGTGGGTGGCGGAGTGGGCACGCATGATGGCCTTGCGCCGCTCCACATCCACGGAGGCCAGCACCAGATCATCGACCTTGATGGAGCCGGAGATCATGCTGCCATGGTGCAGATACTTGCCGCCCTTGTCCTTCTGAACGTCCCGCACCTGGAAGCGGCTGTTGCCAAGCAAAATCACGCCGTGATCCGCCACCTGGCCGCCCATTTCGGCGTAGAAGGGGGTTTTATCCAGCACGATAATGCCGTTTTCGCCACCGGCGATGGTGCCGGAAACCTCGTCCCCGACACAGACCGCCAGGACCTTCGCCTTGCAGTTCATTTCGCTGTAGCCGACAAAGGTGGTGGGGGTATTATCCAGCCCCAGATCAATGCCGGCCCATGCCAGATCGCCCAGCGCCTTGCGAGCCTCCCGGGCACGGACACGCTGCTCCTCCCGGCAGGCGGTGAAGCGGGCCATGTCGATGGTCATGCCCTCGTCCTCCACCATTTCCTCCGTCAGGTCGATGGGGAAACCATAGGTATCGCTGAGCAGGAAGGCATCGTCGCCGGAGAACACGGAAGCCCCGGCCGCGCGGTGGGCCGCCATCTTATCATGGAAAATGGCAAGACCGGTATCGATGGTGCGGGCGAAGTTCTCTTCCTCAATGCGCACGATACGGGTGATATAATCTGCCCGCTCCCGCAGGTAGCCATAGTGACTCTCATTTTCCCGAACAACCGTCTCCACCACTTCGTACAGGAAGGGATAATCCACACCCAGAAGCTTTCCATGGCGGGCGGCACGGCGCAACAGACGGCGCAGAACATAGCCGCGGCCCTCGTTGGAGGGCAGCACGCCATCGGCGATCATGAAGGTGGAAGCGCGGATGTGATCCGTAATGACCCGCAGGCTCACGTCCGTCTTATAGCTCTGGTCATAGGACGCACCGGTCAGCCGGGTGACGTGATTGGTGATGTTCATCACCGTGTCCACATCGAAGAGGCTGTTGACATTCTGGCAGACGCAGGCCAGACGCTCCAGACCCATGCCGGTATCAATATTTTTCTGCACCAGCTCGGTGTAGTTGCCCTGCCCATCGTTGTTGAACTGGGAGAATACGTTGTTCCACACCTCCATGAACCGGTCACAGTCACAGCCGGGACGGCAGTCGGGCTTGCCACAGCCATACTGCACGCCACGGTCATAGTGAATCTCGGAACAGGGGCCGCAGGGGCCTGCGCCATGCTCCCAGAAGTTGTCCTTCTTGCCCAGACGGGTCATGTGATCTTCCGGCACGCCGATCTGCTTTGTCCAGATCTCCCATGCCTCGTCATCATTTTCATAGACGGTCGGATACAGCAGCTCCGGCTCCAGACCCACCCATTCGGGGGAAGTCAGGAATTCCCAGCTCCATTGCAGCGCTTCCTTCTTGAAATAGTCACCGAAGGAGAAGTTGCCCAGCATCTCAAAATAGGTGCCATGGCGGGCAGTTTTTCCGATGTTTTCAATATCGCCGGTACGGATGCATTTCTGGCAGGTGCAGACCCGGTGGCGGGGCGGCTCCACCTCACCGGTGAAATAGGGCTTCATGGGGGCCATGCCGGAGTTGATCAGCAGCAGCGACCGGTCATTTTGCGGGATCAGCGAAAAACTGGGCAGACGCAGATGGTTCTTGCTTTCAAAAAAGCGCAGAAACATCTCCCGCAGCTCATTTACGCCGTAGTTTTTGTGTGCCATTGGAAAATACCTCCAGATTATTTTCTATTCGATTTGGGTGGTCAAAAGATAAACCGCCCCTATCCTGCGATAGGGGCGATTAAAAACCGCGGTACCACCCTAATTATCCACGAAATGCGGATCTCTTGGCTGCTCTGTAACGGGAGCGCCCGTCCCGGTCATCCCGGGCGACAGCAGAAGCGGCCCGCAGACCCATGGCGCAAGGGCTTACACCGCTCCCCTCTCGCTGGCGGCACCCGGGTATGCTTCTTTTCTGCTATAGTCTTTGCATATTCGTTGCTATTCTAGCATAAATGGCGGAATTGTCAATGATTTTTTCGGCAAAACGGGAAAAATCAGATGTTTTCATCCAGCCATGCCTGCAGCTCCAGCCTGCCCTGCTCCGTCATGGGGAATGTTCTGCTGCCCTCCATCTGACTTTTTTCATAGCAGAATGGTCCGTGCCAGAACTCGGCCGTGATGGTACTCTGGGTAAAATCCACCTCTTTGGCGTTGGCCATCACCACATTGGGGCAGGCTCGGAAGCGCAGAGCAGCGCAGGAGCCGGTGAACAGATTGTTCATGGCAAACCAGTGCAGGGTCGGCAAATAGATCCGCTCCATCACGCCTCCGCGGTCAGCGCTTCCATTTCGTCCAGCAGCCGGCCGAACAGCTCCAGCGCGGCGTTCACAGGCTCCGGAGAGGTCATATCCACACCTGCGCCCTTGAGCAGATCAATGGGGCTGCGGGAGCATCCGCCGGAGAGGAAATTTAGATAATCCCGGACGGCCTCTTCCCCGCCGGAGAGAATTCTGCGGGACAGGGCGATGGCAGCGGAGTAGCCGGTGGCATACTGGAACACATAATAATCGTAATAGAAATGGGGAATTCTGGCCCATTCCACGGCGATATAGTCATCCGCCACTGCATCCGGCCCATAGTAGAACTCATTGAGCTTTCGATACTCGCTGCACAGAAGATCGGCAGTCAGCGTGCGGCCCTCGGCCACCCAGCGGCCCATCATCAGCTCAAATTCGGCAAACATGGTCTGGCGGTACAGGGTTCCCTTGAACTGATCAAGGAAGTGGTTGATCAGATAGATCCGTTCCTTCCTGTCGGTGGTTTTAGCCAGAAGATGCTCCATCAGCAGTGCCTCGTTGCAGGTGGAAGCCACCTCCGCCACAAAGATCACATAGCCGGAATCCACCGGGTTCTGGTTGTGATTGGAGTAGTACGAATGCAGGGCATGTCCCATTTCATGGGCCAGGGTAAACTGGCTGTCCAGCGTGCCAGAATAGTTCATCAGCACATACGGATGCACCCGGGCCCCGGCGGAATAGGCGCCGCTTCGCTTGCCAACGTTGGGATACACATCGATCCAGCGGTTATCAAAGCCCTGCTGCAGCACAGACCGGTATTCGTCACCCAGCGGCGCAAGAGCCTCGTAAATGGTCTGCTTCGCCTCGGCAAAGGGAATGTTTTTGTCCGCATCGGATACCAGCGGGGTGTACAGGTCATAGTAGTGCAGCTCGTCCACCCCCAGCAGCTTCTTGCGCAGGCGGACATAGCGGTGCATTTTGTCGATGTTGCGGTGAACCGTGTCGATCAGGTTCAGGTACACGGAGGTGGGCACATTGGTGCCGAACAGGGACGCTTCAAAGGCACTGTCAAAATGCCGGGCCTCCGCCTCGAACTTCAGCTGCTTGTTCTGGGCGTTCATCAGTGCGGCAGAAGTGTTTTTGAACTGTCTGTAGACGCCATACAGGCTTTCATAGGCATTGCGACGAAGAACCCGGTCACCGCTTTCCAGACACTGGATATAGGTGGCGTGGGTGATGGGGTGCTTCCTGCCTTCCCCATCGAGGGCATCCGGGAAGGTCAGGTCGGCATCGTTGAACATGTCGAAGACGTTTCCGGCTGTTTCGGAAATCTCACCGGTGGCGGCCAGCAGCTTTTCCTCCGCAGCGGACAGGGTGTGGGCCTTATGGCGGCGAAGATCCGTCAGGCGGCGGCGATAGCGCTCCAGAGCCGGGTACTGTTCGTAGAATATCTCCATATCCTCATCGGAAATGGCCATAATCTCCGGCGTGGAGAAGCTGGTGGCGGCGCTCAGGGCAACCATCTGGGATCTGAGCTTGCCGCTCATGGCCTGATAGACGGAATTGCGGGTATCCTGATCGGCCTTGCGCATGGCATAGTTGGCCAGAGCGCCGACCTTGACACCGGTCTTTTCGGACAGGTCGTTGAAATCATACAGCGCTTTTCCGCTCTCGCCCAGATGTCCGGCAAAGGCCGCCAGCTGCTGTTTCACATCGGCCAGGGTGGCAAGCTCCTGCTCCCACGCTTCATCGGTGGCAAACAGATCCTCCGTTGCCCAGGTATCTTCCACCGGGATTTCACTGCGCTCCCGGATTTTTGCTGTTTCAAACATGTTATAGCCTCCTTATTTCGTCTCTTTTTTCAGATCTGCGGCGATCAGCCGCTTCATGGCCTCTACGCCTACCCGGATGGCGGAGGAGGTATCCTCAGTCATGGGCATTTCCAGACCGGCCTTCTCCCGCTCCTGATTCCAGATGACATGGAAGCAGCTGCCGCACCGCACACCCAGCGCCGCCGCCACCACAAACAGGGCGGACGATTCCATTTCGCTGGCCTTGACTCCGAGGCGCTTCCAGCTTTCCCACTTTTGCAGCAGCTCATAATACACCGGGCTTTTTTCCGGACTATGCTGGCCATAGAAAGCATCCTTGCACTGCACCACACCGGTATGCACCCGGTAGCCCAGTTCCTCACCGGCGGCTTTCAGGGCGGCAGCCACATCGAAATCCGGCACCGCCGGGAACTCGATTGGCGCATATTCCATCGAAGTATGCTCAAAGCGGACGGAACCGGTGGCCACGATCACATCCCCCGGCAGCACATCCATGGCGATGCCGCCGCAGGTGCCCACACGGATGAAGGTATCCGCGCCGATGGCGGCCAGCTCCTCCATGGCAATGGCTGCGGAGGGGCCGCCGATTCCAGTGGAGCAGACGCTGACCTTCTGTCCCAGCAGGGTACCGGTGTAAATATTGTACTCCCGGTTCATGCCTACATGGACGGGATTGTCAAAAAGCTTCGCGATCGCCTCACACCGGCCGGGATCGCCGGGCAGAAATACATAGCGCCCCACATCCCCCTGTTTACACCGGATATGAAACTGCATACCGATATCTTGCATGGAAATACCACCCTTTCAAAAACATGATAGATTATTATAGCATAAAGGGGCCGGATTTGCAAGAAAATATATCATCCCCGGCTCGGCAGCCGAGCCAGCTTCTGCCGAAGTGACAACAGATCCTCAAATGCCTCCGGCCGCTTGGAAACGTCCCGCAGCAGGGCGGAAGGATGATAAAAGGCCGTCATCCACACCCCGTTTTTCTCGACCCACTGGCCATGCTCCCGTGTGATGCGGTAATCCTCCCGGATGATCCGTCTGGCGGCAATGCGCCCCAGACACACAATGACCCTCGGCCGGATCAGCGCCACCTGATTGCGAAGATAATCGATGCAGGCATCCTGCTCCGTCTCCAGCGGATCCCGGTTGTGTGGCGGGCGGCACTTGACGATGTTTGCGATGTAGCAGCTGTGCCGATCCAGATCGATGATGGAAAGCATATCATCCAGCAGCTGTCCGGCCGGGCCGACAAAGGGCTCCCCTTTCAGATCCTCCTGTTCTCCCGGCCCCTCCCCGATAAACATCACATCGGCATTTAGGTTTCCCACACCGAATACCACGTTACGCCGGGTCTCACACAGGCCACAACGGGTACAGTGCAGGCAGGTATCTTGCAGTGTTTTCCAGTCTGTCATGGGTTATCGGCTCCTTCTGCGGTTGCGTTTTCTTCTGCGGTGCATGGCACGGATGCGGGCGTTTTTCACCAGCCGGGCAATCAGCAGGCTCAGCAGCACCAGACCGGCGGCTACGGCCAGCCCCGTCAATATCCAGCGCAGGAGCTTGCTGCCCGCCCCCTGCTCCTCATCCGGTGTGATCCGGTCGGCCGGGCGGATGGTGCTGCCCTTTCGCGCCACGGCAAACATGGCCGTCAGATCGCAGGATGTCAGTTCCAGCCCCTGAAAGGTGACCCGAAGCTGCCCAACCACCGCGCCGGATTTGACCGGTGCCGTCAGGGCAGACATGTCATACTCTGCGGAAAAAATCAGCAGCGCCGGGTCATATTCCAGCGGCAGCACCGCATACACGTCCGCACCGGGGGCGGCGATCAGATCGTTCTCTCCATCGGAAACGGTGTGCTGGGAATAGGACTGGCCATGGTCAAGGAGCTTGCGAAGCTCATAGCCCTGCTGGGCAAAATCCAGAAGAAGGCCCGTTTCATAAAAGGAACCGAATTTTTCCACGGAAATCTTATCCTCGGACATGACGGAGTCGGCATTCATCACCACGCACAGATACCGGGCCGTGCCCAGCTGAGCCGTGCAGATCAGGCTGCGCTTGGTCTGGGTTGCGGCGGCAGTCTTGCCGCCGGTGACACGTTCGTCATAGTAGTTGCGCACCGTCTGATCGCTGAGCATGTAATTGGTGGTGTGGATGGTGCGCTCTTCGGACAGATTAGTGGCCGGCACCGTGTAGGACTGGGCGCTGAAGGCATCGGCAAAGGTTTCATTTTCCAGCGCGGCGGCAGTGATGATGGCAAGATCCCGGGCGGTGGAATACTGGATATTATCATTCAGGCCGTTGACATTGCTGAAAAGGGTATCTTTGCACCCCAGCTCCCTGGCCCGGGCATTCATTTTCTCCACAAAGGCCGCCTGCGAACCGGCAATATGCTCCGCAAGCACCGCCGTAGCATCGTTGGCCGAGCCAACCAGACAGCAGTACAGCAGATCCAGCACTGTAATGGTCTCACCCCGCTGCAATCCCGCAGACACAATGCCAATGGGCAAGGAGTCCAGCGTGGAACGCTTGACGGTCACGGTGTCATTGAGATTTCCCTGTTCCAGCGCCACCAGCGCGGTCATAATCTTGACCATGCTGGAAGGGTTGATCCGATCGTCGGCCTTGTAAGCATAGACCATGGTGGAAGAATTCAGTTCAAACAGCACAACGCCGTCGGAAGATGGCAGAAGCGACTCAGCGCCTGCCAGCGGCAGCTGGGCATAGAGCCCATGGCATCCGGCGCTACTGCCCTGCACCGGCTCTGCGGCAACGGGTAGCGCCATCGCCAGCACTGTGATGACCGACAATATCAGACAGAAGATACGTTGTTTTTTCATTTTTTACCTCAATATCGCCACGCCGGACTTGTGCCGGCGGAAAAAGTCGTGTATAATAACAGCAAGACGATTATACCAGCATTTTCTCCACCCGTCAACACAGGAGGTGCCGTCAAAGCCATGAAAATGAAGAGCATTTTTCTTCTGGTTCTGCTGACCGCCATGTTTGCGTCCTTCACCGGCGGATTTTTCGCGGGTAAGAATCTCCGCCGTGGAGATGTTGAGATTTCCCTGCTGACCGCCGTGACGCCCACCCGGGAAACCACCATGCCCACAGCCGGTACACAGGCCACTGCCCCCGCCGGGAAGATCAACGTCAACACCGCCGATTTGCAGACACTGATGCAGCTGCCGGGAATCGGAGAGGTGCTGGCCCAGCGCATCATCGATTACCGGACGGAAAACGGCCCCTTCACCCGGGTAAACGACCTTCTGAAAGTGGAGGGCATCGGAGAAAAGCGGTTGTTTGCCATGCTGGATCAACTGACCGTATAGGAGGAGCTATGAAAAAAATTCTGGTTGTAGATGACGAAGCGCTGCTGGTCAAGGGCATCCGCTTCAACCTGCAAAACGAGGGCTACGAGGTCATGACCGGCTCCAACGGTCTGGAGGCCGTGGAGATCGCCCGGCGGGAGCAGGTGGATCTGATCGTGCTGGATGTGATGATGCCGGAAATGGACGGACTGACCGCCTGCGGCAAAATCCGGGAATTTTCCGATGTGCCCATCATCATGCTGACGGCGAAAAATGACGATATGGACAAGCTTATGGGCTTTGACCACGGGGCGGACGATTATCTGACCAAGCCCTTTAACATTCTGGAGCTGAAGGCCCGCATCCGTGCCCTGCTTCGCCGCAGCGGAACATCCGAAAAGGCCGCCGTACATGAACTGAGCATCGGCTCCATCACGCTGGATCTGGACGGGCGCAACGCCTGCTCCAACGGGCGGCCCGTGGAGCTGACGGCCAAGGAATTCGATGTGATTGAATTCCTCATGCGAAACCCCAACCGGGTTTATTCCCGGGAAAATCTGCTGGACACCATCTGGTCTTACGAATACCGCAGCGATATCCGCACGGTGGATGTTCACATCCGCCGCCTTCGGGAAAAGCTGGAGGAAAATCCCGCCGAACCGAAGCACATTATGACGAAGTGGGGCGTTGGTTATTACTTCCGGAAATAACAGAGGGGAGCCGCGGCGCTACGGCTCCATGCAGCTGCGATATGCCATGAACTATGTGGTGATCACCTTTATCGTGCTGCTGTTTCTCAATATTTACTGCGCAGAGATCAGCCAGACCGTCTTCCACCAGAACAAGCAGACCGCCATGCTGGAAAAAGCCCGCCTGACCGCAACGGAAATCGAAAATCTGGAGCTGGTACACAAGGAAAGCGTGGAGGCCGCCGTGCGCAAAATCGGTGATACCAATCTGACCCGGCTTCTGGTGACCGACGCCAACGGTCTGATCATCTACGATTCCACCAACGGCACGGGCACCTTTGCCCTGCTGCCGCAGGTGGTGTGCGCCCTTGGCGGCACGGATATTTTCACATGGCACTATCGTGACGGCATTATTCAGGCGGAGGCCGCCATTCCCGTTGTCAGCAGCGGCGGCATTGAAGGCTGTGTCTACATGATGGAATACGACACCCAGCAGGGCAACCTGATTGCCTCGCTGCAAAATAATATTCTGATCATTACACTGGTGCTGGAGCTGTGCGTACTGGTGTTCTCCCTGGTCTACGCCAGCCGTTTTTCCGGCAGACTGCGCAAGGTCATGCATTCCGTGCGGATCATCCAACGGGGCGATTATACCCACAAGGTGGATCTGGGCGGCCATGATGAGCTGAGCTTCCTCGGGCAGGAGATCAACGACCTGACCGCCCGGCTGCAAACCTCCGAAAGCAAGCGCCACCGCTTTGTTTCCGATGCCTCTCACGAGCTAAAAACCCCGCTGGCTTCCATCAAGCTGCTGTCGGACTCCATTTTACAAAACGACATGGATCCGGATACCGTCCGGGAATTTGTCAGCGACATCGGCAATGAGGCCGAGCGTCTCAACCGCATGACACAGAAACTGTTGACCCTGACCAAAGGCGAAAATATGGAAGAGCTGCCGGAGCGGGAGATCATTTATGTGCTGCCCACGGTGCAGCGGGTGGTCAAAATGCTCTCCGGCATCGCCGGGGACAACGGCATCACCCTCCATCAGAAAATCCGGCAGGATCTGCCCGTGCTGGTGCAGGAGGACGATCTGTATCAGATTCTCTTCAATCTGGTGGAAAACGGCATTAAGTACAATTTTCCCGGCGGCGACCTGTTTATTTCCATGCATAAGGAGCAGGATATGGCCGTTCTGCAGGTTCGGGACACCGGTATGGGCATTCCGGCCGATGCGATTGAGCATGTTTTCGAGCGTTTTTACCGGGTAGACAAGGCCCGTTCCCGGCAGACCGGCGGCAGCGGCCTCGGCCTTGCCATTGTGCGCACCATGGTCAACCGCAATAACGGTGAAATTCATGTGCAGAGCACTGTGGGCGAAGGCACCGTGTTTACGGTGGCGTTCCCCTGCTTTGACACGGTGGAGGATGCTCTATGAAACGGCTGGTTATTCTGCTTCTGGCCCTTAGTATGGCCCTATGCGCCTGCGCCTTCCCCGGCTCCCACGAGGGGCAGACGGCCTTTTATTATCCGGTTTCAGCATCTTCCTACACCATGGAGGAAGCCTATATTCAGCCGGAGTACCGGCAAATCTCTGACACGGAGCTTGCGCAGCTGCTGCGCGTGTATCTTCTGGGGCCGCAGGACAATCAGAGCTTTTCCTCCCCCTTCCCTGCCGGAACCGGTCTTGTATCCGTTTCCATGGAGGAAGGGCTTCTGGATGTGACTCTCAGCACCGGCTTTTCCGCCTGCACCGGACTGGAGCTGACCATCGCCTGTGCCTGTCTGACCATGACCTGTCTGGAACTGACACAGGCCGAAGCCGTGCGTATCCGTGCCGATGGCGCGCAGCTGGACGGAGCCCCGTGGGTGCTGATGCGGCGAAGCGACCTTCTTCTGACCGACCCGGGAAAGGATGTGACACAAAGCAAATGAAATTTGTCAGCTGGAATGTAAACGGTCTGCGCGCCTGCGTGGGCAAGGGCTTTTGTGATGTGCTGCGGCAAATGGATGCCGATTTCTTCTGCCTGCAGGAGACGAAGCTGCAGGCCGGACAGCTGGAACTTTCCACCGATGGCTATCAGCAGTTCTGGAACTATGCCGAGAAAAAGGGCTATTCCGGCACCGCCATATTCACCCGGCACACGCCGCTGTCCGTCCGCCTCGGCCTCGGGGTGCCGCAGCTGGATACCGAAGGGCGGCTGATCACGCTGGAATATGCGTCTTTCTATCTTGTCACCTGCTATACCCCCAACGCCCAGCAGCAGCTGGCCCGTCTGGAGCATCGGCTACAATGGGAGCAGGCGTTCCGGGCCTACCTGACGGAGCTGGACGAAAAGAAGCCTGTCATCGTCTGCGGCGATCTGAATGTGGCCCATCGGGAGATCGACCTGAAAAACCCCGCTGCCAACCGGGGCAACGCCGGCTTCTCCGACGAGGAGCGGGACGCTTTCTCTCAGCTTCTGGCCTGCGGATTTACGGACACCTTCCGCCATCTCCATCCCGATGCCACCGGTGCCTACTCCTGGTGGAGCTACCGTTTCCATGCCCGGGAGCATAACGCGGGCTGGCGCATTGACTATTTCCTGGTTTCCCGGCGGCTGTCCGGTTGGATAGAGGATGCAGCCATCCACCCGGACATTTTCGGCTCCGACCACTGCCCCGTCAGCCTGCAACTGCCCTGCGAAAAAAATGCCATCTGACGGTTGCCGCCCAACTTTGTGCGGATTTTGGAAAAAAACAGTTGACATTTCGCCCCAAACCCGGTATAATTAGCTGGCTTGCTAGTGTAGCACAGTCGGTAGTGCATCTCACTCGTAATGAGAAGGTCGCCTG
>CAZMBL010000040.1:0-16231 GCA_964564605.1 uncultured Oscillospiraceae bacterium
CAGCAAAGGCATCCGGCAGGTCACCACCGCCGCGGCCGACGGCGCCACCGCCGCCACCGCCGCCTGCCGCTACCTGGAAAGCCGGTAAAAAAGACATTTACCAACACGCCAAAAAGGACAGAAAAAGAGCGGCCGGATGGCCGCTCTTTTGGTTTTGGTGGGATTAGCCCTCGCTGCGCATCTGAGCGAAGCACTCGCTGCAGTACACAGGACGGTCGGTCTTGGGCTGGAAGGGCACCTTGGCCTCGCCGCCGCAGCGGGCGCAGGTTGCGGTAAAGAACTCCCGGGGGCCACGGGTGGCGTTCTTGCGAGCGTCACGGCAAGCCTTGCAGCGCTGGGGCTCGTTCTGGAAGCCGCGCTCTGCGTAGAACTCCTGCTCACCGGCGGTGAAAACGAATTCGTTGCCGCACTCTTTGCAAACTAAAGTCTTGTCTTCGTACATGAAATTGTTACCTCTCTTCGGTTTGTTGATGACCCGTGAAAGCCCATAGATTGATCTGGTCGTAACGCGGAGTCTGTGAATAATTTGTGGACACGCCACGAATGAATTATACACACCGAACTATTTTTTGTCAATCCTTAATGGTTATTTTTCCTGAAAAAATTCCAAAATTATGCACAATCTACAGAAAAAGCCGGCGCTCAAATCCCAAATCGGGTCTGTCCCTCGTAAGGAATGTGCAAATGCTCATACGCTGCCGCGGTGACGCAGCGGCCTCTGGGGGTGCGGGTCAAAAAGCCCAGCTGGAGCAGGTAGGGCTCGTACACATCCTCCAGCGTGACCGCTTCCTCTCCGATGGTGGCCGCCAGCGTCTCCAGTCCCACGGGGCCGCCGCCGTAATTGCGGATAATGGCGGTGAGCATCCGCCGGTCGATGGCATCGAGTCCCAGATGGTCTACCTCCAGACGGCTCAGGGCCAGATCCGCCGCCTCCCGGGTGATGACACCGTCGCACATGATCTGGGCGAAATCCCGCACGCGGCGCAGGAAGCGGTTGGCGATCCGGGGCGTGCCACGGCTGCGGGAGGCGATCTCCGCCGCGCCCTTCGGGTCGATGCGGATGCCTAAGATGGCCGCCGAGCGGGTCACGATCCGGGCCAGCTCCTCCGGCGTATACAGCTCCAGCCGCAGCGACACACCAAATCTGTCCCGCAGGGGGGCAGACAGCTGCCCGGCCCGGGTGGTGGCACCGATCAGGGTGAATTTTGGCAGATCCAGCCGGATGGAATTGGCGCTGGGGCCCTTGCCCACAATGATATCGATGGCAAAATCCTCCATGGCCGGGTAGAGAATTTCCTCCACCACCCGGTTGAGCCGGTGGATCTCATCGATGAAGAGAATATCCCCGGGGTTCAGGTTGGTCAGCAGGGCCGCCAGATCCCCGGGTTTTTCAATGGCGGGGCCGGAGGTAATGCGGATATTGACCCCCATTTCGTTGGCGATGACCCCCGCCAGCGTGGTTTTGCCCAGACCGGGCGGGCCGTAGAGCAGGGTGTGATCCAGACTTTCGCCTCTGCGTCTGGCGGCTTCGATATAGACGGAAAGATTTTCCTTGGCCTTCTCCTGCCCGGTGTAATCCGCCAGACGCCGGGGGCGCAGGCCGATCTCCGCCGCGTCCTGTGGCGCAAAGGTGGGGCTGATGAGAGGGGCCGTATCCAGTTCCTGTGAAAATTCCAAGCTCATAAAAACCTCCTGTGGGGGCCGGGTTTGTTTTGGGGTGGGAATGCTGCGGAGGACGACCGAGGCACCTCTGCCTATACGCACCCCGTCCAGGGCACATTGTAGGGGACGGCGCCCTCGACGTCCCACAGCAGGCAGTTTTGTCTATTCAACAGCGTTATGTGCAGAATATCAGCACCCTACAATCGTTCAGGCCATAAAAGCAGTCGTTTTCCCATCGGGCCGGATTGGTGTCGATATATTCCAATATCATTTGATAATCCTTCTCTCCACGAATCACATGGTCATGATAATAACGCTGAAAGACTGTTGTGCCAATATCACGACGGCAAAAACGTTTCAGAGTCGATACGAAATGAGGGATCATCGCATTCGTACAGGATGGGGCCCGCATTGTCCCGCCGGTATCGCTTCCATCAACCTGCAATATCAAATGTATATGATTCGGCATGATGACAAACCGGTCAACGTAAATCCCGGGAATATTATTGCCTGATATGATATGTCGTTGCACAATTCCCCCCATTTTCGAAAGACGTACATGCGGGGCGTCGTGGGCGCCGCCCCCTACAATGCACCCCAATAAACATTTCCTGTCTTCCGTACAGATCGTAATAAAATACGCACCGGGGGGCTGTAATCGTAATCCGGAAGCCGGTTTGGCTTGCGTTTTACCACTGCCGCTTTTATCCCTTCATGACCATGGCGCGCAGGGCGTGGCGAACCATTTCTTCGGTGGTGGTGGTGGGGTCTACGCCCTTCATGGCTGCGGCGATCTCGGCGGCGGAATAGCCCAGCTCCTGCAGCGCTGCGGTGGCCATGGCGGCATTGCTGCTGCCCGGCACCGGCCCGGCGGCCTTTCCGCCGGAAAAATCCAGCTCCATATTGCCGCCGCCCAGCTTGTCCTTCAGCTCCAGAATGACACGCTGGGCAATTTTTTTGCCGATTCCCTGAGCGGCGGTCAGCAGCTTTTCATCCCCGGTCATGACGGCCAGAGTAAAATTCTGGGGCCCGGCGGAGAGAATGGACAGCGCGGCCTTCGGCCCCACGCCGTTGACCGAGGTCAGCAGGGAAAAGCAGCGCTGCTCCTCCCGGGAGGTGAAGCCGTACAGCTCATAGGCATCCTCCCGGATGGACTCGGTGACAAACAACCGGGCATTCTGCTCCGGCTTCAGCTGGGCGGCAGTATAGGCCGTGACCCGGCAGCCGTAGCCGACGCCGCCGCAGTCGATCACCGCAAGACCCGGTTCCAAAACCGTGACCGGGCCGGAAACATAGTAAATCATGGAAAACCCCCTTTTATCGCCGCTCCACACCGGCCAGCAGACTGGTGGCGGAGCGGGCATGGCACAGGGCGATGGCGATGGCATCGGCGGCATCGTCCGGCTTGGGCATGGCACGCAGGTGCAGCAGGCGCATGGTCATATCCTGCATCTGCTTTTTTGTGGCGTTGCCATAGCCCACCAGCGAAAGCTTGACCTGCATGGGCTTGTAGGATGTGACCTCCAGCCCCGCCTGCCGGATGGCCAGCAGCATCACGCCACGGGCCTGCGCCACACCGATGCCGGTGGTGACGTTCTGGCCGAAAAACAGCTCCTCCATGGCCACGGCATCGGGCTTCGTCTGCTGCAAAAGCCGGCACAGGTCGTTGTACAGAATCTCCAGCCGGGCGGAAAAATCCATCCCCGCCGGGGTGGTAATGGCCCCGCAGGTCACAAGACGGCTTCCGGTGCGATCCGCTTCGATCAGGCCGAAGCCGGTGATCCCGTAGCCGGGGTCGATGCCCAGAACCCGCATATACCCTGCCTCCTTTTTGTTCACTCCTTATAGAATAGCACATTTGTTTCGTTTTGCCTACCCTTTTTTTCCGAAATCGTACATGATTTTTCCGGCAGCGGCCATACTAGCGGTAACGAGGTGGAGCTATGAACGAATATTTTTGTCAGACCCGGATCGTCACCGGCCCGGATGCCATGCAGGTGCTGCCAGGGCTGCAAAGTAAGCGCCTGCTGGTGGTGACGGATCCCTTTTTTGCCGAAAACGGTACGGCAGAGCGAATTGCCAAACTCTCCGGCGCGGCCCAGACCCTGCTTTTTGACCGGGTGGAGCCGGATCCGACAGTGACGCTGGCGGCCGAAGGGGCAGCAGCCCTGCGCCGGTTTCAGCCGGACACGGTGGTGGCCCTCGGCGGCGGCAGCACCATGGACTGTGCCAAAGCCATGCGTTTCTTTTCCGGCAGCAGGCCACAGCTGGTGGCCATCCCCACCACCTCCGGCTCCGGCTCGGAGGTGACGGATTTCGCCGTGCTGACCCACGAAGGGGTGAAGCACCCGCTGGTTGACGAGGCCCTGCGGCCGCAGCTGGCCATTTTGGACAGCACGCTGGTGGCGCAGCTGCCACCCCGGCTGGTGGCCGAGGGGGGCTTTGATCTGCTCAGCCACGCACTGGAGGCGTATGTGGCTACCGGGGCATCCCCCTGCACCGACGCACTGGCGGTGGAAGCCTTCCGCCGGGCAATGGAAATGCTTCCCGCCTCCTTCCGGGGGGATGCGGCGGCCCGGGAGGCGCTGCACAGCGGGGCCACCATGGCAGCTCTGGCCTTTTCCCGGGCGGGACTGGGGCTGTGCCATGCCCTGTCCCATGCGCTGGGGGGCGAATTTCATGTGCCCCACGGCTGTCTCAACGCCATTTTGCTGCCGGGGGTCATCACCTGCAACGCTGCCGTTGCCGCACCCCGTTACGGCCGGCTGGCAAGGCAGACGGGGCTGGCCACCGGTGGGGACGCGGTGGCGCTTCGTGCCCTGAAAAACGCCCTGATCCAGCTGCAGCGGACACTTTCTCTGCCGCAAAGCCTGTCCCAGGCGGGCATTTCCCCGCTACAGCTGCGGGAAAAGCTGGAAAAACTGGTTGCGGCGGCACTGGCAGACCCCTGCTGCGCCACCAATCCCGTTCCGCCAACCCGGGAGCTGGCCCGGCAGATACTGCTGGAGGCAGCGGGGCATGGATAAGGCGCTGCTGTCCGTGGGGCTGGACGTGGGCACCACCACGACCCAGATGGTGCTCTCACGCCTGACGGTGGAAAACCGGGGCGGTGCCTTTCAGGTGCCCCGGATGGAGATCACCGGACGGGAAATTCTGTATCAGAGCCCGGTGTGGCTGACTCCTCTGCTGCGGCAGGAGCTGGTGGATGGGCAGGCCCTGCGGCAGCTGGTGGCGCAGGCTTACCGGCAGGCCGGTCTTCGCCGGGAGCAGGTGGACACCGGTGCCGTGATCATCACCGGGGAGACCAGCCGGAAAGACAATGCCCGGGCGGTACTGGATCATCTGTCGGAATTTGCCGGAGATTTCGTGGTGGCCACGGCGGGACCCCATCTGGAGAGTGTGCTGGCCGCCCGGGGGGCGGGGGCGGTGGACGATTCCGCCCGCACGGGAAAAACGGTGCTGCACATGGATATCGGCGGCGGCACATCGAATCTGGCTCTGATCCGGGATGGGCAGATCGTCGCCACGGGCTGCCTGAATGTGGGCGGGCGGCTGGTGAAGCTGGACGAAAAGGGGAAAATACTCTACCGTTCGCCGGTGCTGGCGGGACTGTACGACGGTCAGCCGGGGCAATCCGCCCGGGAGGAGGAGCTTGCGGCGCTTTGCGGCCTCCTCGCCCGGGCGCTGGAAATGGCCGCGGGGCTGCGCCCGCCCAAGAGTCTGCTGGAAAAACTGTGGACGGCGGAGGCCGGGCCGGTGTGGGAGCCGCCCGAGCAGGTGGACATCATTTCCTTCTCCGGCGGCGTGGCGGCCTGCATGGCGGAAAGTCATCCGACCTTTGCCTTCGGGGATATGGGGGTACTGCTGGGGCGGGCGCTGAAGGAGAGCCTGCTGTGCCGCCTGCCCTTCCGGCTGGAGGCAAACGCCATCCGGGCTACGGTCATCGGCGCAGGCTGCCACAGCACCAGCCTGTCCGGCAGCACCGTGTTTTACCGGGGCATCCCCTTTCCCGTGAAAAATCTGCCGGTGGTGGCGGCCGAGCCGAAACCCGAGCCTCTGGCCCGGCTGCTGTCGCGCGCCGTCCGGCAGGCGGAAGCCCCCTTCGTGCTGGCGATGCCGGGATGTCCGGCGGCAGACTACCGGCAGCTTTCGGCCCTGGCGGCGGTGCTGGCGCAGAACCTGCCCGGCCCCGTCTATGTGGCGATGGAGGCGGACATGGCCAAGGCGCTGGGCCACGCCCTTGCCCTGCGGCTGCCGCCGGACAGGCCGATTCTGTGCCTTGACCGGGTAGCGCTACCCGGCGGCAGTTATCTGGATGTGGGCGCGCCCATTGGCGATGCCCTGCCGGTGGTGATCAAAACCCTGATTTTGGAGAAATGAATATGAAACTGCAAACAACTCTGTTGGGAAAAACCTACATGTTCCGGGACATCAAGCAGGTACTGGCCAAGGCCAACGAGGAAAAAACCGGCGATAAGCTGGCGGGTCTGGCGGCGGAGACGGCGCAGGAGCGGGTGGCAGCCAAGGTGGTGCTGTCGGCCTTGCCCCTGTCGGCGTTGCGGGAAAATCCCGTGGTGCCCTACGAGCAGGATGAGGTGACCCGCATCATACAGGACGATCTGAACGAGCCGGTCTACCGCTCCATCCGAAATTGGACGGTGGCCGAGCTGCGGGAGTGGCTTCTCAGCGAAAATACCACCGGCGAGGATATCCGCCGCGTCAGCCGGGGACTGACCGGGGAGACGGTGGCGGCGGTGGCCAAGCTCATGAGCAATCTGGATCTGATCTACGCCGCGGCGAAGATCACCGTTACTGCCCACTGCAACACCACCATCGGTCTGCCGGGCACCCTGTCGTGCCGCCTGCAGCCCAACCACACCACCGACGACCCGGACGGCATCACTGCATCGGTGCTGGAAGGACTGAGCTTCGGGGCGGGGGACGCGGTCATTGGCCTGAACCCGGTAACCGACTCCCCGGAGCAGGTGGGCAAGGTGCTGCGGCGCTTCCACGAAATCCGGGAGCATTGGGCCATCCCCACCCAGATCTGCGTGCTGGCCCACGTCACCGCCCAGATGCAGGCGGTGCGCGCCGGTGCCCCCTGCGATCTGATTTTTCAGTCCATCGCCGGTTCCCAGAAGGGCAACGAAGCCTTCGGCTTCCGCGCCGAAACGCTGGAGGAGGCCCGGCAACTTCTGCTGCGGGACGGCACCGCCGAGGGGCCGAATGTGCTGTATTTTGAGACGGGGCAGGGCTCCGAGCTGTCCTCCAACGCCCACCACGGGGCCGATCAGGTCACCATGGAGGCCCGGTGCTACGGCTTTGCCCGACATTTTCAGCCCTTTCTTGTCAACACGGTGGTGGGCTTCATCGGCCCGGAGTATCTCTACGATGCCCGGCAGGTCACCCGGGCCGGACTGGAGGATCATTTCATGGGCAAGCTCAGCGGCGTTTCCATGGGCTGCGACTGCTGCTACACCAACCACATGAAGGCGGATCAGAACGACATCGAAAATCTGGCGGCGCTGCTGACCATGGCCGGCTGCAACTACTTCATGGGCATCCCCCACGGGGACGATATCATGCTCAACTACCAGACCACCGGTTTCCGGGAGACGGCGGCCTTGCGGGAGATCACCGGAAAGACCGCCATCGCCCCCTTCCAGCGCTGGCTGGAAAAAATGGGGTTTGTGGAAAACGGGCATCTGACGGCGAAAGCCGGGGACGGCTCTTCGCTGCTGTTTTGACGGATCAGGAGGATGGATATGAACAAAGAGGAGCTTTCCCGGCTGGTGGAGCAGCTGCTGCGGGAAATGGAGCAGGAGCCGCCGGAAAATCCGCCACAGCCGGCGCAGGACGAGGGAGAGGGCGAGGCCGTGCCGGATATCACAAAGCTGGATCTGCGGCAGCTGTATCTGACGGAGGAAGCGGCGGACGGCCCGGCCTTTTGCCGCCTGAAAAGCCGCACCCCCGCCCGGCTGGGGATGGGCCGGGCCGGTGCCCGCTACCGGACACTGACCATGCTCCGCTTCCGGGCGGATCACGCGGCGGCGCAGGACGCGGTATGGTCGGAGCTGGACGGGGATTTTGCAAAGAAAAACGATCTGGTGCCGGTGCAGACCCGCTGCGCCGACAAGGAGGAATATCTGACCCGGCCGGATCTTGGCCGCTGCTTTGACGAGACCAATGCCAAAATCATTCAGGGCGTTGTTCCTCAGCCACCCCGGGTGCAGATCGTGGTGGGGGACGGCCTGTCCGCCGCCGCCATCGCCGCCAACGCCATGGACTGCGTGGCGGCCCTGCGGGACGGCCTTAAGGCCCGGGGAATCGAAACGGGCCGGACGCTTCTGGTGCGCTACTGCCGGGTGGGTGCCGGGGACGCCATCGGAGATCTGACCGGCTGCCGGCTGGTATGTCTGCTGGTGGGGGAGCGACCGGGGCTGGTGACGGACAAAAGCATGTCCATCTACCTGACCTGGCAGCCCCGCACGGGGGTATCCGAGTCCAGCCGCACGGTCATTTCCAACATCCACGCCCAGGGCACCCCGGCGGTGGAGGCGGGGGCCTATGCCGCCGAGCTGATCGAGACGATCCTGCACCGGAAAATTTCCGGTGTGGGGCTGCGTCTGGAGGAGCAAGCCTGACCCCCGCCCGTGTGCTGGCGGCGCGGCGGATCCCCAACGCCAGCCCAGCGCTGCTCGCGGCGCTGGAAATCCCGGAAGGACATCCCTGTCTAGCCCTTTTGAGTACCGACTGCGATGACGCTACCTTCATTGCACTCGACGAGGCCACCAAGGCCGCCGATGTGCAGGTCAGTCTGGCGGTGAGCATGTATGCCGGGGCGGGCAACGCCACCACTCCCCATGCCGGGGAGGCGCTGGGCATTCTCAGTGCCGCCACCCCCGGCGCAGCCCAGAGCGGTCTGGATGCAGCGCTGGCGGTGCTGGCACGGCTGGGCTTTTCGGCGGCGGGGCAGGTGCCGTTTCTGGCCCACACCGTCAGCAGCTGCGGCAGCTTTCTGGCCCGGGAGGCGGGAGTGCCCGCCGGCAGCGCCCTTGCCTACCTGATCGCACCGCCGCTGGAGAGCATGGTGGCGCTGGATGCGGCACTGAAAGCCGCCGATGTGAGATTATGTAAACTCTACACTCCGCCGACCCATACCAATTTCGGCGGCGGCCTGCTCACCGGGACCCAAAGTGCCTGTGCCGCCGCCTGCGCCGCCTTTGCGCAGACCGTAGCATGGGTGGCGGCGGAACCGGTGGAGGGGCCGGAAAGGAGAAACCATGGAATTTGAACTGGAACAGGATCTGGCTGCCCGGCAGGAGGCCCGGGAGCTTGTCCGCCGGGCGGCGCGGGCGCAGGCGTGCCTGCAAACCTTCTCCCAGCAACAGCTGGACGAGATCTGCCGCAACATTTCCCGCCGTTTTGCCGCCGCAGCCCGGGAGCTGGGGCAGCAGGCCGCCCGGGAAACCGGCTTCGGCAACGAAAAGGACAAGGAAGCGAAAAATCTCTTCGCCGCCCGGCGGGTGTGGCAGGCCATCGAGCCAATGAAAACCGTGGGACTGCTGCGGGAGGATCCCCAGAAGCGGCTGTGGGAGATCGGGGTGAGTGTGGGGGTGATCGCCGCCATCGTGCCCGGCACCAATCCCACCTCCACCGTCTGCTATAAGGCACTGATCGCCCTGAAAAGCGGCAACTGCATCGTTTTTTCGCCCCATCCCCGGGCGGCAAAGTCCACATTTGCGGCGGCGCAGGTGGTGGAAGCGGCGGCCCGGGAGGCGGGCGCGCCGGAGGGGTGCGTCGGCTGCCTGGGCATTGCCGCCATGGCGGGCTGTCAGGAGCTGATGGCCGCGCCCCAGGTGCGCCTCATTCTGGCCACCGGCGGCCCCGGCATGGTGCGCGCGGCTTACTCCAGCGGCAAGCCCGCCATCGGCGTGGGGGCGGGCAACGGCCCGGCCTACCTGCACCACAGTGCCGACATCCGGCAGGCCATGGCCTGCATTGCGCGCTCAAAAACCTTTGACAACGGCACCATCTGTGCTTCGGAGCAGAGCATCATCATCGAGCGGGGCATGGAAGAGGCGGTGCGCCGGGAGGGGCAGGCGCTGGGCTTCTTCTTTCTGGACACAGCACAGGCGGGACTGCTGGCAAAAGTGCTGTTTCGCCCGGACGGAACCATAAACCCGGAAATCGTCGGCCGTCCCGCGGCGGAGCTGGCGCAAAAGGCGGGCTTTTCCGTGCCGCCGGACACCGCCGTGCTGGTGGCACGGGAGCAGGAGGCCGGGCCGACCCGCCCCTATTCCATGGAAAAGCTGTGCCCCGTGCTGGCCTTTTTCGTCATGGAAAACGAGGAGGCGGTGCTGGAAAAGGCCATGGAAGTCCTCTCCCACGAGGGGGCGGGGCACACCTTCGCCATGCACGCGACCGACCGGGCGGCGGTGGAGCGGTTTGCCCTGCGGGTGCCCGTATCCCGGTTTCTGGTGAACACCCCGGCGGCGCTGGGGGGCATCGGGCTGACCACGCGGCTGTTCCCGGCCCTGACACTGGGCTGCGGCGCGGCCGGCGGCAGCAGCTCCTCCAACAACATCTCCCCCATGGATCTGATCAACATCCGCCGGGTGGCGTGGGGCACGGAAGAGTCCCGCCAAAGCATGGACGCGGAGCCGGAGCTGGTGGAGCGGCTTACGGCGAAAATTCTGGAGCGGCTGAACCTGTCCCATGGCGGCTCGGCCAATCTGTGACAAAGGAAAGGAAAATATTATGGATACGAATTCTCTGGGAATGATCGAAACGAAGGGCCTTGTGGGGGCCATTGAGGCCGCCGATGCCATGGTCAAATCCGCCAATGTGCAGCTGGTGGGCAAGGAGCAGGTGGGCGGCGGACTGGTGACCGTCATGGTGCGCGGCGATGTGGGTGCCGTGAAGGCCGCCACCGATGCCGGTGCCGCGGCGGCGGAAAAGGTGGGGGAGCTGATCTCCGTCCACGTCATCGCCCGGCCCCACACCGAGGTGGATGCCATTTTGCCCGGCGGCCGGGGCAGCCAGCACCCCGCCGGGAAGTAAATGCTCTACGGCGAGCAGGCCGCCCGGGACAATATCCGCAACCGGGCGGGCAGGCGGGTGATCTATCTGGACGAGGGTGACCGGCTGACCCCCGCCGCCCGGGATTTCCTGCGCCGCGAGGGCATTGAAATTCTCCCCGCCGCCGAGGCCAGTCCTGCCCTCTACCATACCGCCGACGGCCGGACGCTGCCGGAAAAGCCGGAGCATATGACCCATCTGCGGGGCAACACGCTGGTGAGCAAAACCGCGCCGGTCATCGCTTTCCGGGGTGCCATGGATACCCTGCAGGCCCGACTGCTGCTGGCGCAGGCGCAAGCGCCTCCCGCACTTCGCCGGGAACTGGGACAGGTGCTGGCGCTGGCACGCAGCATTCTGCGCTGGGAGGTCATGGAGGAGCCGGCGGAGGGGGAGGGGCTGTGCGGCCTGACATGGGAGCAGCTGCGCCGGCACTCCCAGCAGCCCCAGCGATTTTACGGCCAGACCCATTTCATGCCCGAGGCCGGGGACGGAAAAATGCTGCTGCTTGTCAATCTCTGCCGCTGCACGGCGCGGGAGGCGGAACTGGCGGCAGCCCGGGCCTTTGACGATGGCAGCGGCGGCTGCACACGGCCCGATCTTCTGCGGTTTCTCAACCGCATGAGCAGTATGCTCTATATTCTGATGCTCCGCCTGCGGGCGGAGGGAAATGGGGGAACGCGGCATGTCCACAATTCAGGCACTGACCGAGGCCGTCATTGACCGGCTTTTTGTGCCACTGGAGCCAATTTCCGCCCACATCCGGCTGACGCCCAGGCTCTGCGATGCCCTGCTGGGGACACGTTTGACGGGGCAGCGGCCACTGGGGTACACCGGGCACTATATTGCCAACCAGCGCCTGACCCTGACGGCCCCCGGCGGGCAGCTGACGCTGGCGGTGGTGGGCCCTCTGTGCCGGGAAGCGGTGCTGGCCCTGCCGGAGCAGGCCCTTGCGGCGCTGAAAATGCGGACAGGGGAGGCCCCCGTCACCCTGACGGGCCTCCGTGGGCAGCTGACGCTGACGGCAACAACCACGCTTCTTTCCCCCGTCGTGCTTCTGTCGCCGGAGGCGGCCCGGCACTGCGGGGTGACGGACGGGCAACAGGCGCTGCTGCAAATTCCCGCCGGAGCGCCCATTCCTTCTCCCCGGGTCGCGGTGATCGTCCGGGAACAGGCCCGGCCGGTGGCCTTCCTGCCCGGGCCAGAATGGGAAAAATGGGGCCTGCGCCCCGGCGATCTGGGGAGAATTGTACCATGCGCCGGGCGCTGCTGATCGGGCAGGCACCGCCCCTGCCCTTTGAATTTGTCCGGGAGCCGCCCTACGAAGTGGTGGTCATCGGCTCGCTGACACTGGGGCAGCTGCTGCGCTTCCGGGAAGAGGCGGTGCTTTCGGCCCTGGCGCAGGGGCAGACGGTGTACCTGTACACCCCGGGGCTGCCCCCGGTACACCACAACCGGGCGCTGGCCGCTGCGGCCGCCACGGCCCAGCGGGAGCTGAAAAGCTGGGGCGTGCTGTTTACCGACGGAAACCGCCGCCGTCTGATCACGGCAGAGGAAGCCCGACAGCTGCGCGATCGTGGAGAACGCCCCGGGCCGGGTGCCGTGCTGACACCGCTGGCCCGGGAGATCATGGAGGGAACGAAATGAAGCTTGGAACGGTGACAGGCTCCGTCTGGGCCACACGAAAGGCCGGCTGTCTGGCCGGGCACACCTTTCTGGTGATCCGCACCGCCAGTGAGGAGCTGGTGGCGGCGGATCAGGTGGGGGCGGGCACGGGAGATCTTGTGCTGCTGGTCACGGGCCGGACAGCGGCACGCTACTGCATGGAGGCCCCCGTGGATGCGGTGGTGGTGGCCATCGTAGACCGGCGGGAGAATATGGAGGCATAGCCATGGCGGTGTATCAGATCATCATTGGCATCATGGCCGCCTTCGCGGTGCTGGGCGGACTCGACCGTGCCTTCGGCAGCCGTCTGGGGCTGGGGCAGTGCTTTGAAGAAGGGCTGATGGCCATGGGCACGCTGGCGCTGGCCATGATTGGGGTGATCACCCTCGCGCCGGTGCTGGCCTCGCTGCTGAAGCCGGTGGTGGTGCCGGTATATTCCTTTCTCGGGGCGGATCCGGCCATGTTCGCCGGGACACTGCTGGCCTGCGACATGGGTGCCGGGGCATTGGCCCGGGAGCTGACCGCCGATGCCGGTGCGGCAGCGCTGGGCGGGGTGATCACCGGCTCCATGCTGGGGGCCACGGTGGTGTTCACCATTCCCGTGGCGCTGGGGATCCTGGCCCCGGAGGATCGCCCCGCGCTGGCCCGGGGGGTGCTGTGCGGCATCGTGACCATTCCGCTGGGAATTCTGGCGGGCGGACTGACCATGGGGCTGCCCATGGGGATGTTGCTTTCCAATCTTGTGCCCATCATTCTCCTTGCGGCACTGATCTGTCTGGGGCTGTGGAAGGCAGAACGAGCCATGATCCGGGGCTTTACCCTGTTCGGCCGGGCGGTGACGGCGGTGATCACCCTCGGCCTGACGGCGGCCATCGTCCAGGAACTGACGGGTGTCGCCATCATCGCCGGGATGGCCCCCATTTCCGACGGATTTCAGACCGTGGGGGCGGTGGCCATCGTGCTGGCGGGGGCGTTCCCGCTGGTCAGTGTGCTGACACGGCTGCTGGAAAAGCCCCTGCTGGCGCTGGGGCGGAAGCTGGGCATCGGCAAGACCGCCGCGGCGGGGCTGGTGGCCACGCTGGCCAATTCCATCGCCACCTTCGGGATGCTGGGGCAGATGGACGAGCGGGGCAAGATCGTCAACGTGGCCTTTGCCGTCTCCGCCGCCTTCGTGCTGGGGGATCATCTGGGCTTCACGGCGGGCTTCGCCCCGGAGCTGCTGCCGGCTCTGATCGTGGGCAAGCTCACCGGCGGCATCTGCGCCGTGGCGCTGGCACTGGTTCTGACCCGCAGCAAAAGGCCCCGGCCATAACATTTTTCCCATTTTCCGCCGCCGGGGTTGACAAAACACCGGTAAATGGGCTATAATGAGCCTGTTTATAAGGAAAAAGCGGCTGTGAAGGGAAGAGTAGGCTTTTCAACCCGGTCAGAGAGCCCCGTCCGGTGGAAAAGGGTACGGCGCAGAAAGCTGAACATGGTCCCGGAGCCGGAATGTCGAAAGGTAGGCATTCCCGGGTGCGCCCGTTACCGCGCGTGTGAGGCAGAGTTTCTCTGTAAATCAAGGTGGTACCGCGTAAATTTTGCGCCCTTGGAGCATTCCGGGGGCGTTTTTTCATTCGAGGAGGAAAGATTATGTGCCAAAACTGCAAGGGGAATTATTATATCACCACCCCCATCTATTATCCGTCATCCAATCTTCACATCGGCCACGCCTACTGCACCGTGGCCACCGATGCCATGGCCCGCTACAAGCGGCTGCAGGGCTACAATGTGAAATTTCTCACCGGCACCGATGAACACGGCCAGAAAATCGAAACCAAGGCCAAAGAGGCCGGTGTCACCCCCCAGCAGTTTGTGGACAAGATCGTGCTGGGCGAAAAGGGCGTGCTGGATCTGTGGAAGCTGATGAACATCTCCTATGACCGGTTCATCCGCACCACCGATGACTACCACGTTGCCGCCGTACAGAAGATTTTCAGGGAAATGTACGACCGGGGCGATATCTACAAGGGCAGCTACAAGGGCAAATACTGCACCCCATGCGAGTCCTTCTGGACGGAGAGCCAGCTGGTGGACGGCAAATGCCCCGACTGCGGCCGGGAAGTAAAGGACGCGCAGGAGGAAGCCTACTTCTTCCGTGCCTCGAAATATGCCGGCCGTGTCCGGGAGCTGCTGCTGAACACCGATTTTCTGGAGCCCAGGAGCCGGGTCAACGAAATGGTCAACAATTTCATTGACTGCGAGGGCGGCCTGCAGGATCTGTGCGTGTCCAGAACCAGCTTTACATGGGGCGTGCCGGTGGACTTTGACCCGGGCCATGTGGTGTATGTGTGGCTGGATGCCCTGTTCAATTACATGACCGCGCTGGGCTATCAGAACGATAAATATGACGATCTTTCCGCTTTCTGGCCCGCCGATGTCCACTTCGTGGGCAAGGAGATCGTCCGCTTCCACGCCATTTACTGGCCAGCGTTCCTCATGAGTCTGGATCTGCCCCTGCCCAGGAAGGTGTACGGCCACGGCTGGCTGAACTTCAACGGGGAGAAAATGAGCAAATCCCGGGGCAATGTGGTGGATCCGTATATCCTGTCGGAGCGGTTTGGTGTGGATGCCCTGCGCTTTTTCCTGCTGCGCACCTTCCCCTTCGGCTCTGATGGCAACTTTACCAACGAGCTGCTGATTTCCACCATCAATACAGACCTTGCCAACACATTGGGCAATCTGGTCTCCCGCACCACCGCCATGAGCCAGAAGTATTTTGCCGGTTCTCTGGGGCAGGGCGGCGACTGTGCGCCGCTGGATGAGCAGCTGCAGGCTCTGGCTGCCGGTGTCATAGCCGATTACGAAAAGCATATGGACGCGTTCCAGTTCTCCGTGGCGCTGGGGGATATCTTCCGCCTGCTGGATCGGGCCAACAAGTATATTGACGAGACAACTCCCTGGATCCTCGCCAAGTCCCCGGACACCATGCCACGGCTGCTGACCGTGATGAAGAACCTGTGCGAGTGCATCCGCATCAGCGCTGTGCTGCTGACTCCCTTCATGCCCGACTCCGCCGAAAAAATTCTGGAGCTGCTGCACATCGACCCCGCCGGCCGTGGCTGGGAGGGCCTTGTCTACCGGAATATGGCTGAGACCGCCTTTACCACCGGCACCGGCACGCCATTGTTCCCCCGCATCGATGTGGAGGCGGAGCTGGCTGCACTGGAGGAGCTGAGCAAGCCCAAGTCCACCATCGAAATCGAGCCCTACGCCGAGGAAAACGTGGATTTCGACACCTTCTGCAAGTCCGATTTCCGGGCGGTGAAGGTCAAAGCCTGCGCCCCCGTCAAGAAATCCGACAAGCTGCTCCAGTTCACCCTGGATGACGGCACCGGAAAAGACCGGCAGATCCTCTCCGGCATCGCCAAATACTATAAGCCGGAAGAACTCATCGGCAAGACGCTGGTGGCCATCGTCAATCTGCCGCCGAGAAAAATGATGGGAAGAGAAAGCTGCGGTATGCTCCTGTCCGCCGTCCACACGGAAAAGGGCGAGGAAAAGCTGCACCTGATCATGGTGGACGATTCCATCCCCGCCGGCGCCAAGCTGTGCTGATTGTTAAAAATACCCCGGGAACCAGCTTCATCGCCGGTCCCGGGGGCATATTTCTTTTCCCGCACCGCCCCATGCTGTCCTTGCGAGGTGCCGCAATCGGCCCACCGCCTTCCCCTTTGGGGAAGGCGGCCCGGCGAAGGCCGGGCCGGAAGAGGTGCTTCCCGGAGGGAAGCGTCACCGAAGGTGACAATGGGTAGTACCACAATCATCCGGCAGCTCGGTCGTCGGA
>CAZMBL010000041.1:0-15654 GCA_964564605.1 uncultured Oscillospiraceae bacterium
CTTATGTTATAATACGAACAGTTACAGAACAGGGGGAAAGCGCATGGACAACCGCACTTATTATTACGCAAGAGTATCCAGCCAGGAGCAGAATTTAGACCGTCAAATTGCCGCGTTCAAGGCTCTTGGCGCGCAGGAACGGGATATTATCACCGACAAGGAAAGCGGCAAGGATTTAGACCGCCAAGGCTATCAGGCGTTGAAAAACGCCATGCTCCGCCGTGGTGATACCCTTGTTGTGAAGTCCCTTGACCGACTGAGCCGCAACAAATACGATATCCACACGGAATTGCAATACTTCAAAGAAAATGGCATTCGCCTCAAAGTAATCGACTTGCCAACCACCATGATGGACTTACCCGAGGGTCAGGAATGGGTATTTGACATGGTAAACAACATTCTGATTGAAGTATTGGGAACGATTGCTGAGCAGGAGCGGGAAAACATCCGCAAGCGGCAAGCCGAGGGTATCGAGGCGGCGAAAGCCAACGGAAAGAAGTTAGGCAGACCTGCATTGACATTCCCCGCGAATTGGGACAAGGTTTATGCCTCTTGGAAAGCGGGAGAAATCACCGCAAAGACAGCCATGGAAATGACCGATACGAAACGCACAAGCTTTTACAAACTCGTCGGCATGACGGAAAAATAAACCGTGGCGGGACTTGAAATTTCCGCCACGCAGGAAACAATTATCATAAAGTCAATCAAAAGTGTTGTGATATACATAAAGCATTTCATAACACTTTTGGAGAAATGTAAAATTGAAAACAGCTTGATTTGCAACAGGTTTTTGATTTCACTTCCAGAGGACTTGTCCTCTGGTGGATGAGGTTCAGAACGTCTGGCACAACTGGGATCAGGACTGAGAAACATACAAAAGGCGCACTCACGCTGTGGAGTGCGCCTTTTTTTGCATTTTGGGGTGGTTTGTAAAAACACGGCGCGGAGTTCATCCCCGGCATTTTACCGCCGGAGGGCGGCGATGGCCGCTTGCAGCTGCGGATCATCGGCAGGCTCCAGCGTGCCGGTGTAGATGCCGTAGGCCGTCTGCTCATCCACTTCCACGATCACGTCCGGCGTGATGCCCACGCCCTCCAGACTGACACCCTTGGGGGTCGTGTAGCGCCCGGTGGAAATGGCCACGGCGGAACCGTCCGACAACCGGAAGGTATTCTGAAAGTATCCCTTACCGGAGGTCTTCTCCCCCACGATCACCGCAGCCTCATACTCGCTCAGGGCCGCCGCGAAAAATTCCGCCGCAGAGTAGGAGCTGCCATTGACCAGCACGGCCATGGGAAGCTCCAGACAGGCGGCATCCGACCGGTCAACGGAGGTGTTACCCAGATAATCCTCGCTGTGGAACAGCTCCCCCTCCGGCAGCAGATAGTCCAGCAGCTTGACAAGCTCCGTCTTATAGCCGCCGGGATTGTAGCGCACATCGAAAATCAGAGCGGTTGCCCCCTGCCGGGTCAGTTCCCGGATGGCGGCAACGGACTCGTCATAGCACCGCTCATCAAAGTTTTCGATGATCACAAGACCGATGCCATCCTCCAGCAGTCTGGCCGTGGCCACCGGGGTCTGCACCGTGCGCCGCTCCACCATAAAGCTTTGGCGCTGCCCGTCCCGCACCACCGTGATCTCCACGGTGGTGCCTTCCTCACCGCGCACCAGAGTGCGGCACTCGGAAGCGTCCATTTCCAGCACGCTCTGCCCGGCTACGGCTACGATCACATCCTCCGGCAGCAGACCGGCTGCCTCCGCAGGGCCGCCCGCGTTGACCACGGTAATGATAAAGCCGCCCTCTTCCCGCTGCTGAATGGTCACGCCGATGCCCACATAGGCATTGTTCATCTGCTCCATATGGGCGGCATAATCCTCGGCTGAGATATAGTAGCTCCAGCGGTCACCCATGGCTTCGATCATGGCGTTGGCGGCGGCATCTTCCAGTGCGGTCTGGTCTGCATCCCCGATAAAACGTTCCAGAATCAGCTGCTCGAGCTGTTGCAGCTTGGGACTGTCCGACCAGCTCTTCCACTGGGCCAGCGTAGAGCCGCCAAGGGCCACGGTTGCCGAAAGAACTGCCACCAGAACATAAGAAAGGATTTTCAGAATTTTGTTTTTCATAATGTTTCCTCACGCAAGTTCCCACAGCCGAAGGGGCTGTGGGAACGGATTTTACGGTTTGATGTACTTCAGCGGATCCACCCACTCGCCGTTTTTCATGATACCGAAGTGCAGGTGATAACCGGTGGACACGCCCGTGGTGCCCACATAGCCCAGCTGCTGGCCGGCCTGCACATAGTCTCCGATCTTGACGATGTAGCGGGTCATATGCAGATAGGTGCTGGCAAAGCCGTCGCCATGATCCACCTTGACCCACCAGCCGCCGGTGGAACCCCAGCCGGCCCAGACCACCACACCGGCCCGGGAGGCATAGATGGGCGTATTCTTGGGCGCCGCCAGATCCACGCCGGTGTGCATTTTGGGATAGCCGTAAACCGGGTGAATGCGCATACCATAGACGCTGGTAACCCGGAAATTGACCGTGGGCAGATACCATGTGACACCGTTTACGGTGTTGCCCACCTTATCCGGCCCAACCGGCTTGGGCACGGAGGTAGCCAGCCATTCGGAGTACTTGGCCTTGTCATAGGCCAGCTCCTTGTTGGCGATCTCCTCCATCATCAGCCGGTCTTTTTCGTCGCAGTCGTCCACATATTTCTCGTATTCCTCGCCCTTGGCGATCAGATCATTGAGAAGGTCGCTGGCCAGTGCGCTCTGCTCTTCCAGCTGCTGCTGCGCCGCCTCCAGCTCCGACTTTGTCTGCTCCAGTGTAGCCTTTTCCTCCAGCAGAGCGGCCTGTGCCTGCTCCACTTCCTTCGCTGCTCTGTCCAGCTGCTGCAGTCGGTACTGATCCGAGTTGGCGATCTCCTGAATCATGTTCACCCGATCCAGAAAATCCGCAAAGCTGCTGGCCTCAAACAGAACCGACCAGTAGGACAGCTGCCCCTGCTCTTCCATGGCCCGCAGGCGCTCCCGGAAGGCTGCCTGCATATCCTCCAGCTGCTTCTGCGCCGCGTCCAGCTTCTGCTGCTGCTCCGCGATCAGCAGGTTGTAGGCACTGATCAGGTCATTGGTGGAGTCGATCTGCTCATACAGCAGGGCGATCTGCTGATCATAATTCATTTTTTCTTCCGTCATGCTGATAATGTCAGCCTGATTTTCCTTGCGCTGAGCTTCCAACTCCTTGCGCTGCTGCTTCAGGGCCTCCTGATCCTGCTTGAGCTGGTTGATCTGGTTTTTGATCTCGCTGGATGACTCCGCATGGACGCTGCCGGAAAAAAGTCCAAGCAGCAGACTTAAAATCAGCACACCGGCCATAATGCCGGAAATCACTGTTACGATTTTCTTGCTCAAAATTATACCTCCAGGAACTTGCGGATCGATGTATAGCTTCCCACAATGCCCACAAACATACCGGCCGCGCCGAACACCAGGGCCATGGGCAACACCAGCTGCTCAAAGGGCACCATCCGGAACATTTCCAGCACATCCACCGCCTCGATCCGGGTGCGCAGTGTGTCGTACAGGAGCCATTGCAGCCCGAAGGCCACACCGGCGCCGATCACACCCAGCAAAAAACCTTCGACAATGAAGGGCATACGGATGAAACTGTTGGTGGCACCGATCATTTTCATGATGGCGATCTCATTTTGCCGGTCGTACATGGCGATTTTGACCGTGTTGGAAATAATCAGAAGCGACACCACCAGCAGCACGGCCATCAGACCGATGGATACGATCCGCAGAACCTCTTCAATGGTGGCAAAGCCCTGCGCCAGCGCATAGGGCGCCGTCACATCCGCCACACCGGGGATCAGCTTGATCAGCCGGACGGTATCTTCCATGGCGGCATTGTCCTCCAGCGTGACCACCACCCGGTGGCGCAACAGGGTCGCGTCCACCCCGGCCAGCGCGCCGGACTCGAAATGGTCGGCAATGAAATTGTCCAGCGCCTCTTCACGGGAGACGAACTTCGTCTGCCACACGTTGTCGATGGCACCGATCTGGGTGGTCAGCTGCTGGGCCTGTGCCTCCGGCAGAGACTCATCGATGTACACCAGCACTTCGTTGGTGCGGTTGAGATCCTCCACAATGGCGTTGACATTATACATCAGCGCCGAAAAACTGCCCACAATCAGCAGGCACGCCACCGTCACGCAAATGGCGGCAAAGGACATCAGGCTGTGCAGAAAAATGCCACGGATGCCCTCTTTAACCAGATAACCGAAATTATTGATACGCATAGCCCGTCACCCATTCATCCTGTCGCTGACGATCAGACCATCGTTGATCACGATCAGCCGATTGTGGAACTGCTCCACAAGACCCATCTCGTGGGTCACCACCAGCATGGTGGTGCCGAGATTGTTGATCTCCTGCAGCAGGCTCATGATCTCGAAGGAACGGGCGGGATCCAGATTGCCCGTCGGCTCGTCGGCAATGATGGTGGAGGGATTATTCACCAGCGCCCGGGCGATGGCCAGACGCTGCTGCTCACCGCCGGACAATTCTCCCGGCAGGCGGCGGGTCTTGGTGTCCAGCCCGACAAGGTTCAGTACATAGGGCACCCGCTCCCGAATCTCCCGGCTGCGCGCGCCCACGACCCGCATGGCAAAGGCCACATTGTCATACACCGTGCGGTTTTCGATCAGGCGGAAATCCTGAAACACCACGCCCACAGTGCGGCGCAGATGAGGAATTTCCCGGCGGCGGATCCGCTCCAGCGAATAACCGTTGACATGGACGGATCCGGATGTGGGCTTCAGCTCACCCGTAATCAATTTAATAATGGTGGACTTGCCGGAGCCGGATGCGCCCACCAGAAACGCAAATTCGCCGTCCTCAATCTGCATGGAAATGCCCCGCAGGGCCTGCGTTCCCACGGAGTAGGACTTGACGACATCGTTAAACTCGATCATAGCTGTTACTCCATATTCGTTATGCGGTTATTGTACCACAGGTGAAAATTGAAGTCAATTGTCTGATACCGGAAAAAATGTGAATTTTTTTACGTAAACCACGAATGTGGCCGTCCTGCAAAAATCGGGCCACGGAAATGCCCGTGGCCCGACAGTTTCTGTATTGGCCCTGTCGAAACTCAGATCCGCGGTTCCCGGCTGGACAGGTACTTGCGCACCATCAGCGCCACCTTAAAGACGATGGCATGGTCAAACTGGCGCAGATCCAGCCCGGTCAGCTTCTTGATCTTCTCCAGCCGGTACACCAGCGTGTTGCGGTGGACGAACAGCTTGCGGGAGGTCTCAGAAACGTTCAGGTTGTTCTCAAAGAACTTGTTGATGGTGAAAAGAGTCTCCTGATCCAGCGAATCGATGGAGTTTTTCTTGAAAACCTCGCTCAGGAAGATCTCGCACAGGGTGGTGGGAAGCTGATAGATCAGGCGGCCGATACCCAGATTTTCATAGTTCATGATGCTCTTTTCCGTGTCGAAGACCTTGCAGACATCGATGGCGGTCTGCGCCTCTTTATAGGAGTCGGCCAGCGTGCGCAGATGCTCTGCCACGGTGCCGATGCCGATCACGGTTTTGATAAACAGCTCGCTCTTGAGAGTGTCTTCCATGTTGTGGGCGATCGCGTCCAGCTCCTCCACCGTGGTGGAAGGACTGATCTGCTTGACAACGGCGATATCCGTCTCGTTGATGCTCAGCACAAAATCCTGGGTCTTATCCGGGAACAGGCCGGACAGGATATCCACCGTGGCCACATCGCCATGGCCGATCTGCCGCACCAGGAATACGGCTCTGGGGGCATCGGTTGCAAAATGCAGCTCCTTGGCCCGGATGTAGATATCGCCGGGCAGGATATTGTCCATGATGATGTTTTTGACGAAGGTGCCACGGTCATGCTTCTCCTCATAGAAGCACTTGGCATCGTTGAGTGCGATGTAGGCCATGGTGCAGTAGCTGCGGGCCAGCTCATCATCGCCGGAGCAGAACACGGCATACTCCATCACCCCCGCGCCGCTGAGAACCGCGCGGAAGGTCTTCTGATTAAAGGTGGTGGTGCGATCCGGTGTCCCCGCCGCTTTCAGCGCCGCTTCGGGCCAACGCTCCCCCAGCATGGCGGAATCGGTGCAGGAAATGACGCACCCTTCCGTATCGACCACGCCGAAAATACGCTCCGGAATTTCCTTGAGCTGAACCATTACACTCTGAAAAACACTGTTGGACATGGCAATGCCTCCTTATCACTTATGCACAAATGCGGAATTAACAAATTTGCACGATTATTATAACTCCTTTTTGCACACATTGCAAGCCTCTTTTGACATTTTATTGCAAAATAGCAGGCATTTTTTATTCATTATTCCAGTTTCGTCTCAGGTGTCGCCGGTTTTGGAAGCGCTTTCTTCGGTCATGTTGCCCTCCAAAGCGGCAATTTCCTGCTCCAAAAGCTCCCGCACGCTGCCACGGGGCAGGTTTCCAAGTGTCAGCGTGCCCTCGCTCTGCCGCTCCAGATAGGTCACGGTCATGCCCCGGGCGGCCATCATGCGCCGCACCTGATGATATTTTCCTTCATACACGGTGATCCGGCTCTGCCCCGGCCCCAGCGGCTCCAGCAGGGCGGGCAGACAATTCTGGCCGTCGCGCAGCTGCAGGCCGGCCGCAAATGCCTCCGCGTCCGCCACCGTCGCCGTGCCCTCATGGCGGGCATAGTAGCACTTGGGCACCCGTTTGACCGGGCTGATCAGCCGGTGCAGCAGCTCGCCGTCGTTGGTCAGAAGTAGCAGACCCTCGGTCTGCTTGTCCAGCCGTCCCACGGGCTTTGGCTCCAGATGGGCATATTCCGGCGGCAGCAGCTCCATCACGGTGCGCTCCCGGGCATCGTGCGTAGCGGTGACCAGTCCGGCAGGCTTGTTCATCATCAGCACCACCCTGCGATGGCCGCCGAGGCGCTGCCCGTCCAGCCGGATGTCGGCCCGGGCGGGGTCAATTTTGCGGCTGCCGTCCCGGGCCGGCTGGCCGTCCACCGTTACACGTCCGGCCCGCAAAAGGAGCTTGACCTGACTGCGGGTGCCCGCGCCGCTGTCACTGAGAAACTTGTCCAGTCGTTCCATGTTATTCTCCTGTTCTATCCCCTTTCCTGCGTACATACGCTGTATTGCAGGGGACTCCGCAAGCAGCCGGCTGTGCCGGAGAGTCCCGAGACAAACTGTATTGGAGGGGTCTTCATGATGGTCATGACCGCAAAGGTCAACAAGAAAAAAATAGCTGTCATACTCGTTGGACTCGTGGCGGTAATCGCCGCGCTGATGCTGCTCTTCGGCGGTGGAAATCACAATTCCACAGGGGCCGCCACCGTGACCAGCAACGATGACCGGGTGGATTTTCTGGCCAGCTACGGCTGGGAAGTGGTCACCTCCCCGGCCCAGAGCGGGCAGGTGCGGATACCCGCCGAGGCCAGCGCCGTGTTTGACCGGTACAATGCCCTGCAAAAAAGCATGGGCTACGACCTTGCCCCCTATGCAGGCAAGACGGTCATGCGCTATGTCTACACGGTGAAAAACTATCCCGGTGCCACCCAGCCCGTGTACGCCACGGTGCTGATCTGCAACAATCAGGTCATCGGCGGTGATGTGACGGACACGGCAGCCGACGGGGTGATGCAGAGCTTTGAAAAGCCCACTGCGTAATGCTCTTTTTTTGAGTGTATCACAAAAACAGGGACTTGACAAGCCGCCTGTCCGGTGATATGCTGGATATAAGAAAAAAGTCTTCAGGGCGGGGCGAAATTCCCCACCGGCGGTGACAGTCCGCGAGCCTTCGGGCCGAATCGGTGCAATTCCGATACCGACAGTACAGTCTGGATGAAAGAAGGCACAGCATCAAAAACTGCGCCCTGAGTGTTTGCTCAGGGCGCTTTTTGTCCGGGAGGAAGTTACATATGAACGAGATGATCACCGTATTTCTGGAAAACATGACCTTCGTGGCCGTGTGCGCAGCCATCATTGTGGGGCTGGGGCTGCTGGTCAGGCTGTCCGAACGCTTTCTGCCCCAACTGCACCGGGTCTCCCCTTCCCGCCGGGTCAGCATCATCGCCCTTTGCGCGGCGCTGGCCGCCGTGCTGCAGCTGCTGGATTTTCCACTGCTGTTTCTGGCACCGAGCTTCTATAAGCTGGACTTTTCCGAGCTGCCGGTGATGCTCAGCGGCTTTTATCTGGGGCCCAGCGCCGTCGTGGCCTGCGAGGGAATTAAAATTCTTCTGAAGCTGCTGCTCAAGGGCACCTCCACCGCCTTTGTCGGAGAGTTTGCCAATTTTGCTGTGGGCTGCGCCTTTGTGCTTCCGGCGGTGATTATCTATCATCTGCGCAAAAGCAGGAAAAGCGCCGTTGTGGGACTTGTGGTGGGCACGGTGGTGCTGACGGTTTTCGGCTCCGCATTCAACGCCATCTATCTGCTGCCAAAATTCGCCCAGCTCTACGGCACATCTCTGGAAGAGATCATCGCCATGGGCAGCAAAATCTGCGAGGCGATCCGGGATCTGCCCACCTTCGTGCTGCTGGCCGTTGCGCCGCTGAATCTGATCAAGGGCGTGTGCGTGTCGGTGCTGACGCTGCTGCTGTATAAGCGTGCCGCCCGCCCCCTATTCGGTCTGCACAGCTGAAAAGCAGAATGATTACATGTACAGACTGCTATTTCCGGCTTCTGCGCTCTACGCCTGCGTCTGCAAAATCACCTCCAACGCCTACTACTCAATCATCAGCGGCCAGCAGCAGAATGCATAATTGCACAAAGAAACCCCCAGCCACGGTGGTGGCTGGGGGTTTTGCAGGATGTAGATTTTTCGGCTTATCAGCGCAGGAAGCCCAGGCTGCGAATGATGGCAGGCTCTTTTGCCTTGCCGCTGCAGATCTGGAAGAAGCAGATCAGCTTCACAACCATCAGGGCCAGCAGCAGAATGCTATAGGCGATGGGCACGATCACAGTCCAGCACAGCAGCACCGCGACAATGGCGCCGAGGATGGTCACGACCGTGAATTTCAGCGCCTGCCGGACGTGGAACCCGGCGTAAGGCGATGTGTTACCTGCCAGCAGCGCAATGATCACGCCAATGGTACCCAGCAGGTAGGCCAGCATGGAAATGACCTTGTTCTCCGAAATATCCTTGGGGTCAAACTCGGCCGTATGGTCATAGGGATCATACACCGGGGCGTAGCCCGGCTGGGGCTGGGTCTGATACACCGGCTGCGTGCTGCCGGTCTGCTGGGTTGCGTCCGCAAATTTTGTTCCGCAGTTCATGCAGAAAGCGGCGCTGTCATCGAGCTGGGCATTGCAATTCGGACATACCTTCATAATATCTATCTCCTTTTTAATTTTGAAACCTCCGAGTCAATCGGCACAAACCAGTCGTGAAGGATTCCGGCACGGTCGATTCATTCAGCGGTTCCCGAGTGCCGGGCCGCATTACCGCCCGGCACCATTTTCTGTTTTCTTATGCTCTTTCCAAAAACCGAAGAAAAACGCTTTGTTTTGCAGAAATTACGATCCTATCAGCCCTTAATGGCGGCCTGCGCGGCGGCGAGGCGGGCGATCGGCACACGGAAGGGGGAGCAGGAAACATAGTCCAGACCGATCTTATGGCAGAACTCCACGCTCGTGGGGTCGCCGCCGTGTTCACCGCAGATGCCGATGTGCAGGTGATCGTTGTTGGCACGGCCCAGGGTGCAGGCCATGTTCATCAGCTTGCCAACACCGGTCTGATCCAGCTTGGCGAAGGGATCATTTTCGAAGATCTTGGTGTCATAGTAAGCGCTGAGGAACTTGCCGGCATCGTCACGGGAGAAGCCGTAGGTCATCTGGGTCAGGTCATTGGTGCCGAAGCAGAAGAAGTCCGCATTCTGGGCGATCTCATCCGCAGTCAGGCAGGCACGGGGAATTTCGATCATGGTGCCAACCTCGTAGTGCAGCTGCGCACCGGCCGCGGCGATTTCGGCGTCGGCCGTCTCGACCACCACGGCCTTGACGTACTTCAGTTCCTTCACATCACCGATCAGCGGAATCATGATCTCCGGCACGATGTTCCAGTCGGGATGTGCCTTCTTCACATTGATCGCGGCACGGATGACGGCAGCGGTCTGCATCTTGGCGATTTCGGGATAGGTAACCGCCAGACGGCAGCCGCGGTGGCCCATCATGGGGTTGAACTCATGCAGGGAGGCGATCAGGGTCTTGATCTGCTCCACGGTCTTGCCCTGGGTATTGGCCAGCAGAGCGATATCCTCTTCCGTGGTGGGCACGAACTCATGCAGCGGGGGATCCAGGAAGCGGATGCACACGGGCATACCTTCCAGCGCCTCGTACAGCTTTTCAAAGTCGGACTGCTGATAGGGCAGGATCTTGGCCAGGGCGATCTCACGCTCCTCGGCGGTGTCGGAGCAGATCATCTCACGGAACGCGGCGATCCGCTCTGCCTCGAAGAACATATGCTCGGTACGGCACAGGCCAATGCCTTCCGCACCCAGCTCTCGGGCCTTCTTCGCGTCGGCGGGGGTATCGGCATTGGTGCGAACCTTCAGGGTGCGGAACTTGTCCGCCCAGCTCATGATGGTGCCGAAGTTACCGGAAACGGTTGCGTCCACAGTGGGAATCAGGCCATCATAGATCTTGCCGGTGGAGCCGTCGATGGAGATGCAGTCGCCCTCGTGATAAGTCTTACCGGCGAGGGTGAAGCGCTTGTTCTCCTCGTCCATGGCGATCTCGCCGCAGCCGGAGACACAGCACTTGCCCATACCACGGGCCACAACGGCAGCGTGGGAGGTCATGCCGCCGCGGACGGTCAGGATGCCCTGCGCGGCCTTCATGCCGGTGATATCCTCGGGAGAGGTCTCCAGACGAACCAGAACCACCTTCTTGCCGGCAGCCTTCCAGCTCTCGGCATCCTCGGCGGAGAAGACGATCTGACCGCAGGCGGCGCCGGGGGAAGCACCCAGACCACGGCCGATGGGGGTAGCGCTCTTGAGCGCGGCAGCGTCAAACTGGGGATGCAGCAGGGTGTCCAGATTCCGGGGGTCGATCATCAGAACGGCCTCGGCCTCGGTCTTGTGGCCCTCGGCCACAAGATCCACGGCGATCTGCAGCGCGGCCTGCGCGGTGCGCTTGCCGTTACGGGTCTGGAGCATGTACAGCTTGCCGTGCTCCACGGTAAACTCCATGTCCTGCATGTCGTGATAGTGGTTTTCCAGAATGGAGCAGACCTCCACAAACTGGCTGTAAGCCTCGGGGAACTTGTTGGCCATCTCCGCGATGGGCATGGGGGTACGCACACCGGCCACCACGTCCTCGCCCTGGGCGTTGGTCAGGAACTCGCCCATCAGCTTCTTCTCGCCGGTGGCGGGGTCACGGGTGAAGGCAACGCCGGTACCGCAATCGTCACCCATGTTGCCGAAGGCCATGGACTGCACATTGACAGCAGTGCCCCAGGAATAGGGAATATCATTATCACGGCGATAGACATTGGCACGGGGGTTGTCCCAGGAGCGGAACACGGCCTTGATGGCGCCCATCAGCTGCTCCTTGGGGTCGGAGGGGAAGTCCACACCGATCTTGGCCTTGTACTCGGCCTTGAACTGGGCAGCCAGCTCCTTCAGATCCTCGGCGGTCAGCTCCACGTCCAGCTTGACGCCCTTGCGCGCCTTCATCTCATCGATGAGAACCTCAAAATACTTCTTGCCAACTTCCATGACCACATCGGAATACATCTGGATGAAGCGGCGGTAGCAGTCATATGCCCAGCGGGGGTTGCCGGACTTGGCAGCCAGAACCTCCACCACGTCCTCGTTCAGGCCCAGATTGAGGATGGTGTCCATCATGCCGGGCATGGAGGCACGGGCACCGGAACGAACGGAAACCAGCAGGGGGTTCTCCTTGTCACCGAACTTCTTGCCGGTGATCCCCTCCAGCTTTTCAACATAGCGCATGATCTCCGCCTGAATCTCATCGTTGATCCGGCGGCCGTCTTCATAATACTGCGTGCAGGCTTCCGTTGTGATGGTGAAGCCCTGCGGAACCGGCAGACCGATGTTGGTCATTTCTGCCAGATTGGCGCCCTTGCCGCCCAGCAGCTCCCGCATGGAGCCGTTGCCTTCGGTGAACAGGTAAACATACTTGTGCATTGGTATATACCCCTTTCGTTTTTTTCGGGCTGGAACCGCCCGGAATTGCGTTTTTAAGCATCCTTCTGATAATGCCCGGATAGTATAGCACAGAACAGCCGAAAAAGCAAACCTTTTTATAAAAAATGTGGATATTTTTCCAAAAAATTGCTTTTGTGCCGCAACGCAGTGTTTTTAGCCCGAGGGTGCGCGCAGGAAAAAATTGACGCGGCGTTCCGGTTGTGTTATAATGCTATTATGAGATTTTTGCGGAAAATCCGCAACAGGAGGAACTACCGGATGAGAATGCGGAAAATGAAAAATTTACAGCCCCGGATGGAAGCGTGCGATACACTGCGCGTGGAACAGCCGGAGCAGCACCGGGGCAACTGGCGTGCACTGATGCCCGGCTGCCGGGCCCTGTGGGTGGAGGTCGGATGCGGCAAGGGAAAATTCACGGCCGAAACGGCGGCCGCCAATCCCGATGTGCTGCTGATCGCAGTGGAGCGCTGCCGGGAAGCCATGGTGGTGGCCATGGAGAAGGCCCGGGATATGGGCCTGAAAAATGTGCTGTATCTGGACATGGACGTTGCCATGATCGAGGAAATTTTCGCCCAGGCGGAGATCGACCGGCTGTTTATCAACTTCCCCGACCCGTGGCCCCGGAAAAAGAACGCCAAGCGCCGGCTGACATTCCACACCTTTCTGGAAAAATACTGCCGGGTCATCCGTCCCGGCGGCGAGATCCATTTCAAGACGGACAACGCTCCCCTGTTTGCGTTTTCCCTTGAGGAATTCGCTCTTTGCGGTCTGGAGGTACGGAACCTGACCCGGGATCTGCACCGGGACGGCGTTGTGGGGATCATGACCGGTTACGAGGAAAAATTCCATGCCATGGGCACCCCCATCAATCGCTGCGAAGTGATCTGTCAGCCCTTTCAGCTGCCCCAGCCGTAAAATGCCCACCGGAGAAGGAGTGAAAAGCCATGCTCTATCACGCGGGAACCTGTGATGTGGCGGTCATCGGTGCCGGCCATGCCGGTATTGAGGCCGGTCTGGCGGCGGCCCGGCTCGGCTGCCAAACCATCGTGTTTACCATCAATCTCGATGCCGTGGGCAACATGCCCTGCAATCCGGCCATCGGCGGCACCGGCAAGGGGCACCTTGTGCGGGAGCTGGACGCGCTGGGGGGCGAAATGGGAAAGGCCGCCGATGCCGCCTGCATCCAGTACCGTATGCTCAATCTGGGCAAGGGGCCCGCGGTGTATTCCCTGCGGGCGCAGGCCGACCGGCGCAAATACCAGCAGTATATGAAGCACGCGCTGGAGCTGCAGGAAAAATTGCAGCTGAAACAGGCGCAGATCGTTGACATCCTCACGGAAAACGGGGCCGTGACCGGCGTTGTGACCCAGCTCGGAGCCGTGTATGATGCCAAAGCCGTCATTCTGGCCACTGGCACCTTCCTTGACAGTACGGTGATCACCGGCGATTCGGTACTCTCCTCCGGGCCGGACGGAATGCACCCCAGCATCGGCCTTGCCGATAATCTTCGCCGGCTTGGACTGCGGCTGCGCCGGTTCAAAACCGGTACCCCGCCTCGGGTCAATCGCCGCAGCATCGACTTTTCCCGGATGGAGCTTCAGCCAGGGGACGAGGTTGCAGAGCCCTTTTCTTTTCACACCCGCCACGCGGTGAACAACAGCGCCGTGTGTTATCTGACCTACACCAACGAGCAGACCCACGCCATCATACGGGAAAATCTGCATCGCAGCCCCATGTATGACGGCACCATCTCCGGTGTCGGCCCACGCTACTGCCCCAGCATCGAAACGAAGATCGTCCGCTTCGCGGAAAAGCCCCGCCATCAGCTCTTCATTGAGCCGTGCGGACTTGACACGGAGGAAATGTACATTCAGGGGCTCTCCTCCAGTCTTCCGGAGGATGTGCAGCTTCAGATGCTCCACTCCATCGCTGGGCTGGAGCATGCGGAAATGATGCGCCCGGCCTACGCCATTGAATATGAATGTGTGGATCCCACCCAGCTGCGTCCGACGCTGGAGACCATGCCGGTCTCCGGGCTGTACGGAGCCGGGCAGTTCAACGGCACCTCCGGCTATGAGGAGGCCGCCGTGCAGGGGCTGGTGGCCGGTGTCAACGCCGCCCGGAAAATTCAGGGCAAGGAGCCCTTCGTGCTGACCCGGGATACCAGCTACATCGGCATTCTGATCGACGATCTGGTGACCCGGGGAACGCAGGAGCCCTATCGCATCATGACCAGCCGCTCGGAATACCGCCTGCTGCATCGGCAGGACAATGCCGACCAGCGCCTGAGTGCCATCGGCGCGCAAATCGGGCTGATCAGCCCGGAGCGGCTGGCACAGGTGGAGGAAAAGTACGATCAGATCCGGCGGGAGATCCGGCGGCTGGAGCATACGGGCCTTGCCGCAACGGCACAGCTCAATGCGCTGCTGACCGCCCGGGGCACCGCGCCGGTCACCGGCTCGGCCCGGCTGGCGGAGCTGCTGCGGCGGCCCCAGCTGAACTACGAGGATCTGGCACCCTTCGACCCGCAGCGCCCGGCGCTGTCCCCTGCCGTGACGCAGGAGGTTCAGATTCAGCTCAAATACGCCGGCTACCTGATCCGGCAGGAAAAGCAGGTGGAGGAATTCCGCCGGGAGGAAAGTCGCCTGCTGCCGGAAGATCTGGATTATGCTGCCATCCACGGCCTGCGGTTGGAGGCTAGAGACAAGCTTGCCGCCATCCGCCCCCGCTCGCTTGGGCAGGCCGGGCGCATTTCCGGCGTCTCCCCCGCCGACATTGGGGTGCTGCTGGTCTATCTGGAACAGAAAAAAATGGAAGATCACAATTTGTTTACAAAATAACCCATTTTTCCTCTTGCATTTTTCTGCAGAATGGAGTATGATGTTTTAGCACTCAGGAAGTTCGAGTGCCAAAGCGTCAAAACGGCGGCCCCATGGCCGCGATAAAATCTTTCTATTGGAGGCAAATACCATGAAGCTGAAGCCTATGGCAGACAACATTCTTCTGCGGCAGCATGAAGCCGCCCAGACCACCGCATCCGGCATTATCCTCGCGACCAACAGCAAGGAAAAGCCCGCGATCTATGAGGTCGTCGCGGTCGGCCCCAATTGCTCCGATGTGAACCCCGGCGACAAGGTCGTGGTGAACAAGTTCGTGGGCACGGATGTGACACTGGACAAGGTGGACTACAAATTCGTCAAGCAGGAAGAGCTGCTGGCAAAGGTAATTGACTGAGGAGGAATTATTTATGTCTAAGATGATCGTTTACGGCGATGACGCCCGCAGAAAGCTGCAGTCCGGTATCGACCAGCTGGCCGACACCGTGAAGGTTACCCTTGGCCCCAAGGGCCGGAACGTTGTGCTGGGCAAAAAGTACGGCGCTCCTCTGATCACCAACGACGGCGTGACCATCGCCAAGGAAGTGGAGCTGGAGGATCCCT
>CAZMBL010000042.1:0-13754 GCA_964564605.1 uncultured Oscillospiraceae bacterium
ATCGTAGGTTCTCGCCATGGACGCCGAGCAGTCCCCCGCGGCCAGTTTCACCGTACGGAAGTGGAAGCCCAAATCCCGAACCAGCGCCTCCGCCTTGCCCACCAGCTCATCAAAGGCTTCGTCGGACTTCTCCGGCAGGGTATACTGGAACATCTCAATCTTATTGAACTGGTGGCCGCGCACCATGCCCCGCTCGTCCGCCCGGTGGGAACCGGCCTCCCGCCGGAAGCAGGGGGTGTAGGCAAACAGCTTCCGGGGCAGATCCGCCTCGGTCAGGATCTCGTCCCGGTAGATGCTGCAAAGGGCAGCTTCTGCCGTGGGCAGCATGTAGAAGGTGCCGTTTTCCGTGGGATGGTTGGAGATTTTGAACACTTCATCGGCAAATTTCGGGAACTGGCCAGCCGTCAGGCCGCACTGGTACTCCAGCATGTGGGGCGGCAGAATGAATTCATAGCCGTCGGCAATGTGGGTATCGATGAAATAGTTGAGCAGGGCCCACTCCAGCCGGGCGCCCATGCCGGTGTACATCCAGTTGCCGGAACCGGCCAGCTTCACGCCGCGGTCATAGTCGATCAGGCCCAGATCGGTGCAAAGATCCACATGGTGCTTCGGCTCAAAGTCGAAGGCGTGCTTCTGCCCGATATAGCGCAGAGGTTCGTTGTTCTCTTTTCCGCCGGGCTTCAGGTCGGGATCCGGCAGGTTGGGCAGGCTGAGCATGGCGGTGTAGAGCTGCTCATCGAGTTCTTTCAGCTGCTTTTTCTCGTCGGCAATTGCCTCGTCAATGCGCACGGAGGCGGCCATATTGGCGCTGATCTGCGCTTCCAGTGCGGAGACATCCTCGCCCCGCTTCTCTGCACCCTTTTTCTGGCCGAAAAGCTTGCCGTTTTCCTTGGAAATCCGGTTTTTCTCCGCTGTCTGGCTCTCGGTTGCGGTTTTCAGGGCGCGCACCTGCACATCCAGCTCCACGATGCGATCGACAATGGCATCGCAATCCACTTCCTTGGCCCGCAGGCCGGCCTTGACCGCCTCGGGATTTTCCTTGATCTTTTTGATATCGAGCATATTTTTACCTCACTTGTGTATTTTCATCAGTGCGTCCAGCAGGGCCTGCAGGTCCTCCTGACCGTAAAATTCCAGTTCAAAGCGTCCCTTCCGCTTGCCGTTGACGATTTTTACCCCACGCCCCAGATGGCGGCTGAGGGTCTTTTCACATTCGGCCACATAGTCCACCGCGAGGGTGGCTTCCTCCGGCTCCGGTGCCGGAGTGCGGGACATATTTTTGCACAGTAGCTCCGCCTGCCGCACGGACAGGCCCAGTGCCATGATTTTCTGCGCGGCGGCCAGCTGCTTCTTTTCCGATGACAGGGTCAAAAGGGGCCGGGCGTGACCGGCGGTGAGTTTTCCCTCCCGCAGATATTGCAGCAGCGTCTCCGGCAAATTCAGCAGCCGCAGGGCATTGGCCACGGCGCTGCGGGATTTTCCCACACGGGCGGCGGCCTCCTCCTGGGTCATGCCGTATTCGTCCATGAGGCTGCGGTAGCCCATGGCCTCTTCCACCGGGTTGAGATCCTGCCGCTGCAGGTTTTCGATCAGGGCCAGCTCACGAACCTTTCGGTCGTCCGCTTCGATGACCACGGCCGGAACCTCCTGCAAGCCCGCGATCCGGGCGGCACGCCAGCGCCGCTCTCCGGCGATGATCTGGTAGTAGCCGGGGGCGGTCTCCCGCACCGTCAGGGGCTGCACGATGCCGTGGGTGGCGATGGAGTCGGCCAGTGCGGCCAGCTGCTCCTCGTCAAAGTCCCGGCGGGGCTGATCGGGGTTCGGTTCCACCCGATGCAGCGGCAGCAGCTTATAGGGGCTGTCGGCAGTGGGGGTATCATAGTCCCCAAGCAGCGCCCCGAGGCCCCGTCCGAGGCCCTTGTTGGATGCCATATAACTCTTCCTTTCCTTTCAAATCAAAGCCGCGCCGCGATTTCCTTTGCCATGGCACGGTAGGCGGCGGCTCCACGGCTGGTACGGTCGTAAGCAGTGACCGGCAGGCCGTGACTGGGCGCTTCCGACAAACGCACGTTCCGGGGCACCACACTGGTGAGTACCTTGCCAGGGAAATGACGGCGCACTTCCTGCGCCACCTGGGTGGAGAAATTGGTGCGACCGTCAAACATGGTCAGGGCCACGGCGAAAATCTCCAGCCGGGGGTTGATCCGCTTTTTCACGATGCGAAGGGTATTCATCAGGTCGGACAGGCCCTCCAGTGCATAATATTCGCACTGCACCGGCACCAGCACGCTGTCTGCCGCGGCGAGGCCGTTGAGGGTCAGCATTTCCAGTGAAGGGGGACAGTCGATCAAAATTACATCGTAGCTGCCCCGCAGGGGATCCAGACAGTGGCTCAGCTGATGCTCCCGATGGGGGGAGGTCAGCAGCTCCACGGCAGCTCCCGCCAGATCCGGCGAGGAGGGTAGGACATCGCCATACTTTGTGTGGACGACGGCCCCCGCGGCAGGCTCCTGATTGATCAGGACATCATAGATATTGGTGTTGACCCGGCGCTTGTCGATACCCAGACCGGAAGTGGCATTGGCCTGGGGGTCAAAATCGCACAGCAGTACCCGCAGCCCCAGCTCTGTCAGGGCGGCGGTCAGGTTGACGGCGGTGGTGGTTTTGCCCACGCCGCCCTTCTGATTGACCACGGCGATGCATCTGCTCATGGGCGTGTACCTCCTGTCTGGAAGGATTGTTTCACGTGAAACATTTCCGGCTCTCCGGTTTCCGGGGACGGGGTCGAGCCGGTGGAGGAAGGCTCTGTCTGCCGGGGGGGCAGAATCGGGATTTTGGACAGGCCCAGCAGCTGCAAATTGATCAGCACGGACACGGTCAGCGCTGCCAGCAGCAAAAGCAACAGCACCGTCTTGACCGTACTGCGGCTGCGCAGCCGGGCGATCAGCTCTTCCGGCTTGGGGGGCCGTCGGGGCCTGCGCCTGCGCGGCTGGGGGGCATCAGGCCTGTCCGGCAGATGCACCGGTGTGCCGGGGCGGACGGGGTAGCGGGCCATTTCCTCCAGACAGGACTCGCAGAACACCTGTCCGGCAGAAATATCCCTGCCGCATTTCATACATTGCATGGCCACACCTCCCACTTTATGACTTGTTCTATTGTACAACAGTTTTCCCGTTTCGTAAAGAGGAAAAAACTTAATAAAAATATTTTCTGAAAATCACGAAATCCCTATTGACAATCACACGACCATATGTTACAATCAAATCATCCAAGAAAGGAGGCGTTCATGATGAACTGGACTTTACCCGGAACCGTCATTTCCGTGGATCAGGCCCAATCGAAGTACATCGAGCAGCAGTTTCAGGCCATGTTTCTGGCCGGGGGCATAGCCCTGAGTCAGGTCTCCACCGTCACCGGGCTGGAGCCGTACACCATTCAGAACTGGGTCAAGCGGGGATTCCTCCCGCCGCCGGATCGCAAGCGGTACAATATGAATCAGCTGTGCCGCATCATCACCATCAACATGCTCAAAAGCGTGCTGAGTATGGAGCGCATCTGCGGGCTGCTGACCTATATCAACGGCGATCTGGATGATGCGTCCGATGATGTGATCGATGACGCACGGCTGTATTTCCTGTTTGTACAGCTGGCGGCCGGTTTCCGGGAGATGAAGAACGAGCAGGGGCGGCAGGCGGCGATTTCGCAGGCCCTGGCCGACTATACCGAACCCGTCCCCGGTGCGAAGGAGCGGGTTAGCAAGGTGCTGGCCATCATGCTCACCGCCTGGGCCGCCGATCAGCTGCACCGGCAGACCGCCGCCATGGTGGCGCAGCTGTAAACCAAACTATAAAAGGAGCAAAAACAATGGAAAACGGAAACTATCGCTGGGTGCGGGAGAACCCGCCCCGGAAGGAAAGTAACACAGACCCCGCCCGGATCCGGCGCTATATCCTGTTGGGTGTGGCCGTGGTGCTGGCGCTGGTGCTGGTGTTCACCGGCTATTACACCGTGGACGATAAGCAGCAGGCCGTAGTCACCACCTTCGGCAAGGTCACGGGCATCACCAATCCCGGCCTGCATTTCAAAATCCCCTTCGGCATTCAGCAGGTTCACAAGGTGGACGTGAATGTCTATCAGAAGATCGAGCTTGGCTATTCCAACGAGGAAAACAACGGCACCACCTTCAAAACCAACGAGTCCACCATGATCACCGGCGACTACAACATCGTCAATGTGGACTTTTTCGTGGAATACCGGATCACGGATCCCGTGGCCTACCTCTTCTCCTCCACCGAGCCGGAGCTGATCCTGCGCAATCTCATCCAGAGTCAGGTGCGCAACGTGGTGGGCTCCGCCGCCGTGGACAGTGTGCTGACCGACGGCAAGGAGAGCATCCAGATGCAGGTGAAGGATCTGGTGACGGAAATTCTGGCGAAATATGACATTGGTCTGACACTGGTGGATGTGCGCATTCAGGATGCCGAACCCCCTACATACGATGTGATCGAAGCGTTCAAGGCGGTGGAGACCGCCAAGCAGCAGGCCGAGGCCGTGGTCAACGAAGCCAAAGCCTACCAGAATGCCCAGCTCCCCGGCGCGGAGGCCCAGGCGGATCAGCTGCTGCAAAATGCCGAATATCTGCGCCAGAAGCGCATCAACGAGGCCACCGAGGCCGTGGCCATGTTCGAGGCCATGTACGCCGAGTATATCCAGAACCCCGATATCACCCGGGCCCGGATGTATTATGAGGCCATTTCCCAAATTCTTCCCGGTGTGAAGCTGTATATCAACACCGGCAGCAGCGACGGGCTGAATATGCTCCTGCCGCTGGAGTCCCTGACAGGAGGCAAGTAATATGAACATGAAGAAAACCATCTGGATTGCCGCCATTGTGCTGGCGGTGGTGATCGTGGTGTCGGCATCGGTGTACACCGTGCAGGAGGATGAATTTGCCTGCCTGTTCCGCTTCTCCGAGATCGTGGGCACCACCTCCGAGGCCGGGCTGCATTTCCGCATTCCCTTTGTGGATCAGGTGCAGTATTTTTCCAAGGCAACCCAGCTTTATGACATCCCCCCGTCCGAGGTACTGACCTCCGACAAGCAGAACATGACCGTGGACTGCTACATTCTCTGGCGGATCTCCGACCCCCAGCAGTTCTACCGGGCCCTGGGCTCCGTGTCCAAGGCGGAGGATCGGCTGGACTCCATCACCTACAGCGTCCTCAAGCGGGCCATGGGCCGACTGGCCCAGGCGGATATCATCAATATGGACGATGGCGCCCTGCGCAACGGCATCTATGAGGGCATCACCCAGACCGTCAGCGAGGATGTGGCCTCCTACGGCATCGTGGTGGAAGATGTGAAAATCAAGCGCTTCGACCTGCCGGAGAGCAACCTCAACGCCGTCTACCAGCGCATGATCTCCGAGCGCAACCAGATGGCGGAGAAATTCACCGCCGATGGCAACAAAGAAGCCTCCCTGATCCGCAACGAGGTGGATAAGACCGTCAACATCACCATTTCCAACGCCCGGGCCGAGGCCGCCAAGCTGGAAGCCGACGGTGAAGCCACCTACATGCAGATGCTGGCGCAGGCTTACGACTCCCCGGAAAAGAAGGATTTCTACCAGTTCATTCTGGCGCTGGATGCCCTGAAAGCCAGCCTGACCGGCGATGAAAAGACGGTCATCCTCGATGCCAATTCCGAACTTGCCAAAATTCTTATCGGTGCTGCCGGTTGATCCCCGCGCCCGGCACCATCCGGGCCGGACAGGAGGTTACCATGAAGCTTTATATCAATCAGCATGTGTTTACCATCGGTGCCAGCTTCGCCGTGCGGGATGAAGCGGGACAGGAAATTTATCAGGTGGAGGGGGAAATTTTCACCCTTGGCCGCAGGCTCCATGTCTGTGACCGCCAGGAGCGGGAGGTTCTGTATCTGCGGCAGGAGGTGCCCTCCTTCCTGCGCAGCTATCAGGTCATCATCGATGGCCGGGAGGTTGCCTGCATCCGGCAGGATTTCGCCCTGTTCCATCACCGCTTCTATGTGGAGGGCCCCGGTTGGGATGTGGAGGGCGAGTTTCTCGCCCACGAGTATGCCATCACCTGCGGAAGCCGCACCGTGGCCACCATCAGCAAGGAGTGGATGACCTGGGGCGACAGCTATGAGCTGAACGTTGCCAACCCCGCCGATGCCCTGACGGCGCTGGCGGTGGTGCTGGCCATCGACTGTGTGCTGGCATCCAGTAAAAATTAAAAATAAACAGGAGGAAACATTTATGCTATGGTACATCGTGATCCCCGTTGTCGCGCTGATCGTTCTGGTCAGCATCGGCTATGTCAAGGCCCCGCCTGACACGGCCTACATCATCTCCGGCTTCCGCAAGCCCCGCATTCTCATCGGAAAAGCCGGCATCCGCATTCCCTTTCTGGAGCGGATGGATAAACTGAGCCTGAAAATGTTCTCCGTGGACGTAAAAACCACGGACTACGTCCCCAACGCCGAGTACATCAACGTCAAGGTCGATGCCACGGTGAAAATCCGCATCGGCCAGACCCCGGAAATGATGACCCTCGCCTCCAAATTCTTCCTCAACGAGAATGAAAACATGATCATCTCCCGGGTGCAGGATACGCTGGAAGGCAACATGCGTGAAATCGTGGGCCAGATGCGGCTGGAGGAAATGGTCACCGACCGCAAGGCCTTCGGTGAGCGGGTGCAGGAGAACGCCATTCCTGATCTGGAGAAGATGGGTCTGGAAATGATCTCCTTCAATGTCCAGTCCTTTGCCGATCAGAACAACGTGATCGAGGATCTGGGTATCGACAACATCTCCCAGATCAAGAAGGGTGCCGCCGTGGCCAAGGCGCAGGCGGAGCGGGACATCGCCATTGCCCAGGCGCAGGCTTCCAAGGAGGCCAACGATGCAAAGGTGCAGGCGGAAATGGAGATCGCGGAGAAGCAGACCTCCCTGTCCATCCGGCAGGCGGAACTGAAACAGCAGTCCGATGTGAAGAAAGCGGAGGCGGACGCGGCCTACTCCATTCAGGAGCAGGAGCAGCGCAAGACCATCGAGGTCACCTCTGCCAACGCCAACATCGCCAAGGCGGAGCGGGAAGCGGAGCTGAAGGCCCGGGAAGTAGAGGTCAAAAAGCAGACGCTGGACGCGGAGATCCGGGCCAAGGCCGATGCCGAGCGCTACCGGCAGGAGCAGGAGGCCCAGGCGGAGCTGTTCAAGCGGCAGAAGGATGCCGAAGCCCGGCGTTTTGAGCAGGAACAGCAGGCCGCAGCCGAAATGAAGCTGGCGGAAGCGAAGCGCTTCGCCCAGGAGCAGGAGGCGGAGGGTATCGCCGCCGTGGGCCGCGCGGAAGCGGAGGCCATCCGGGCCAAGGCACTGGCCGAGGCCGAAGGTATCGACAAGAAGGCGGAGGCCATGAAGAAGTACGGCGAAGCCGCCGTGGTGGAGATGATCATGGGTGCCCTGCCCGAGATCGCCAAAAACGTGGCTGAGCCTCTGTCCAAGGTGGATAAGATCACCATGTACGGCGATGGCAATTCGGCCAGGCTGGTGGGCGATATCGTCAATTCCACCACCCAGATCACCGAAGGAATTTCCGCCGGTATGGGTATCGATCTGAAGAGCCTGCTGGTCGGCGCACTGGGCGGCAAGCTCCTCTCCGGCGAAAAGGCCGAAACGGAAAACTGATTTATAAGCAACGGCAGAGGCGCAAAAGCGCCTCTGCCCCCTGCCGTTTTGAAGGATGTATGGCATTGTAAAAAATGTCATTGCGAACCAGTCCGCACACTGGTGTGGCAATCCCCCGGATGGTTTCTCCCATTGTAGGGGGCGGCGCCCTCGACGCCCCTTTGCCGCACCCCCTGTCACCTTCGGTGACGCTTCCTTTCGGGAAGCCCTCTTCCGACCCGGCGTACCGCCGGGCCACCTTCCCAAAGGGGAAGGCAAATTCACTTCCGGCTAATTTTTACCAAAGAACGTCCCGGTTCGCTTTACTTCCTCTTTCCTTCCTGTTACAATTAAATTGTCAAAATGAAATCTGGAGGATCCACTATGCTGTTTCTCACCGCAACACCGCAGGGTGACCCGGTGGCGCTGATCATGGTGCTGTGTCTGCTGGCCATTGTGGCGCTGCTGACCGTGCGCCGGTATCTGTCCCGCCGCCGTGGGGCATCCGAAATCGCCGCCCCGGCCGAACCCACGGCGCCCCCCGCACCCGTACCCGAGGCTCCCGGTGCCGCCGGACAGATTATGCTCCACGATGTTGATCCCAAAATCGCCGCCATGGCCATGGCCATCGTGGCGGACAAGCTTGGCAAGCCCATCAATACCCTGCGCTTCATTTCAATCAAGGAGATCGAAAAAGCATGAAATATGAATTGACGCTCAACGGAAAAACCTATCTGGTAGAGGTGGAGCTGGCCGAGCCCATGACCATGGAGCAGTACAGTGCCTACGCTCCCACCCCCGCCGCCCCGGCCATGCCCGCTTCCCCGGCCGCCGACTCCCCTGCTGCCGCCCCCGCCCCGGCCGCGCCCGGCGCAGGCACCTGCGTGGCCGCGCCCATGCCCGGCACCATTTTGCAGGTGGCCGTTGCCGTTGGCCAGCAGGTGCGCGAGGGTCAGCTGCTTTGCGTGCTGGAGGCCATGAAAATGGAAAATGAGATCCTTGCGCCCCACGATGGCACCGTCAGCCAGATTTTGACCGCCAAGGGCTCCGCCGTGGACACCGGCACCGCGCTGGTGGTGCTGGGCTAAGGAGGCGCATATGGAAATTCTGTATCAAAACCTGCTGGCCTTTGACCGGTATGACCTGATCATGATCGCCATCGGCTGTCTGCTGGTGTATCTGGCCATTGGCAAGGAGATGGAGCCTTCCCTGCTGCTGCCCATGGGCTTTGGCACCATTCTGGTCAACATTCCCCATTCCGATGCGCTGGTGGGTCCCATTCAGGAGCTGTACAACGCCGGTATTGCCAATGAGCTGTTTCCCCTGCTGCTGTTCATCGGCATCGGTGCCATGATCGACTTCGGCCCCCTGTTGAGCAATCCCAAGCTGATGCTCTTCGGCGCAGCGGCGCAGTTCGGCATTTTCTTCACGCTGTGCATGGCCAGCGTCTTCTTCCCGGAAATCAAAGATGCCGCCTCCATCGCCATCATCGGCGCGGCGGACGGCCCCACCTCCATTGCCGTGGCCAACACCCTTGGCTCAAGCTATGTGGGGGCAATCACCGTGGCCGCCTATTCCTACATGGCGCTGGTGCCCATTATCCAGCCGCCGGTCATTCGCCTGCTTACCACGAAAAAGGAGCGGCTGATCCGCATGCCCTATGAGCAGAAGTCCGTCTCCCGCCGTACCCGCATCCTCTTCCCCATCATCATCACCGTGGTGGCCTCGGCCATCATCCCCCAGGCCACGGCGCTGATCGGCTTCCTCATGTTCGGCAACCTGATCCGGGAGTGCGGCGTGCTGGACAGCCTGTCGGAAACGGCGCAGAAGGTGCTGGCCAACCTGATCACCATCTTCCTCGGCATTTCCGTGGCCTTCAACATGACGGCAGACCAGTTTTTGAAGCTGGATACCCTGCTGATTCTGGGTCTGGGACTGATCGCCTTCGTGGTGGACACGGCGGGCGGTGTGCTGTTTGCGAAATTTCTGAACCTTTTCCTGAAGAAAAAGGTCAACCCCATGATCGGCGCGGCCGGTATTTCCGCCTTCCCCATGTCCGGGCGGATCGTCCACAAAATGGCGCTGGAGGAGGATCCTCAGAATTTCCTGCTGATGCACTCCATCGGTGTCAATGTTTCCGGCCAGATTGCTTCCGTGATCGCCGGCGGCATCATTTTGTATCTGTTCTCGTAAAGGAGGGGCACTATGCAGCATCTGATTTTGACTGCTGCAGCGCAAAGCGCGCCGCAGCTGAGCTTTGAGCCTGCCCGTTTCGTGGAAAATCTGCGCTATATGGGCATCGGTATGCTGGTGATTTTCGCCATCATCGGCATCATTATTCTGGCCACCAAGCTGGTCAGCTACCTGTTCTCCGAGTAAGAGACCATAAAAATTCGACCCGTGGTAAGATTTTCCCTACCACGGGTCGTTTTTTTGTTGTGAAATGGGAATTATTTCCCGGCGGCACGCTTTTCCAGTGTGGCACTGGTCAGCGGAGACAGGTACACCCGGTCAAGGCCGTATTCCGCCGTCAGGACGAAAGATTTCGGCAGCTCGTCACAGGGCACCACCTGCCCCAGCCGCTCCGCCTGCTCCAGAAACGCCCGGGTGCGCTTGGATGTGGAGGTGTTGTCCAGATCGAAAATCCCAATCACCGACCGCTCCCGCACCGCCAGATCATTGCCAATGGATAGATACATAATTTTTCCTCGCAGTCAATTTCATGTGCCCGGTTTTACCCCCGGCCATCGCAGGGGTGATTGAGACGCAAAAGCGTCAGCATGTCATTGCGAGCCAGTGACATCGGTCACCGGCTCACAATGACAGAATCCTTTTGTGGATTGCCACGTCGGCTGCGCCTTCTCGCAAGGACCGCTTAATTTTGTCAATTGCAGGCCATTTTCCGCCTTTTACCCTCTGGAATTTTTGATTTTTTCCCACTGCTGCACGGCCATTTGGTCACAGCGGTTGTTTTTCGGATTTTCGGCGTGGCCTTTGACCCAGTGGTAGCGCATTTCGTGTCCGGCGGTCAGCGCCAGCAGCTGCTCCCACAAATCCGGGTTCAGGGCGGGCTTTTTGTCGGATTTGATCCAGCCACGCTTCTGCCACGATGCTGCCCAGCCCTTTTGCAGTCCGTCAATGACATAGCGGCTGTCGCTGTACAGCTCCACGATGCAGGGCTCCCGCAGGGCCTGCAAGCCGCGGATCACGGCGGTCAGCTCCATGCGGTTGTTGGTGGTGTTGTCCGCCCCGCCGGAAAGCTCCTTTTCGTGGCCCATATACTCCAAAATCACGCCCCAGCCCCCGGGGCCGGGGTTGCCAGAGCAGGCCCCGTCCGTGTAGAGGGTAACGGTTTTCATGCTTCCTCCAGATTTTCCACGGCCTCGATGGACACCACCTGATTGCCCGGCTCGACCCGCATGACGATCACGCCCTGCACATCCCGCTTGTAGACATTGATGGAGGCGGCGGGAATGCGGATGATGACACCGCCGTTTTCGATGACCATCACGTCATCCGTCTCGCCCACCACACAGCAGCCGGCCACGGGGCCGGTTTTTTCTGTGATGTTGTAGTTTTTCAGGCCCTTGCCGCCACGGCTCTGGGGCATCTTCTGCCCATCGGGGCCGGTGCGCAGATACTCGCTCAGGGCGGTGCGCTTGCCGTAGCCCTTTTCCGTGACGGTCAGCAGGGTGCCGCTCTCGTCATAGCGCTGGGCACCCACTACATAGTCTCCCGGATTGAGCTGGATGCCCCGCACACCGGCGGCATCGCGGCCCATGGGGCGCACATCATTTTCATGGAAGCAGATGGCCATGCCCTGCCGGGTGGTCAGCACCACCTTGTCATCGCCGCCGGTGCGGATGACGTTGATCAGCTGATCGCCCTCCTCCAGCGTGATGGCCCGGATGCCCCCCTTGCGGTTGGTTTTCAGGGCGATGAAGGGAATGCGTTTGACGGTGCCGAATTTTGTCACCATCATCAGGTATTCCTGATCGTCAAATTCCCGGGTGATGACCATGGCGGTCACGCTTTCGCCCGGCTCGATGGGTAGCACATTGACAATGGCCGTGCCCCGGGCCGTGCGGCCCGCCTCCGGTATCTGGTAGCCCTTGCGGTGATGCACCCGGCCCCGGTCGGTGAAGAAGAGCATATGGTCATGGGTAGAGGCAATGTTCAGGGACTTTACATAATCTTCTTCCTTCAAATTCTGGGCATTGACACCCCGGCCGCCCCGGCTCTGGGTGCGGTAGGTATCCACGGGCATCCGCTTGATATAGCCGTGGTTGGACAGTGTGAAGGCACAGGTCTCCTCTTCGATCAGATCCTCGATGTCCAGCTCGTCCTCGATATCCTGAATTTCGGTTTTGCGCTTGTCTCCGAATTTATCCCGGATCTCGATCAGCTCGTCCCGCAGCACGCCCAGCAGCTTCTTTTCGTCCGCCAGCAGGGAGTCGAGGTATGCAATGCGCTGCTGCAGCTCGTCAAATTCATTTTGCAGCTTCTCCCGATCCAGCCCCTGCAGTGCTTTCAGTCGCATGTCCAGAATGGCCTGCGCCTGAATATCGTCCAGTTCGAAGCGCTCCATCAACTTCTGCTTTGCATCGTCATAGGCGGTGCGGATGATGTGGATGACCTCGTCAATATTGTCCTGGGCGATCAGCAGGCCCTGCAGAAGGTGGGCCCGCTCCTGCGCCCGGCGCAGGTCGAAGCGGGTGCGGCGGGTCAGAACATCCTGCTGGTGGTGCAGATATTCATCGATGATCTGCCGCAGGGTCAGAATTCTCGGCTGCTTCTGGTTGTCCACCAGCGCCAGCATGATGATGCCGAAGCTGGATTGCAGCGCCGTCTGCTTGAACAGGTTATTGAGCACCACCTGGGGATTGGCATCCTTTTTCAGCTCGATGACCATGCGCATACCATTGCGGTCGGTCTCGTCCCGCAGGTCGGAAATGCCGTCGAGACGCTTGTCCTTCACCTGCTCGGCAATGTTTTTGATCAGCTGACGCTTGTTGACCTGATACGGCAGCTCTGTGACGATGATGCGCATCCGGTCCTTGCCGAATTCCTCAAATTCGGTGCGGGCCCGCACCACAACCTTGCCACGGCCGGTGGCGTAGGCGGCCCGAATGCCGCTGCGACCCATGATGATGCCTCCGGTGGGGAAATCCGGGCCGGAAATATGCTCCATCAGGTCAGTCATGGAGGCCTGCGGATCGTCCAGCACGCAGATGCAGGCGTTAATAACCTCCGTCAGATTGTGGGGCGGGATGTTGGTGGCCATGCCCACGGCGATGCCGGAGGAGCCGTTGACCAGCAGGTTGGGAAAGCGGCTGGGCAGCACACGGGGCTCCTGTCGGCTTTCGTCAAAGTTGGGATCCCAGTCTACGGTTTCCTTGTCAATGTCGCGCAGCATTTCGGCGGACATTTTGCTCAGCCGTGCCTCGGTGTAACGGTAGGCCGCCGGGGGGTCGCCGTCCACGGAGCCGAAGTTGCCGTGGCCGTCCACCAGCATGTAGCGCATGGAGAAATCCTGCGCCAGACGCACCATGGCATCATACACGGAGCTGTCGCCATGGGGATGATATTTACCCAGCACGTCACCGACACAGGTGGCGGATTTTTTGAACGGTTTATCCGCCGTCAGGCCACTTTCGTACATGGTGTAGAGAATACGGCGGTGGACAGGCTTCAATCCGTCCCGCACATCGGGCAGCGCCCGCCCGACAATGACGGACATGGCGTATTCGATGTAGGATTTCTCCATTTCATCCACCAGATTGCTCTGGGTGATGACCTGATCCGGAAAACGAATATCCTCCGGCTTGTAAGAACGATTATGTGCCATAAAGCACCTCCAAAAAATAAGTCAAACCTGTTTGACAAGGGTTCATTTCAGGGTCATGCTGTCATTGCAGGCAGGCCGGAGGCCGATTGAGGCACATCGGCCCGCACGCACAGTGTTCGATGTTGTACCGTAGGGGGCGGCGCCCCCAACTTTGACGCACCACAACCTGCTGTCATTGCAGGCAGGCCGGAGGCCGATTGAGGCACATCGGCCCGCACGCAC
>CAZMBL010000042.1:13854-15457 GCA_964564605.1 uncultured Oscillospiraceae bacterium
GTACCGTAGGGGGCGGCGCCCCCAACTTTGACGCACCACAACCTGCTGTCATTGCGAGGAGGCCGTAGGCCGACGTGGCAATCTCCCGGTTAGACGTACAATTCCCATTTTCCGACAGTCCGGAAAATCGGGGGAATTGCCACACCAGTGTGCGCACTAACTTCGCAATGCCATATGGTTTCTGTTAAATATCGATATTCAGGGCGTATTTGGCATTGCGTTCGATCCAGTCTTTGCGGGGTTCGACCTGTTCGCCCATGAGGATGGTGAATATTTCGTCCGCGCGGCGGGCATCCTCCAGGGTAATGCGGCGCAGGGAGCGCTTTTCCGGATCCATGGTGGTCTCCCACAGCTCGTGGGGATCCATTTCGCCAAGGCCCTTGAACCGGGAAATATCCACCTTCACATTGGGATTTTCCCCGCGCATTTCGGCGGAAACCGCATCCCGCTGCTCATCAGAGTAGGCCACCCGCTCCGTTTTGCCCCGCTTGAGCTTGTACAGCGGCGGCACTGCGGAATAGACGTAGCCGTTTTCGATCAGCGGCCGCATATAGCGGAAGAAGAAGGTCAGCAGCAGCGTCCGGATGTGGGCGCCGTCCACGTCCGCATCGGACATGATGATCACCTTGTGATAGCGCAGCTTTTCCAGATCGAACTCTTCCCCGATTCCCGCGCCCAGCGCCACGATCAGCGGATACAGCTTGTCATTGCCGTAGATCTTGTCGGCCCGGGCCTTTTCCACGTTGAGCATCTTGCCCCACATGGCCAGAATGGCCTGGAACCGGGAGTCTCTGCCCTGAATGGCAGAGCCTGCCGCGGAGTCACCCTCCACGATATAGATTTCGCACAGCTCCGGATCCCGCTCGTTGCAGTCCTGCAGCTTGTCGGGCATCTGGCCGGACTCCAGCCCGGTCTTGCGGCGGATGGATTCCCGGGCCTTGCGGGCAGCCTCCCGGGCCCGGTTGGCCATCATGGCCTTGTCCAGAATGATCCGGGCGATAGCGGGATTTTCCTCGAAGAAGGTGGTCAGCTGCTCCGTCACCACCTGATCCACCAGTGTGCGGATGTAGGCGTTGCCCAGCTTGGCCTTGGTCTGCCCCTCGAACTGGGCATCGGTCAGCTTCACGGAGATGATAGCGGTGATACCCTCCCGGCAGTCCTCGCCGGAAACCTTGTCATCGCCCTTGATAATGCCGTTTTTCACGCCATAGGCGTTGAGCACCCGGGTCAGAGCCGTCTTGAAGCCGGTCTCATGCATACCGCCCTCGGGGGTGCGCACATCGTTGGCAAAGGACAGGAGAAATTCGTTGTAGCCGTCGTTGTATTGCAGGGCAATCTCGGCGGAGGCGTCCCCCTTCCGGCCGCTCATGTAGACCACATCCGGGTGGATGGGGGTTTTGTTGCGGTTGCACCAGGTGGCAAACTCCCGGATACCGCCCTCGTAGCACATGGTCTCGGAAAGGGGCTCGTCCTGCCGGGCATCAGTGATGGTGATGGAAATGCCGGCATTGAGGAAGGCTTCCTCCCGCATCCGCTCGTGAAGAATTTCGTAGTCGTAGACCAGGGTGTCGAACATCTCCGGATCCGGCTGGAAGGTGACCTC
>CAZMBL010000043.1:0-15152 GCA_964564605.1 uncultured Oscillospiraceae bacterium
CTGATCGACGGCAATCGACAAACGGATTTTGGTATAAAAGTAGAAACCGTTGTTAAAGGGGACAGCCGCAGCGCCAATATCGCTGCCGCCTCCGTGCTGGCCAAGGTCAGCCGGGACGATGTGATGCTGGAGCTGGCCCGGCAGTATCCCGAGTACGGCTTTGACATCCACAAGGGCTACGGTACACGGGCCCACTATGAAGCCCTGCGGCGCTGCGGCCCCTGCCCGATCCACCGCATGAGCTTCCTGCGCAAATTTTATGGGCAGGACAAAGCTTGACGGCGCATGGGGCGAGGAGCTGGCCGCCCGCTATCTGCGTGACCGGCACTACCGGATCGTGGCCGCCGGGTATCGCTGCCGTTTCGGTGAGATCGACCTGATCGCCCGGAACCGGAAATTTCTGGTTTTTGTAGAGGTCAAGCTCCGGAAAAACGGGGATTTCGCCCCACCCAGTGCCTACGTTGACCGGCGCAAGCAGGATCGTCTGCGCACCACCGCCGCCTGTTATCTGTCCCGCTATCCCACAAAATTGCAGCCCCGTTTTGACGTGATCGAGGTGTACGCCCCTGATGGACGTGCAACTTTATCCCCTGAAATTCACCATTTGGAGGACGCTTTTGCATGAAATTTCCTGTTTTTGATCTCCATTGTGATACCGCTCTGGCACTGCTGAACCCTGATGTGTCCACCGGTGGTGGACTTTTCGAGAATTCTCTGCACATTGACCTGCGCCGGGCTTCGGAACTGGACGGCTACTGCCAGTGCTTTGCCTGCTTTACCACCCCTGCCATGCGCCAGTGGATGGGGAAAAGCCCCACGGACGTTTTCGAGCAGGAGCTTTCCATGATTATGGCACAGCTGCAACAGCACGAGGACATAATTTCTCTGGCTTTTTCTGCCACGGATGTGGAAGAAAACCTGAAAAACGGCAAAATGTCCGCCGTTCTGACCATGGAGGGCACCGCCGGCATCAGCTTTGACCCCCAGCTTCTGGAGCTGATGCAGAAGGTCGGCTTTCGCATGACCTCTCTGGGCTGGAACGAAAGCAACGCCCTGACCGGCTCCCATGTGACCGGCGAGGGGCTGACGGATCTCGGCCGGGAATACGTCCGGGAGGCCCAGCGGCTGGGTATGCTGGTGGATGTAAGCCACATCAGCGATGCCGGTTTCCGGGATATTCTGGATATCACCGCCGCCCCCATCGTGGCCACTCATTCCAATTCCCGTGCCGTCTGTGGCCACAGCCGCAACCTGACGGACGACATGTTCCGTGCCATCTGCGGCACCGGCGGCGTGGCAGGCTTCAACCAGTGCGCCGAATTTGTTGGGGAAAATCCGGATTTTGACACGATCTGTGACCATATCTGTCACTTCCTGGAACTGGATCCCGAGGGCCGGCACATCGCCCTCGGCGGCGATCTGGACGGTTGCGACCGTCTTCCCGCCGGATTTGATGGGGTGCAGAGCTATCCAGCCATGGCCGATGCCCTGTTGCGCCGGGGTGCCGGAGAGCGGATCGTGCGCAACGTTTTCTGGAATAACGCAATGGAGGTGTTTTCCCATGCTGTACCTTTCCACCAATAGCCGATATGATACATACACGGCCTACCGTGCCATACACCACGATACCGCACCGGACGGGGGACTTTTCCTGCCCTTCCGGCTGCCGAAGTTCGATGGTGATGCCATCCGGCAGCTGGTCGAACAGCCATACTGGGAGACCATCTCCCAGCTGCTGTACCGGCTGCTGGGCGTCCGGCTGACGGCGCAGGCCCTTTGCGATGCCATGGGAGCGCAGGTGCCCTGTATCCACGCCATTTCCCACAGGGTTGCCATTGCCCGTCTGTGGCAGAAGGAACACCCGGATTTTGAAGACGGCCTTGCTGCCGTCTCCCGCCTGCTGCGAGTGGAAGAGCCGGAGGCCCCGGCGAGTAGCTGGCTGCGGGTTGCTGTGCGTATTGCCGCGATTTTCGGCCTTTACGGGCTTCTTGTGTCGGAAAAACAGCTGGAGAAGGGGGAAAAGCTGGATATCACCCTCGCCACCGGTGATTTTTCCGCACCCATGGCCGCATGGTTTGCCCGTGAAATGGGACTGCCCATTGGCACCATCGTCATCGGCTGCAATGAAAACAGCGGTCTGTGGGATCTTTTCAATCTGGGCGATATCGCCACCGGTGAGACGGTGCTGGATACCCTGACCCCTCTGTGTGACTATAACGCGCCGGTTGGTCTTGGCCGTCTGATCTACAGCGTGCTTGGGCCGGAAGAAGCCGTCCGCTTTGAGACGCTTCGCCGTGCCGGGCGACACTATGTCCCGCAGGAGGAATCGTTCGAGCCGTTGCGGGCCGGCATTTTCACCGCCGTATCCAGCATTTCCAGAGTGGACAGTGTCATCCACAATGTTTGCAGCACAGCCCACTACATTCTCAGCCCCTATGACGCGCTGGCCTACGGCGCGCTGCTGGATTACCGCTCCAAGTCCGGGCAGGGGAGTACCTGCCTGCTGCTGTCCGAGCGCAGCCCCCTGTGTGACGACCGCACCGTTGCCTACGCACTGGGGATCGAGGCACCGCAGCTGGCCGAACAGCTGCAATAAAACCGGGAGGAACAATGGCGCTTTACGCAATCGGTGATCTGCACCTTTGTCTGGGTGCAAGCAAACCCATGGATGTATTCGGCGGAGCCTGGGTCGGGTATCTGGAAAAGCTTCGGGAGGGGCTTTCCGTGATCCGGCCGGAGGATACCACCATCCTGCTGGGGGATCTGAGCTGGGCTCTTGGGCTGGAGGAGGCGACAGCCGATTTTGCCTGGATGCAGGAAAATATCCCCGGCCGGAAGATCATTCTCAAGGGAAATCACGACTACTGGTGGAACACGGTGGCAAAATTCGACCAGTTCTGCGCCGGAAACGGCTTTGAAGATTTTCATATTCTCAACAACAACTGCTATGAATACAGCGGCGTGGCCATCTGCGGCACCCGGGGCTGGTTTTTTGAAGAGGAGCGCAGCGGCGCCCATGACGAAAAGGTGTTCCGGCGGGAGCTGATCCGGCTGGAAACATCGCTGAAAGCGGCAGGGGAGCGGCAGAAAATGGTATTTCTGCACTATCCGCCCCGCTACCGGGGCTATGAATGCCCGGAAATTCTGGCACTGCTGGAAAAATATGAAGTGCAGCAATGCTTTTACGGCCATCTGCACGGTGCCAGCCACGCTCTGGCGCAGGAGGGACTGTGGAACCATGTAACCTTCCGGCTGGTTTCGGCAGACCGACTGAAATTCCGGCCCTGCCGGGTCATGGACTGAGAAACCTCTGATTTTTCTGTGGGATACCGCCCGGCCATGAAAGGTCTGGGTGATATCCCGCTTTTTTTATTTTCCAAATCAAAAAAGTTTGAAAAAAGGGTGGACAATTTTCGCAATCTCTGCTAGAATAGAACAGCTTAAGTAAAAAAATAGAATGGTTGCACTATGCGGCCTATAATTTGGAGGAAACGAGACATGAATGTCAAGAGCATCGAAAGAAAAGGCAATGAGGCCACCATCGTGGTGGAGATCGATCATGAGCTGATGGAAAAGGGTGTCAACGCCGCTTACCTCAAGCAGCGCAAGAACATCCAGCTGCCCGGCTTCCGCAAGGGCAAGGCGCCCCGCAAGATGATCGAAAGCATGTATGGCGCACATGTGTTCTATGAGGACGGTCTGGACGAGATCTTCCCCGAGATCTACCAGTACGCCGTTGTGGAGCAGGATCTGAAGGCCATCGGCCGTCCCAGTCTGAACGATCTGCAGATCAGCGATGATCACATCGTCACCCTGACCCTAACCACCGAGGTCTATCCCGAGGTCACGCTGGGCCAGTATAAGGGCATTGAAGTGGAAAAGAACGAGGTCACCGTCTCCGATGAGCAGGTGGATGCTGAGCTTTCCCGCATGGCCCAGAATGTTGCCTCCACCGAGAATGTGGAGCGTCCTGCCGAGATGGGCGACACCGCCAACATCGATTTCGAGGGCTTTGACAACGGCGTTCCCTTCGAAGGCGGCAAGGGCGAGGGCCACGATCTGACCCTTGGCTCCGGCCAGTTTGTCCCCGGCTTTGAAGAGCAGATCGTCGGCATGGAGATCGGCCAGGAGAAGGATATCGACATCACCTTCCCCGAGAACTACCATGAAAATCTGGCCGGCAAGAGCGTTGTGTTCCATGTGAAGCTGAATAAGCTGACTGTGACCAATGTGCCCGCCATTGACGATGAGCTGGCCAAGGACGTCTCCGAGTTTGAGACGCTGGAGGAGCTGAAGGCCGACATCCGTGCCAAGGCGCTGGAAAAGGCGCAGAAGCAGGCTGACTCCGCCTTTGAACAGGCCTGTGTGGAAAAGGCTGCCCAGAACACCACTGTGGATATGCCCAAGGCTCTGGTGGAGAGCGAGCTGGACAACCAGATGGAGCGCTTTGCCTACCAGCTGCAGATGAGCGGCTACTCCATGGAGCAGTATGCCAAGATGATGGGCGGCGATGTGAACACCATGCGCTCCGCTTTCCGTCCCACCGCCGAGAAGCAGGCGCTGGCCAATGTAACCCTGGCTGCCATCGTGGAAGCCGAGGGCCTGACGGCTTCTGACGAGGAGATCGCCGCCGAGTATGAAAAGATGGCTGCCGAGTATGAGATGGAGCTGGAGAAGATCAAGGCCATGGTTCCCGCGGACGAGATCAAGACCAGCCTGCAGACCCGCAAGGCTGTGGAGCTGCTGGTGGCCAACGCCGTGGCCGTAGCCCCCAAGGTCCCGGAGAATACCGAGGAAGCCGTAAGCACCGAGGAATAAGTTTCCAGTTGAATGGTTACAATGTTTCGAGCTCAAGAAAGGAGACATTACCATGCCGTTAGTACCCTATGTTGTAGAGCAGACCAGCCGCGGTGAGCGCAGCTATGACATTTTTTCCCGTCTGCTCAACGATCGCATCATTTTCCTGTCCGAGGAGGTCAACGATACCACCGCGGCGCTGGTTGTAGCGCAGCTGCTGTATCTGGAGGCGCAGGATCCTGACAAGGATATCCAGTTCTATATCAACAGCCCCGGCGGCAGTGTTACGGCCGGTATGGCCATTTACGATACGATGCAGTACATCAAGTGCGATGTGGCAACCATCTGTGTCGGTATGGCCGCATCCATGGGTGCGTTTTTGCTGGCGGCCGGCACAAAGGGCAAGCGCATGGCGCTGCCCAATGCGGAGATCATGATCCATCAGCCCTCCGCCGGAACCCAGGGACAGATCACCGATATGGCCATTCATATGAAGCGCCTGCAGACCATTAAGGAGCGGATGAATGCCATTCTGGCCCAGAATACCGGCAAGAGCGTGGAGGAAGTGACGGCTGCCTGCGAGCGGGACAATTTCCTGACCGCGCAGGAGGCGCTGCAGTTCGGTCTGGTGGATCGTGTGCTGGAGCATCACTGAACCACGGAAAGGCGGTTAAACCGGATGCCAAAGAATGAACAGGATACCATTTGCTGCAGCTTCTGCGGCAAGCGGGAAAAACAGAGCCGGTTGATCGCCGGCCCGGGCGTGTATATTTGCAGCGACTGCGTAAGAACCTGCTGCGAACTGCTGGAGGAGGATCACGCATCCTCCCGGCCGCCTTACCAGAAGCTGCCCACCCCCATGGAGATGAAAACCTACATGGATGGGTATATCATCGGTCAGGACGAGGCAAAAATCGCCCTTTCCGTTGCCGTATACAATCACTACAAGCGCATTTATCTTTCCGACCAGTCCGAAGTGGAGCTACAGAAGAGCAACATTCTTCTCATCGGCCCCACCGGCTCCGGTAAGACCCTGTTTGCCCAGACACTGGCCAAAATTCTGGATGTTCCCTTTGCCATTGCCGATGCCACCACACTGACGGAGGCCGGCTATGTGGGCGATGATGTGGAGAATATTCTGGTGCGGCTGCTGCAGGCGGCGGATTTCGATGTGGATCGGGCCGAGCATGGCATCATCTACATCGATGAAATGGATAAGATCGCCCGCAAGAGTGAAAATACCTCCATCACCCGGGATGTCTCCGGCGAAGGTGTGCAGCAGGCGCTTCTGAAAATTCTGGAGGGCACCGTGGCCGGTGTACCGCCCCAGGGCGGGCGCAAGCACCCCCAGCAGGATCTGATCCAGATGGACACCGGCAACATTCTCTTCATCTGCGGCGGTGCCTTCGATGGACTCGATAAGATTATCGAAAATCGCCTTGACCGCTCTGCCATCGGTTTCGGTGCAGATGTGGCCAGCCGCAAGACCCGGGATGTGGGTGCCCTGCTTTCCCAGGTGCAGCCCCATGATCTGCTGAAATTCGGCATTATTCCGGAGCTTGTGGGCCGTCTGCCGGTGATCACCAGCTTGCAGAGCCTGAAGCAGGAAGATCTGGTGCGCATTCTGACGGAACCGAAAAACGCGCTGGTGCGACAGTACCAGCAGCTTCTGGCGCTGGACAATGTTGAGCTTGAGATCACACCCGATGCCCTGCTGGCCATTGCTGAACAGGCAACCCAGCGGCAGATCGGCGCGCGCGGTCTGCGGGCTGTGATGGAAAAGCTGATGACCGGGATCATGTATGAGATTCCTTCGGATCTGGCCATCCGCAAGGTGACCGTTACAGCCGAATGCGTCCACGGCGCACAGCCGACGATCCTGCGGGACGCGGCCAATCCCCGCAAGGCGCCGGGGGCATGATACTTCTGTTTTGGGGGCAGGCAACTGCCCCCTTTTTTCAAAGGATGGTGAAACCTGAATGAGTGAAGAACTGTTTTCCGGTCAGATGCCGGTGCTGGCCCTGCGGGGCATGGTGGTATTTCCGGATCAGACCGTTCATTTTGATATCGGCCGTGAAAAGTCCGTTCGGGCACTGGAAGCGGCCATGAAGGCCGACCAGCGTATTGTTCTGGTACCTCAGAAGGATATTGTGGAGGATGACCCACAGCTGCGTGGCCTTTACGGCGTTGGTGTGCTGGCGAAGGTCAAGCAGGTGCTGAAAACCCAGGGTGAAAGTCTGCGGGTGCTGGTTGGCGGACTGCATCGTGTACGCATCTGCCAGCTGACCCATACGGAGCCCTACCTGTGCGGACAGGTGGAGGAGCTGGAGGAAACGCCGGTGCCCGTCTCCGTTCGCAATCGCGCCCTGTGCCGTGAGGCCAATCTGCTCTATGGTATTTACAGTGAAATGCTGGAGCATCCCTCCCAGTCCACCCAGCTGCGAATGATGGCATCGGAAAATGTGGGCTTTATTGCAGACTCCATTGCCCAGAATTCCGGCATTGACTACGGTGACAAGGCGCATCTTCTGTGCCAGCTCAACCCCGTTCGCCGATTGGAGGAGGCCATGCGCCTGCTCAACCGGGAAATTCAGATGTTGCAGCTGGATGCGGACATTCAGGCCAAGACCCGGGCCGGGATCGACCAGAATCAGAAGGAATATTACCTGCGCGAGCAGATCCGCGCCATCCGGGAGGAGCTGGGCGAAGGGGACGAGCAGGCAGAATTTGACGAATATGGGAAAAAAATCACGGCCCTGCACCTGCCGGAGCAAAGCGAGAAGAAGCTTCTGAAGGATGTAGAACGGCTGCGCAAGCAGCCCTATGGTTCCGCGGAAACCTCCGTTCTGCGCAACTATCTGGACGCGGTACTGGAGCTGCCGTGGAATGTGCGCACCAGGGAAAAGCTGGATGTTACCGCCGTTCGCCGGGTGTTGGATAAGGATCACTACGGTCTGGAACCCGTCAAGCAGCGCATTCTGGAGACCATTGCCGTGCGGCAGCTGGCGCCCCAGATGCCACCGCAGATTTTGTGCCTTGTGGGCCCTCCCGGTGTGGGTAAAACCTCCATTGCATACTCCATTGCCCGGAGTCTGAATCGGAAAATGGCCCGCATCGCCCTCGGTGGCGTCCATGACGAGGCCGAAATCCGTGGCCACCGCAAAACCTATGTCGGTGCCATGCCCGGCCGGATCATGGCGGCCATCGCCCAGGCCGGCAGCAGCAATCCGCTTCTGCTGCTGGACGAAATTGACAAACTGGGGGTCGATCATCGGGGCGACCCGGCATCGGCGCTGCTGGAAGTGCTGGATGCGGAGCAGAACCGTACTTACCGGGATCATTATCTGGAAATTCCCTTCGATCTGGGAGACGTGATGTTCGTCACCACCGCCAACACCCTTGATACCGTACCCCGACCCCTGCTTGACCGGATGGAAGTGATCGAGCTGGGAAGCTATACGGACGAAGAAAAGCTGATGATCGCAAAAGACCATCTCATCCCCAAGCAGCTTGCCCGCCACGGCTTGAAAAAATCCCAGCTGCGTATTACAGATGAGGCCATCCGGGAGATCATCTACGGTTACACCCGAGAGTCCGGCGTGCGTAATCTTGAGCGAAGCATCGCCCAGCTGTGTCGCAAGGCAGATATGCTCTACGCGGACGAGCCGGAGCGGAAAAAACTGCTCATCCGGGCCGGAGAGCTGGAACAATATCTGGGTGTGCGCAAATTTCTGCCGGATGCCTGCGCCGCGCACAATGAGATCGGTCTTGTGACAGGTCTTGCATGGACAGCCGTGGGCGGCGATACATTGCAGGTGGAAGTCAATGTAATGGACGGCACCGGAAAGCTGGAGCTGACGGGAAATCTGGGTGATGTGATGAAGGAATCGGCCCATGCGGCCTACAGCTACATCCGAGCCAATGCTTCCCGGCTGGGAATTGCGGCTGATTTTTACCGCACGAAGGATATCCACGTCCATTTCCCGGAGGGAGCGGTGCCCAAGGACGGCCCGTCTGCCGGTATAACCGTCTGCACGGCCATGATCTCTGCCCTGACCCTGACCCCTGTGCGGCGGGATGTGGCCATGACGGGAGAGATTTCCCTGCGGGGTCGGGTGCTGCCCATTGGCGGTCTGAAAGAAAAAACCATGGCGGCTCTGCGTCGCGGCATCCATACGGTCATCATTCCGCAGGACAATCTGCGGGATTTGGAGCAGATCGATCAGACGGTGCGTCGTGCGCTGAATTTTGTGTCCGCCGCAAGTATGGATACCGTGCTGGAGACGGCGCTGGCCCCGCTGAGCGCGGCGGAGCCCACTGTCATCGGGGAATTGCCGCAGGAGCTGCGAGTTCGCCCGGGCAAGCCATCCATCCGCCAGTGAGGTGCAGCCATGAATCTGAATAATGTGGAATTTCTCATTTCTGCCGCCTCTGCCGCGTCTTTTCCCACCCGGCGGCTGCCGGAGATCGCTTTTGCGGGAAAATCCAATGTAGGAAAATCCTCGGTGATCAACCGGTTGCTTAACCGGAAGAATTTTGCCCGGGTAGGGGAGAAGCCGGGCAAGACCATTCATGTCAATTATTTCACCATAGATCGGCAGGCTTACTTTGTGGATCTGCCGGGATATGGCTACGCAAAAGTATCCCAATCGGAAAAAGAGCGCTGGGGCAGACTGATAGAGCAGTATTTTGCCGCCGGGCGCATTGATTTGGGGGTTATGATCGTGGACTACCGCCATCCGCCAACGGCGCTGGACGTGACCATGGCCCGATGGTTTCTTGACAGCGGCTGTCCCTTTGTGGTGGTGGCCAACAAGATGGACAAGCTGAAAAAGAGCGAGCTTGCCCCCAATCTTGCCACGATCCGTTCCGTGCTGGAACTGCCGGAGGACATTCGAATCATTCCTTTCTCCGCCGAGAAGGGCGACGGCCGGCAGGCACTGCTCAGCAGAATCCTGACCGCCGTGGAAAATCATACCGACCCGGCCACAGCCGGTGAAGGATAATATGAAAACAAGAGGAAAGAAATATGAAAAAAACTGACATTGCAGCCAGTGTAGAAAAGTGTCTGCATTGGGTTGATACCCAGATGCTGACCTTCAATCGGGGCACAGGTGGTGTCTATGAGCGTATCCGCATCAATATCGGCCAGCGGGTGTGCTGGACACGTCCGGACTGCACCGCAGAAATGGCACGGGCTATACTGCTGCATGCACGCCTCAACGGTGATGAGAGCAGACAGGACATTTATGAGAATTTCATCAACTGGCTTCTTAGCGTACAGAACCGGGATCCGCTGTCCATATGGTACGGCAGTTTCCCTTTCTACCTGCTTGATGGTACTGTGGAGGGCGGTACCGGTTATGCCCGCTGGCAGAATGACAATGGCAAGGTACTGATCTGCCTGCTTGATCTGTATGACCAGACCGGTGATCAGCGTCTGCTGGAAAGTGCCCGCATCCTTGCCGGTTATTGGATGAGCATGCAACTGCCGGACGGCACCTTCTTCCGTCGCGACAATGGCGTGACCCAGAGCCTGCACAAAGGGCCTTGCTTCGTACTGTGGCTGATGGCAGGCCTTGCTCAGCTGGGCGCACTGACCGGCGAAGAAATCTATCGTGACAGCGCACGAAAAGCTCTTACTTATATTCTCTCCATTCAGAATGCAGATGGCCGTTTGCAGACCTCCTATGAGCTGCACAGAAGCGAAGACTGGCGGCCTGTTTCCTCCGAAAACTCCATCGCCCTGTTCTGCATGGGGCGGATGTTGCACTATGACCCTTCCGAGCAGCTGCGTACCGCGCTGGAACGGGTAGTGGAATTTGTACTGCCACTCCAGCATGAGGATGGTGCAATTCTCAACTGCACAGATTCTTCCCTTGGCGCATCGTTGCAGGAAGATCCGAATCTTTGTGATCTTGTCTACACGGAGGGCTTTGCTCTGATGGGTCTGACACAGACCTATGAGGTGCTGCACGATGCACGCTGTCTGGAAGCCGCCACCTGTCTTGCAAAGTTCTTGATGGAGATCCAGTGTCAGGGCGAGTCCAACCTGTGGGACGGCGCATGGCGTGGTTCTTATAATGTCAAGAATCACTGCTGGGCGGGCCGTGCCGACCAAAATAATCCCATTGACGAGGGCGGCATGTACAGTGTATATACCGGCTGGTGCAACGCTACAATCCTCTACGGCTTGCTCGAGCTCGAAAAATTTCTGGTAGAAGAATAAAATTAATAAAAATTCAATGTTTACACCGGTGAATGTGTGTTATACTCTATGACAGAATTTGACACGATGTGAGGTATTTATGACACAGCAGCACAAAAAGTGGGTTGCGGCAGGGGCTTTTTTGATTTTCCTGCTGTTTTGCGGCCTTGTCGGTTATTTCATTGGAGTGCCAATGATTCGCCTCGCAAAAGAACCTGCACAGTTTCAGGCATTGGTGGACAGCTTTGGGATCTGGGGACGGCTGATTTTTATCGGTATGGTTGCGCTGCAGGTGGTGGTCGCCTTCATCCCCGGTGAGCCGGTAGAGCTGGCGGCCGGGTACGCCTTTGGTTTCTGGGAGGGAACAGCCCTGACCATTGCCGGTTTTCTGCTGGGCAGCTGGATCGTTTTTGCTCTGGTTCGCCGGTTTGGTGTGCGGCTGGTGGAGGTTTTTTTCCCGCCGGAGAAAATTCATCACTTTTCCTTCCTGAAAAACCCGAAAAAAGCGGAAACACTGGCCTTTCTTCTAATGCTCATCCCCGGAACCCCCAAGGATTTTTTAAGTTATTTTGCTGGGCTGACCCCCATCCGGCTTGGGCGCTGGCTTCTGATTGTGGCTATCGGACGCATTCCATCCCTTGTGACATCTACCGCAACAGGTGCCGCTGCAGGGCAGAAAAATTATGTGATGGCTGTCATCACACTGGCCATCACGCTGGTGCTGACAGTGGCCGGAATTATCTACTACCGCTGGATCTGCCGCGATCAGAAGCGGTCGGAAGCCCAGTCTGACAGTGAATAACCCAGAAAGCCTCTAAAAAACGGATCCTCCGCATGATCGGAGGATCCGTTCCTTTATTGTGAAGTCAGCCGTTCTTTGCTGCTTTCAGAGCCTGCGCCAGCTGATCGGGGCAGGAGGTGGGCTTCATGCCGCAGGTGGTGCCTTCCAGCCGGGTGATCACCTCGTCCACATCCATGCCTTCCACCAGAGAGCCGATGCCCTTGAGATTGCCATTGCAGCCACCGATGAACTGCAGGTTATGCACCTTGCCGTCGATGATGTCGAAGAGAATTCGCTGAGAGCAGGTGCCTTTGGTTTTATATTCAAATGACATAAATTTTGTTTCCTTTCTTTTTTCTGCTTTTATTATACGGCATTTGTCAAGGGGTTTGCGCATGATTTCAGACCGGTTGGGCAAACTGTAAAAAATTTGCGGGAGGCAGTCATGGAACAGAAAAAGGACGCGGATATGATCGAACAGGAGCGCCAGCAAATCATGCAGCTGGGCTCCGATGTGACACGCTCGGGGCAGGGCAATATCTATACGCTGACGATCATCGGCCAGATCGAAGGGCATCAGATCGCACCGGATAATGTCAAGACCACAAAATATGAGCATATACTGCCCCTTCTGGCAGGAATTGAAGAAAGTGAGGAGATCGACGGTCTGCTTCTGCTGCTCAATACCGTGGGCGGTGACATTGAGGCGGGACTGGCCATTGCCGAAATGATCGCAGGGATGAAAAAACCGACCGTGTCGCTGGTGCTGGGCGGCGGTCACTCCATCGGCATTCCGCTGGCGGTTTGCACCAAGCGCTCTTTCATCACCCCCACCGCCAGCATGACGGTTCACCCGGTGCGGATGACCGGACTTGTGGTCGGCGCGCCCCAGACATTCCGCTATTTTCAGCGCATCCAGGAGCAGATTGCGGATTTTGTCACCGCGAATTCCCGCATCACCCGGGCCCAGTTTGAACGCTATATGATGGCCACAGGGGAGATGGCCACCGATGTGGGTACCATCCTGTATGGCCGGCAGGCGGTATCCTGCGGCCTGATTGACCGGCTGGGCGGGCTGAACGATGCACTGAGCGCACTGCACCGGATGATTGGGAATGGGTCGGGCCGCCGAAGGAAATATGAGAAAACCTGAATTTCGGGGTAGCAATCCTGCCAAACCTGTGCTATAATTAACAAAGCTATGGGCAAGGGGGTGCGCCGGCAATTGGATATGATAAAAAGCCTGCTTCTGGGGCTGATCACCGGCGCTGCCGAGTTTTTGCCTGTCTGCGCACCGGCGCACAGCCTGATCCTTCGCGCCATGCTGGGGCTGGAGGACAGTGCAGCCGTAACCATGATGATCCATCTGGGCTGTCTGTGCTGCCTGATCGTCACACAATGGCGGCAGCTGCTGCGCATTCGGCGTGAAATGCGTGTGGCCTCTTCCGGCAAAAGACATCATTTTCGCCAGCCGGATATGCTGGCCGTGGCAGATGGAAAAGTGTTTTTGACCGCCTGCGTTCCCATGGTGCTGTCGCTGATGGTGGGCAGCCGAATGGGGAACTGGATCGGCGGGCGGCTGTGGCTGCTGGCACTGCTTCTGTTCATCAACGGCTTTGGGCTGTATCTGACACGGTTTTTACAGCCCGGCAACCGTGGCAGCCGGGATACGAGCGCACTGGATGCCGTTTTGCTGGGACTTTGCAATATTGCGGAATTCGTTCCGGGTATTTCCCGGATCGGCTGCTGTATGCTGGCTGCGGAGCTTCGAAAATGCGATCGGGAATACGCTGTGTCCACGGCGCTGCTCATCTCCACCGGGTGGATGTTGGGGATGCTGGTGCTGGATTTTGTGGGTGTTATTACCGCACCGGCCGGTATCGTTGTGTGGCTTTGCGCTCTTCTGGCGGGCCTGGCCGCCTTTGGCGGGGCCTATGGTGCCATTTTGCTGATTCGATATCTGGCCGTTCGGCTGGGCTATCACGGTTTCTGTTATTACAGCTGGGGACTTGGGTTCGCGTGCTTTATCTTTTATCTCTTGATTTGACGGAGGGTCATCATGGCGGAGAAGAAAAAACAGTCTCAGGCGCAGCGCGCCGCTTCCAAGGGTAAAAAGCCCGATCCAAAGAAGAAATCTTCCGGCGCAAAGGCTTCTGCCCCGACACAGGAGGAGCATGTTACCATTCCTGTGCGGTTTTTTTCCTCGGCAATCTGTCTGATCGCCTTTGTTGTGCTGCTGGTGATGTTTTTGCAGCCCGGCGGCGCACTGCTGGATCCCATCCGCAGTGTAATTTTGGGTCTTTTCGGTGAAATTACATATTATGTTGCCATTCCGGCCCTGCTGTATCTTTTTATCATTCAGGCTTTCAGTGGCAGCCGCCCGGTGAAGATGCGCAGCATCTGTCTGGGCTGCTTTGTACTGCTGTGCGGGATCATTTCCCATCTTGCGCTGGACAATGGCCAGATGAGCAAATGGGATATTTCCCAGCTGTGGAACGGCGGCATCGCCGGCAGTACGGCGGGCGTGCTGTGCGGCAGTGTTGCCATGCTGCTGCGCTGGCTCATTACGGAACCCCTGAGCTATATTTCTCTGATCATTGCGGCCATTCTGACACTGCTCGGTGCCATGCAGATCACCATTCCCAGCCTGATTCGTGCATTCGAAAACCGTCCCCGTGCCGACTGGGAGAATGAGGAGCCGGAGCGGCAGGAGCCTGCGGCGCTGGTGGTCAACCATCTGGCGACCAAACGGATCGAATATGTGGAAAACCGTCGCCGCAAGCTGGAGGAGCGGGCCAATGTGGACATTCCTCTCGACGGCGAGCCGGACATTCGCCCGGACAAGCGGAAAATCAGCAATAAAGCAAAGAAAATGCTCACGCAGATCGGCTCGGATGTTGCGCAGCCCGTCTCCGCCGCGGCCGAAACGGTGACAGGGGAGCCGGATGACTCCATTTTTACCCCCGTTGGCAAGGCAAAAAAGGAGATCACGGAGGATATCCCCCGGGTCATGCCGCCACTGGATGTGCCAGAGGAACACCAGCCGCCCGAAGCACCGAAACCGGATCCCAAAACCGTGGATGCCATGGCCAAGGAGAAGGTGACCGCAAAAGACGCACAGGAGTCTGCCGCCATTGTGGCAGAGGAAATCCAGAGAAATGCCCAGCAGGAGCAGCCGATGTACTGCTATCCGCCCATTGACCTGCTGTACAAGTCCCGTGGCGGTGGACTCGATGCCACCGCGGAAATGCGGGAGAATACCGTCCGTCTCAATGAGACTCTTGCCAGCTTCAAAATCGAAGCCCACATTGTCAACGTCACCCGGGGCCCCAGTGTCACCCGGTATGAGGTGGAGCTGGACAAGGG
>CAZMBL010000044.1:0-10727 GCA_964564605.1 uncultured Oscillospiraceae bacterium
CCCGCATCCACTCCGACAGGGCATTGACCACCGACGCGCCCACGCCGTGCAGGCCGCCGGAGACCTTATAACCGCCACCGCCGAATTTGCCGCCGGCGTGAAGCACCGTGAACACCACCTCCATGGCCGGGCGACCGGTCTGGGGCTGGATATCCACGGGAATGCCCCGGCCATCGTCCGTCACGGTGACGGAATTTCCGGGGTGAATGGTCACGGCGATATGCTTACAGTATCCGGCCAGTGCCTCGTCGATGGAGTTGTCCACGATCTCGTACACCAGATGGTGCAGGCCCGAGGCGGAGGTGGATCCGATATACATACCGGGGCGCTTGCGCACCGCCTCCAGTCCCTCCAGCACCTGAATCTGGGAGCCGCCGTATTCCTGTGTTACCTTCGTTTCGTCAGACATGGTTGTCCTCCTGTAAATAAAACGTAAAAATGTATGCTGTAGATCCTGTATCCCGCTGTCATTGCGAGGAGGCGCAGCCGACGTGGCAATCTCCCGGTTAGACGCACAATCCCCGTTTTCCGACAGTCCGGAAGGACGGGGGGATTGCCACGCCAGTGGCGCGGACTGGTTCGCAATGACATGCTAACTCTTTGCGCATCCGTAGGGGGCGGCGCCTTCGACGCCTCTCTGTCACCCATTCCGGGCACCCGGTTCCTGCCGCAGGGGTCACATTTTTTCCCCTTCAATCGTGCCGCGGTGGATCCGGATGGTTTTGCCCAGCTTCGTAAAGCGGCCGGGTTCGCAGCAGGTGATGAAAACCTGCCCGCTGTCGATCCGGTTCAGCACAAAATCCTGCCGCCCGGGATCCAGCTCGGAGAGTACATCGTCCAGCAGCAGCAGGGGCTGCTCCCCCAGCTCCCGGCGGTACAGCTCCCGCTGGGCCAGCTTCAGACTGATGGCCGCCGTGCGGGTCTGACCCTGAGAACCGTAGGCCTTCAGGGAAATGTCCGACAGTGTCACATCAAAATCGTCCTTATGGGGGCCGGTCAGACACTGGCAGCTTTCCAGCTCCGCCCGGCTGTGGCTTTGCAGATGCTCCCGCAGCTGCTGCGCCAGTGTTTCCACCGGTGCGAAGGGATCCGTCACCGTGGAAACGGTGCGGTATTGCAGGGCAAAGCTTTCCGCGCCCCCGGAAAATTCATGGTGGAAGCGGGCGGCCTCCCGCCCCAGCGCCTCATAAAACCGGGCGCGGTAGCTGATGAGCAGCGCCCCCACCTGACACAGCCGCTCATTGTACTCCGGCAGAATGTCCAGCAGCGCCGGATGGTCGAGCCTGTCCTTAAGAATGCGGTTTTTCTGTTCTAGAATACGGTTGTAGCTGCTCAGAGCCGCCTCGTAATTGGGCCGAAGGTCGCACAGCGCCCCGTCCCCCAGCCGCCGCCGGGCCGCCGCACCGGCCCGCAGAACCATCAGATCCTCCGGGCAGAACAGCACACTGGGCAGCACCCCTGCCAGCTCCGCGGCGCTTTTTTTCCGCGCACCGTTGCGCCAGAGCTGCCGGGGCCGTGCCCCGGAAAACAGAACGCAGCGCAGCTTCTGCTGCCGCTCCTGGGACTGCACCTGCGCCTCCAACTCCGCGAAATCCGCGGAAAAGCGAACCATTTCCCCGGTTTTCTGGGCACGAAAGCTCCTGCCGCTGCCCAGGTAGGCAATGGCCTCCAGCAGATTGGTCTTTCCCTGGGCATTGTCCCCCACGATCAGGTTGACCCCGGGGTCAGCCTCCAGAAAAAGGCTTTCATAGTTCCGGAAATTCCGGAGGGTCAGTGTCTCAAGTTGCATGATCCGTGATTACAAAGCTGCCGCCGGGCAGGGTGAACCGGTCGCCGGGGCGCAGCTTTTTGCCCCGCATGGTGCAGACCTCCCCGTTGACCGTCACATCCCCCTGCTGGATCAGGGTCTTGGCCTCGCCGCCGCTGTAGACGGCATTGGCGTATTTGAGTGCGTCCTGCAGCTTGATATACTCCGTGGAGATCGCCACAGGAACGGCGTTGTCCTTCTTTTTTACAATAACCTTCATGCTTCTCTCCCGTTGCGGCCTGTCAGCCGTTTTTAATGCGCACCGGCAGAATCATGTAGGCAAAGTCCAGCTTGTCCTCCGCCGGGGTCAGCACCATGGGGCTCAGTCCGTCCGTCAGCTCCAGCACCACTTCCTCGGAGGGAATGGCCCGCAGGGCATCGGCCAGATAGCGCACGTTGAAGCCGATTTCCAGCTCCCGGCCGTCTCCGGCCACGCTGCACCGGTCTTCCGCCGCGCCGATGGTGGTGTTGGTGCGCAGTTGCAGCACATTGTCTCCGAACACGCAGCGCACGGGGCTCTTGTATTTTTCCGAAACCACCAGACCCACGCGCTCAATGGAGGAGGCCAGATCCGACACATGGGCCGTCAGCTTGATGGGGCAGTTGGTGGGCAGCACCTTGCGCCAGTCAAGGAAGGTGCCTTCCAGCAGCCGGCAGACCAGTGTGGCCGCACCGATGCGGAAGAGAATATGTCTGGTGCCAAGGGTGAAATCCGCGTCCTCTTCCGTGTCGGAGAGGATCTTTTCCACCTCTTTGAGCCCGGCGGCGGGAACCACAAAGTTCATCTGCCGTCCGATGGGGGTCTCCGGGTGCCATGTGCGCCGGGCCAGACGGAAACCGTCCACGGCAATGGCGGAGATGGAGCTGTCCTCCACCTCGAATTTTACACCGGTGTGGATGGGACGGCCCTGATTTTCCGAAACGGAGAAAATGGTGCCGGCGATCATTTCCTTCAGGCGGCACTGAGGGATGGGCACGCAGCGGCCGTCTCCCACGTCAGGCAGGTCCGGATAATCGTCCGCCGACTCGGCGGAGATGGAAAAGGAGGCGTAGCCCGCCCGGATGGACACTTTCAGATTTTCATCCACCACCACGGTCACCGGGCCCTCCGGCAGGCGGCGGATAATATCCCCGAACAGCCGGGCCGGCAGAATGCATTTGCCGGTCTCGGTGACCTCGGCATCTACCGTGTAGGTGATGGCGGTTTCCATATTGTATCCCGTCAGGGTCAGCAGATGGCCGGCCCGGCAGAGGATGCCTTCGATCACCGTCAGGCTGCTCTTCTGGGCCACGGTGCGCCCGGCGATATTCAGTCCCTGCACCAGCATACTTTTTTCACAGGTAAAACGCATAGGGATCGTCCTTTCTTCTCTATCTGATATATTTTTATATATACAGGAGTAATAAACTTAGTGATGGTAGCAGTAGGGGAAAATTATGTGGAAAACTCGAATTTATCCAGAACCGGTGCGGATTTTTTCTCCACAGCCACCTATGTGGGATTTCACCGTTTTTCCACAGGGAGTTGTGAGGAAAATTTCACCGGCCGGTTTTCCACAAAAAATTTTTCCACATTCCACACCTGGCTGTGGAAAAAAATCACAGGCAGGAATTGATATTCGCCGTAATATCCCGCAGATTATTCTGCATACTCTCGTCCCCGTTTTTCAGGGCCACTTCCACCTTGCGGATGTTGTAGATCACGGTGGAGTGATCCTTGCCGAATTCCTTGCCGATGTCCGGCAGGGAGAGGTTGGTCAGCTTGCGGATCAGATACATGGCAACGGAGCGGGCCTCCGCAATGCCACGGGTTTTCTGGGAGCCCCGCAGCTCCACCTCCGACTGGGAGTAGAATTTGCACACCTGAGAAATGATCAGGCTGGGGGTGGGCAGATTGCTTCCCTCGGTTTTGAACATGTCGTCAATTGCCCGGGAAATATTCTGCAGATCCAGCGGCATGTTGTTCAGATCCCGGTAGGCCAGAATTTTCTTGACGGTGCCCTCGATCTGGCGGACATTGTTGGTGACATTGATGGCGATGTAGTTGCACACGTCATCGGTCAGATCCAGCCCCAGAAGCTTTGCCTTGCTTTTCAGAATGGCCATGCGGGTCTCATAGTCCGGGGGCTGAATGTCGGCGGTCAGGCCCCATTCGAACCGGGATTTGAGCCGGTCCTGCAATGTCTGCATGTCGCTGGGCTTGCGGTCGGAGGTCATGACGATCTGCTTATGCTCCTCGTAGAGCTTGTTGAAGGTGTGGAAGAACTCCTCCTGGGTGGCCTCCCGTCCGGCGATGAACTGCACGTCATCGATCAGAAACAGATCCGCTTCCCGGTATTTGCTGCGGAATTCGATGTTTTTGCCGTTTTTAATGGCCTCAATCAGCTCCACGGTGAACTGGTCACCCTTGATGTAGACCACCTTCGCGTCCGGCCGGTTTTTGCGGATGCCGTTGGCGATGGCGTACAGCAGGTGGGTCTTGCCCACGCCCGGGGGGCCGTAAATGAACAGGGGGTTATATACATCGCCGGGGTGGTTGGACACGGCAATGGCCGCGCTGTGGGCGAAGCGGTTGGAGGGGCCAACCACGAAGTTGTCAAAGGAAAACTGGGGGTTAAAGTCCATGGCGGTCATGGGCTTGTCCTTGGCACGGTAGCTTTCCAGCTCCTCGTCTCCGAAAACGACCAGCTTGGCATCGGAGTGGAAGATCTCTTTCAGAGCCTCCTGAATGTAGCTGGCGTAGCGGGTGCTGATGACCTCCCGGCGGTATTCCGACCCGGCGTGGAGGATCAGCTGCTCATCATTGAGCTCCACCACCTCCGCGTCATCGAACCAGTTGGACACGAGGATTGGGGTCAGCTGCGCCTCCAGATATCCAAGGATCTTGGCCCAAACATAGGCGGAAGAAAACATAGATGCGCTGCTCCTTTCCCGTCGCGAAAGCGTCAGCTTTGCGAACAGTTTCTCATCCTGAATTGTACCACACATCCATGTAAAAAACAAGGCTTTTTTGCCGATATACAATATAAATAAAGAAAAAGATGCCATTGCACACCGGTGTGGCAATCCCCCCGTCCTTCCGGGCTGTCGGATGATAGGGATTGTACCTCTATCCGTGGGATTGCCGAGCCAGTGACATCGGTCACTGGCTCGCAATGACGGCGGAGCGTGGTGAAAAAAATCCTGCGCGCCGTTTTTTGGCGCGCAGGTGTGCGTTTATTCTTTTACCTTGATCTTATTGAGCTTGGCGTTCAGCTCCAGCAGCTCTTCTTTGGTGAATTCCACACCGATCATGCCCATCATGCCGCTCATGCGCAGCAGGGTGAAGCCGCCCATCATGTCGGCCATGCCGCTCATGCCGCCCAGATCCGGGCCGCCCTCGCCGCCGGCCTTGCCGCCCAGCTTCGGGGCGATCTTGGCCAGCAGCCCCATCAGCAGCATTTTGCCCCGGACGGTGGCCATGATCTGCTTGCAGGTGCTGTTCAGGCTCAGATACCCCTCCGGCTCGGTGATGTCGAACCAGTTGAGCACCGCGCCCTTCTCCCGCAGGCGGTAATCCGGGTTAAAGACATCCACCTTGCGAATGACGCTCTCGTCCCGCAGATCGCCCGCCACGGCCTCCAGATGGGTGATGCCGGTGTTGGGTACCTGGAAGTAGAAGAAGGGCAGCTCACCTTTCTCCTGCACCCCCAGAGAGACCCCGTTGGCAAACATCTCCACGCAGGGGCAGTTGCTGTACACCGTTACCTTCGTCACATCCTCCACCCGGTCGATGTAGCGCTTGCCGCACAGATGCACCATGGGCTCCGGGTTGAGCCATGCCTTGTAGGCGTAGAAGGAGTCCTTTTTGTACTTCCGGTCGAAGGTCATCAGACCCTTGTGGTTCTGGCCGTTCTCGCCGCCCTCGGCCCGGGCATCGGCGCCGAAGTCGAACATGTTCCACACATGGGTGGCCCACAGGTAGGGCCGGGCATGGATGGCCTTGATCAGCTCTTCATGGTAATAGGCCTGATATTCCTCGGTGTAATCGCCCTGCCGGGGGTCGGAGGTGTGCCAGTTCAGCGCCTCGCAGCCGTATTCGGAGATGCCGATGGGGATATCGGGATTGACCTTGCGGAAATTGTCAAACCAGGGGCCGTTCATGGAGGTATCGCCGCCGTACCAGCCGAAATAGTGGTTGTAGGACACCACATCCGGAATGCGCAGATACTCGGAGTTGATGGGGCAGGGAGAAACGGCGGCCAGCGTGGTCAGACGGGTGGGATCCATCCGGTGGCACAGGTCGTTGAGCAGGCGATGGTTTTCCAGCAGATCCGGGTCTGCATCGCCCTTCATGGTGATCTCATTGGAAAGGCCCCACACCACGATGCTGGGGTGGTTGTAGTTCTGGGTAATCAGCTCCGTCATCTGGCTGATGGTGTTCTCCCGCCCGGTGGGCATGTGCTGGGAGATGTAGGGGATCTCCGCCCAGATCACCAGACCCTTTTCGTCACACAGGTCATAGAAATGCTGATCGTGCTGATAGTGGGCCAGCCGGATGGTGGTGCAGCCAAGCTCCATAATGAAGCCGATGTCCTGCTCGTGATGCTCCGGCAGCAGGGCGTTGCCAAGCTCCCAGCGATCCTGATGGCGGCTGACGCCCCGCAGGGGGTATTTTTCCCCGTTGAGGAAGAAGCCCTCTGCCGCGTCAATGCGGAAGGTGCGGCAGCCGAAGCGGGTGCGGATAGTGTCCACCACCTCGTCCCCCAGCAGCAGCTGCACCTCCATGGTGTACAGGTAGGGATCCCGGCGGCCGTGCCACAGGTGGACATTTTCAATGACACATTCCATCTGCGGCTGGGCGGTGGTCACGGTTTGCAGTACCTGCCCGGCCTGATCGCACAGAATGTAGCGCAGGGTGTGGGCTTCGGTCATATTGGTCAGGCCCACCTCGGTGCGGACACGGGCCAGGTCGCCCTCCACCACCGGCGTGACACGCAGGCCGGGGCCGCCATGATCTTCCAGATCAAAGTGGGTATCGGCCACGCAGATTACGGATACATTGCGGTACAGGCCGCCGTAGAAGGTGAAATCCGCCATCTGGGGATACACCCGGTCGTTGGGCGCGTTGTCAACCAGCACCGCCAGCAGGTTTTCCTGCGCCAGCGCGCCGGTCAGCTCCACACGCCAGATGGAGTATCCGCCGTCATGGTGACCCAGATGCTGGCCGTTGAGGTACACATCGGCGGAGGAGTTGGCACCCTCCAGCTGCAAATAGTACCGCCCGGCCTCGGGCAGATCGATTTTTTCAAAGGTTTTGGCATAGCAGCAGGTGCCGCGGTAATAGTCGTTCCCCCCGTCCTGGCCATCGATGGCGTTCCATGTATGGGGCAGGTTGACCCAGTTCCATGTCGCGGGGATCTCGGCGGGAGCTGCGGTGATAGCCTTGGCAAATGCCCATTTCCGGTTGAAATTGACAATATTTCTCATAATTTACCCCCTGTTAAGTTTGGATAAGATTATTGTATCATGGAACGGACAAAAGTAAATAGTTCATTGCCTAAATGAAGTTTTTCCGGCAGTTTCTACAAAAAAACGGCCCGATTTTTACAAATCGAACCAGTTAAAAAGAAGATGTCATTGCAAAGTAAGCGCGCAACGGTGTAAAAAGAAGTGTCATTGCGAACCAGCGCGCACGCTGGTATGGCAATCCCCCGGATGGTTCCTCCCATTGTAAGGGGCGGCGCCCTCGACGCCCCGCCTGTCCGATGACCGACCTGCCGGATGATTGTGGTACCACCCGTTGTCACCTTCGGTGACGCTTCCCTTCGGGAAGCCCTCTTCCGATCCGGCGTTCGCCGGGCCACCTTCCCCAGAGGGGAAGGCACGCCTCCGGCGCCGAAATGACGGTTAACATAAATGTGGAAAACCCGGTTATGGAAACCGGGTTTTCACAGGGTTTTCCACATTTTCCACAGGTTTCTCCACAGGTAAATCAACCCATTGGGAGGAAAATACCCGGCTGTTTTCCCGATTTTCCACCTTTTTCCATGCCGTGACGGGGTCTTTCCGGAAAAACGGGGGGCGGTTGACAGAAAACTATCAGAATCCCAGCGCTGCGCCGAAGACCCGTTTTCCACATGCTTCGTCCGTAATTTCCACATGCACGGTGCCATCCGGTGTGCCGGCCCAGTGCAGCCGCAGCTGCTCGCCCTCCCGTGCTTCGTTCAGGTAGCACAGGCTCAGCTCTTTCGGCAGCCGTGTCTCGTGGCTGGTGCTGGGGAAAAGATCCGCAATCCAGTCCAGATACCGGCAGTTGTTCATGTGGCCGTTGCGGTCAAGGTCACTGAAATGTACCTGCCGCTCTACCCATTGCTCCATGGGCCCCGGCACCAGCGACACCGGCGCCGGCAGCTCCGTGCCCCGCAGCAGTCCCGGCACCTGCACGCCGCTCTTGCCCGGCAGCACCATGGCCCGGCTGTCCAGATCCATCAGCACCCACAATGTGTGAACCTGAAAAAGGGGCGCGCCCGCCCCGTCAAAGGCCGCCATCGCCCGGGGATAGCAGGTGCGGGTGGTGGGCATGGGCCATGTCTCCAGATGCAGCGTCTCCCCGGCGGCGGGCAGGCGGTCGATGTGGATCCGGTGGCGCACTACAGCCCAGAATAGGCCCATCTGCGCCATGGCATTCCAGTCACACCCCAGCTGCCGGCAGTGGCCGGAGGCCATTTCCTGTGTCAGATACAAAATGGTGGATGGCTTGAGCCGGTCAAACCGGTCAACATAGATGGTCTCCACCTGCTGCTGCGAATAAAATACCTGTTCCATCCTGTTTCTCCTGCGAAAATGGTAATATTATAATGTAGGAAAGTTAAAAAGCATTGTAAAAAGAAGATGTCATTGCGAACCAGTGCGCACGCTGGTGTGGCAATCCCCCCGTCCTTCCGGGTTGTCGGATGATGGGGATTTTACGTCTAACCGGAGGGTTGCCACGTCGGCCTACGGCCTCCTGGCAAAGACAGCATAATTTTTGGATTTTACTGTGCGTGCAGGGCGATGGTGATCTGGACGGTGCGGTTGCCGCGGTAGACGGTGGCCTGCAGGGTCTGGCCGGGCTGGCAGGAGAAGAGAATTTCGTAGAGAGAGTCGAAGTCGTCCACTTCTCTGCCCGCCAGCTGCACCAGAATATCGCCCTCACGCAGTTCGCCGTTGCCGGAGCCGGTCACACGCAGGCCGTCCGGCAGTTTCCAGTAATTCTGGTGAACGTCCGTGACCTCTTCCACACCGGTGCCCAGACTGGGCCGCCCGGAGACGCATCCGGTGCTGAGCAGCTGATCGACAATGTTTTTGACCGTCACGGCCGGCATTACATAGGCAATGTCCGTGTCCTCTCCGTGGAGAAAACGTTGCAGCCGGGGGGTGACCAGACCGATCACCTGTCCGTTGCCGTTCCACACGGAACCAATGCTTTCGGCATTGGCGGCGGAGGTCATCAGCAGCGGCAGATTGGCCCCGGCAATGCTCAGCCGGGTGTCGGAGGCGAACACCGCCCCACCGGAAACCTGCCCGCCGCAGAAGGCCGTCACTTTGCTGCCGGAGAGCAGCTCCTGCCCGTCGCTGAAGGTGGCGGGGGTCAGATCGCCGCAGCGGATATAGATCACCGCCAGATCGGAAAAGCCGTCATAGCCCACAAGACAGGCCCGGTGCAGTGTCCCATCCGGCAATGTGACGATGATCCGCTCCGCGTGGGCCACGCTGTGGGCGTAGGTCAGAATGTAGCCGTCCGCCGTCAGGATCAGGCCCGGGCAGTCGCCCCGGTCATCCGAGCGCACCGTGACGGTGCTGACATCGGCGGCGGCGGCCCGCTCCTGCTCCGTCAGAGCTTCGCTCTGGCCGTTGCGGTCGGTATGATGCAAAACCATGGCACCGGCGGTGCCGGGATTGACCGGCACAGTTTCCAGACAGCTGCTCTCCGTGTCGGTGCCGGGAACGGCGGGCTGCAGCATGATGGGCACGGAAGGCTCCTGTGGCCTGTCGTTGAGGGCCCGCAGCAGCCAGATGTTGATAATTCCCAGCGCGCTGGCCAGACCGCCCAGGGCAATCACCGCCGTCAGCAGCACCACTGTCACGGGGCTCCCCCGCCGGGGCGGAGTGGTGTTTCCCGTCTGGTAGGTTCCGGTATCCCGGCTGTCGGGGCCGGTTTTTGTTACTTTTTCCTCTTTCATAAAAGTCCTCGCCTGCGGAAAAAATCAGTTGACCAGCGGCAGCGTGAAGGTAAAGGTGGTCTTTCCCTCCGCACTGGTGACGGAGATATCCTCTCCGTGGCTGCACACGATGGTCTTGACGATGTACAGCCCCAGCCCCCAGCCGTCCCGGTTCTGGGAGCGGGATTTGTCCAGCTTGTGGAAGCGGTCAAAAACCAGCGGCAGCTCCTCGGGGGGGATGGTGGGGCCATCGTTGCTGACGCTGACATAAATTTTGGTATCGCCGTTGCGGATCTGCAGCCCGAGAACACCGCCGCCGGGGCAGAATTTCACCGCGTTGTCGATCAGATTGAAGATCACCTGACAGATGGAATCCCGGTTGGCCACGGTGAACAGGGGATAATCCGGCATATCCACCTGTACATCCAGCTTCCGGTCGTTGATTTTCTGCTCAAAGGTCAGAAGCATCTGCCCGGCGCACTCGGAAATGTCGAAGCGGCTCTTTTTTTCGTCCGGAATGCCGCCCTCACTTTGCAGCTGGGAGATATCGAGCATGCTGCGCACCAGCCGGCTCAGCCGCTTTGTCTCATCGGAGACGATCTGCATGTAATGGCGGTGCTTTTCCGGCGGAATGGTGCCGTCGAGCATGCCGTCAATGTAGCCGCCGATGGTGGTCATGGGGGTTTTCAGCTCATGGGACACGTTGGCCACGAATTCCTGCCGCTGATACTCGCTCT
>CAZMBL010000044.1:10827-14297 GCA_964564605.1 uncultured Oscillospiraceae bacterium
GTTTTCAGCTCATGGGACACGTTGGCCACGAATTCCTGCCGCTGATACTCGCTCTGCCCGGCGCACTCGGAAATGTCGAAGCGGCTCTTTTTTTCGTCCGGAATGCCGCCCTCACTTTGCAGCTGGGAGATATCGAGCATGCTGCGCACCAGCCGGCTCAGCCGCTTTGTCTCATCGGAGACGATCTGCATGTAATGGCGGTGCTTTTCCGGCGGAATGGTGCCGTCGAGCATGCCGTCAATGTAGCCGCCGATGGTGGTCATGGGGGTTTTCAGCTCATGGGACACGTTGGCCACGAATTCCTGCCGCTGATACTCGCTCTTTTGCAGGGAGGAGGCCATGTTGTTAAAGGCCAGCGCCAGCTCCTCCACCTCCTGGGGCTGATGCCGCTCCAGCTTCACCCGGGCATCCAGATCCCCGTGGCCGAAGGCGGAGGCGGTGCGGGCCATTTGCCGCAGCGGGTCGCCCAGCAGATGGGAGGCGTAGCGCAGGGCCACAATGCTGATCAGCGCCGCGATCAGGGAAGCATAGAGAAAGGTCTGCTTGATCCGCTCCAGCACGGCTGTGGTGGAGCTGGTGGGCGTGGATACGATCACCACGCCAACGGGCGTCTCCCTAAAATAAATGGCCCGGACACAGACATAGCGGTTCTGCTCGTACAATCCGGAGAGAATGCCGGTATCGCTGCTGCTGCCGGTGCGCAGGGCCTGATCCAGCAGCGCCCCATCTACGGTGATGCCGGTGTGGACGCAACCCATGGGATCCTGCGAACAGGTGAGGATCCGGCCGCTGCTGTCGCAGATGATGGCATCGGCATCGGCGGCCCGGGTGGCGATTTCCAGATTAAACAGGTACTGGATGCTGTTCAGGCCGCCCTGGGCATAGTAAGCCTCCGTCAGATCCGACAGAACCTGCGCCTGCCGGTCGAGCCGGGAAAAGGCGTTTCTTGCCAGATAATTGCCCATAAACAGCTGCAAAATCCAGCCCAACAGCAGCAGCGCGATCAGAAAGATCACGATTGCCGCGGCGTAGGTGCGGCCGTTGGCACTGCGCATGGCTTACACCACCTCGAATTTGTAGCCCACGCCCCATACGGTTTTCAGATTCCACTGGTCGGAAATGCCCTCCAGCTTCTCCCGCAGGCGCTTGATGTGAACGTCCACCGTCCGGCTGTCACCGAAATAGTCAAAGCCCCACACCTCGTCAAGCAGCTGATTGCGGGTGTAGACCCGGTTGGGGGTGGAGGCCAGATAGAACAGCAGCTCCATCTCCTTGGGCGGGGTGTCCACCTTCCTGCCGTCGATCAGCAGCTCAAAGGAGTCCATGTCGATCACCATCCGGTCAAAGACCAGACGGCGGGGCTTCTGCTCCGGCTTACTCCCGGCGGAGCGGCGCAGTACCGCCTCAATGCGGGCCAGCACCTCCTTCATTTCGAAGGGCTTGGTGATGTAATCGTCCGCCCCGGCCCGCAGACCATCGACCTTGTCGTCCGTCTCACCCTTGGCGGTGAGCATGATAATGGGTGTCTGGCTTTCGACCCGGATGGCCCGGCAGACGGCCCAGCCGTCCATCACCGGCATCATCACATCCAGCAGCACCAGATCGGGCTGAATGGAGCGGAATTTCTCCAGTCCTTTGCCGCCGTCCGCCGCGGTGGTGACGGCATAACCCTCTTTTTCCAGATACATCTGTAAAAGCTCACAGATATTGTGATCGTCCTCAACGATCAGAACGGAAACTGCCATGAAAAGACCTCCTGTCTGTGTATACACTGCCCGCAGCCCCAAAAGCCACGGATCTCTTTCCTGCCCCTATTATACCCCCTTTTGCCTACTTTTGGTGAATAAAATGTTAAGACCTTTCCGGTAAAATGTGAACAATGGAATTCCGCTGGCACAGCCCCCCTGAAGGCCGTCCGGAAGTGGTGACAAGGGGCGTCGTGGGTGCCGCTCCCTACGAATGGTGTATCAAAAAACAACATGTCATTGCGAACCAGCGCGCACGCTGGTGTGGCAATCCCCCGGATTGAAGCAAAAGCCACCTCACCGACGCATTTTTTCAATCGCTTTGCGAAGCAAAGCACCGCTTCTTTTCACTTTTCTCTCTTCACTTCCTTTGTTGACCCTGCTGTGGCGGTTGGATGGTTTTTTGTGGGATTTGTACGAAGAAGCATAGCCCCGTCTGCCACTTTTGCCAATTTTGCGTTTTGACAGAAAAAAGCATTGAAATTGCGCCCGGTTTCGTATATAATGACCCTGTTACGGTGTCTCACACACCGGATAGAGGAAAATGGAGGGCAATCGCCTTCCCGAAAGGAGCAATTCACTACTATGCACACTGTTAACTCCATCCGCAACGTCTGTCTGCTGGGCCACAGCGGCAGCGGCAAGACCGCGCTGGCCGAGAGCCTGCTTTACATGACCGGTGCCATCGACCGGATCGGCAAAAATGCCGACGGCAACACCGTTTGCGACTATGATCCGGAAGAAATTCGCCGTCATGTTTCTCTTTCCACGGCTGTTGTGCCGCTGGAATATCATAATGCCAAAATCAACCTGCTGGACACCCCCGGTGGCTTCGATTTCTCCGGTGCCGTAGTAGAGGCGCTGCGCGCGGCCGATGCGGCCATCATCGTCTGCTCCGCCAAGGACGGTATCACCGTCGGCTTCGAGAAGGCGTGGAAATACTGCGAAGAGCGCAATATGCCCCGTTTCATCTACATCTCCAAGGTGGACGAGGATAACTCCGATTACAATGCCACCTTCGAGGCGCTACGTGCCAAGTACGGCAACCGCATCGCCCCCGTGGTGGTGCCGGTGTGGGACGGTGGCCATAAGGTCACGGGCATCATCGATGTACTCAACCGCCGGGCCTATGAGATGCAGAAGCTCAAGAGAGTGGAAATCAACCTGCCCGATGACAAGCTGTCCGTGGCGGACGAGTTCCACGATGCGCTGAAGGAAGCCGTTGCCGAGACGGACGAGGATCTGATGGAGCGTTTCTTCGCCGGTGAGGATTTCACCTATGCCGAAATGATCAAGGGCCTGCATCAGGGCGTGAAGGAGCTGAGCCTGTTCCCGGTGCTGTGCGGCTCCGGTGTCAGCTGCCTGGGCAGCCTGATGCTGATGGATCACATCATTGACCTGCTGCCCAACCCGCTGGAGGGCAACTATCACAAGGCTACCGCTGCCGATGGCACGGTGGAGGAGTTTGTGGTTTCTCCCGGCGGCGTGCCCTCTGCTTTCGTGTGGAAGACCGTCTCCGATCAGTACGGCAAGTATTCCTTCGTCAAGGTTCTCTCCGGTGAGATCACCTCCGATACCCCGCTGGTCAATGCCCGCACCGGCGAGACCGAGAAGCTGGGCCGCCTGTACAGCATGTGCGGCAAGAAGAGCAGCGAGGTCAAGGTTCTGACCTGCGGCGACATCGGCGCCATCGGCAAGATGGACAAGGTCAAGACCGGCGACACC
>CAZMBL010000045.1:0-13993 GCA_964564605.1 uncultured Oscillospiraceae bacterium
GCTGCTTGATGCGCAGGCGCTTGCCCTCCCACGTGGAGTCGTTGGGGTACAGGACACGGGTGATATCCTCCGCCTTATTCTTCTGGGCCAGGGCCCGCAGGTAATCCTGATCGTTGAAGGCGTTGAAATCCAGCTCCTCTTCCGCCTCGCACTGCCACAGGCGCAGGGTGTTGATATTGTTGGTGCCGTAGCCGATCACCGGCACATCATAGGGCACGGCCAGCACCGTCTGATCCGGGAAACTGACCCGCACGGTATGGTTATACCGGCGGTAGGACCAGGGATCACCGAATTTTGTCCAGTCGTCCGCCGTCTCCACCTGGCTGCCGTTGGCATCGAAGCGCTGCTTGAACAGGCCGAAGCGGTAGCGCAGGCCGTAGCCAGACAGGGGAATATTGCAGCTGGCGGCACTGTCCAGGAAGCAGGCGGCCAGACGGCCCAGTCCGCCGTTGCCCAGGGCGGCATCCTCGATATCCTCCAGCACGGCAAGATCCACGCCCTGCTCCGCGAACAGCTGCTTCATTTCGTCCAGAATGCCAAGATTGTACAGATTGGAATACACCAGCCGGCCCACCAGATACTCGGCGGAGATGTAGTACGCCTTGCGCTGGTGCTGCCGCACATGCTTGGAGTGGTTCCAGTTGTCGGAAATGGACATCATCACAGCCTGCCCCAGCGCCTCATGCAGCTCCTGGGCGGTGGCCTCCCGCAGCGAGACGTCATAGGTGTATTTCAGCTGCGCCTGTGTCCACTTGAGAATGTTCAGACAGTTATAACTCATAGTATCTTCTCCTGATCAGGCTTTACGCGCCGGTGCGGCCGTAAAGCAGGGTTAAGCGGCGGATCTTTTCGGCCAGTTCCGGGGTCAGCGCCCCGTCGGCCATCCGCCATGTCCAGTTGGCATCGGTCAGGGTGCCGGGGAAATTCATGCGGGCCTCGCCGCCCAGTTGCAGATAATCCTGCATCTGCACCACGCACAGCCGGGATACGGATGCCATAGCGGTGCGAATGGTACCCCAGACCAGCCCCTCCGCATCGGTCAGGGCCATGTATTCCCGGGCGTAGGCCACGGCATCGGGAGCAGCGGTATCGAACCACTGCTTCATGGTCATGTTATCGTGGGTTCCGGTGTAGCAGACGGAATTGACCGGGTATTTGTGGGGCAGATATTCCGAAGGTTCCCGGGACTCGAAGGCAAATTCCAGCACCTTCATGCCGGGCAGGCCGCTTTTTTCCAGCATATCCAGCACCGCGGGGGTCAGAAAGCCCAGATTTTCCGCGATCAGCTGCACCTGCGGCAGCGCCTGCTGCACGGTGCGCACAAAGGCCATGTCCGGGCCCTTGACCCAGTGGCCGCCCCGGGCGGTCGCGTCCCCGAAGGGCACGGCCCAGTAGCTTTCAAAGCCACGGAAATGGTCAAAACGGATGATGTCATAGCGCTTGGCGGCTTCCCGCAGGCGGCGGATCCACCAGCCGTAGCCGTCCCGGGCCATAACGTCCCAGCGGTAGAGGGGGTTACCCCAGAGCTGGCCATCCTCCGTGAAGGCATCCGGCGGGCAGCCGGCCACCTCTGTGGGGGTCAGGTTTTCATCCAGCCGGAACAGCTCCGGCTCCGTCCAGACCTCTACACTGTCCCGTGGGACATAGATCGGCACGTCACCGATGATCCGGATCCCGGCCGCGTGGGCGTAGCTGCGCAGAGCGTTCCATTGCCGGTCAAACAGGTACTGCACGAAGCAGTAAAAGCGGATGCGCTCTTTCAGCTCGCCCCGCAGCTTCCACAGAGCCTCGTGATCCCGGAATTTCAGGGGTCGCTCCCATTCATACCAGGGCTTTCCGCCGGAGCGTTCCTTCAGCGCCATGAACAGGGCAAAATCCGGCAGCCAGCTGCCGTTTGCCTGTATGAACCGATTGAGTGCTTCCTGATCGGCAAACCGGCCGTAGGCCAGTTGCAGCACGGACAGGCGGTTTTGATATTGCAGGCCAAAATCCACCTTATCCGCCCGGTCGCCCCAGTTCAGCCGTTCCAGCTCTTCCGGCAGAAGCAGCCCCTGCTGCAGCAGCTGTTCCAGATCGATCAGATAATGGTTTCCTGCCACGGTGGAGCAGGACTGGTACGGCGAGTCGCCGTAGCCCGTGGGGTTCAGGGGCAGCAGCTGCCAGACATGCTGGCCCGCCGCCTTGAGAAAATCAATAAATCGGTATGCTTCTGTGCCCATGGTGCCCACCCCATAGGGGCCGGGCAGAGAGGTGATATGCATCAGAATACCGCTTTCACGCATGATGTCATCCTCGCTTTATGCAGGGCCGTCCCGGTGGGAAAGGCCCAAATCGCTCAAGTCTAAGAATATTATGAAACCGCCATTTTGTCAAGGAAAATGCGCCGTTTCCGGCGGGATTTGGAAAATTTCGGCAGATTGAACCTGAACGCCCAATGATTTTATCTGTTTTTTTCATAATATTTCCCGGTTCTGTTTTTCACCGCCGGGCCATAGGCTTGGGTATCCGGGCAGACGCGAATCGCACGGCGCCTGCCCAATACAGGCTATGAGGTGGTACCAATGGAACATTCAGAAAATCAGATCACCGTGCGTGGCTCCCTGCTGGAGCTTCCCTGCTTTTCCCATGAAAATCACCGCCGGCGCTTTTACCGCTTTACCTTGCAGGTGCCCCGGCTGTCCGGCACGGAGGATCTGCTGCCGGTGGTGGCGGAGGAGGGTCTGCTGCAGCAGCTGGATCTTTCCGGCGGCTCCATGCTGCGGGTGACGGGACAGGTGCGCACCCATAATGTCCGGCAGGATGGGATTCGGCGGCTGCTGATCTTTATTTTCGCCGCCGATATCACCGCCGAAGAGGGGGAGCCCGCCAACGAGGTGCAGCTGCTGGGTACGCTGTGCCGGGACGCTTCCTACCGCCATACCCCGCTTGGGCGGGAGATCTGCGATGTGATGCTGGCGGTGCCCCGGGCCTTCGGCCGGGCGGACTATCTGCCGTGCATCCTGTGGGGACGCATCGCCCGGCAGTGTGCGGCCTGCCGAACCGGCGACAACCTTCAGCTGAGCGGCAGACTGCAAAGCAGGCTCTATACCAAGCTGGAGGGACAGCAGCGTCTGACCCGTACCGCCTATGAGATCTCGGCCCTGACGGCGCAGGCCCTGCCCCGGGAAATCTGAACCGGCCTTCGTGCCTATTGTATCCAAAATGCGGCCCTTTTGTGCAAAACCCTTTCCTTTTTGCCCCGGATGTGCTATACTGTGGCCGGGAGGGAGCGCTATGCAGGAAAAAGTGGACGCAATTTTGGATATTCTGGAAGCACGTTACCCGCAGGCGCTGTGCGCTCTGCACTACCGTGCCGATTATGAGCTGATGATCGCCGTTCGGCTGTCCGCCCAATGCACCGATGCCCGGGTCAATCTGGTCACGCCCCGGCTCTTCGCGGCCTACCCCACGCTGGAGGCCATGGCCGATGCCGATCCGGCGCGGGTGGAGCAGCTTGTGTACTCCTGCGGCTTCGCAAAGCGCAAAGCGCAGGATATCGTGCAGTCCTGCCGGATGCTGCTGGAGGAATACGGCGGCCGTGTTCCCGGCACCATGGAGCAGCTGCTGCGCCTGCCGGGTGTGGGACGCAAGACGGCCAATCTGCTGCTGGGAGACCTGTACGGCTGCCCGGGCAGCGTGGTGTGCGACACCCACTGCATCCGCATCTGCGGCCGGCTGGGCCTTTCGCAGGGAGACGATCCCGTGAAGGTGGAGCGGCAGCTGCGGGCCGTCCTGCCGCCGGAGCGCAGCAGTGACTTCTGCCACCGCATTGTTCTCTTTGGCCGGGAAGTTTGCACCGCCAGAAGCCCCAAATGCGGCCAGTGCCCCCTGTCGCAATACTGCCCCGGCCGTGCCGATGCTTCAGAAGCCTCTGATTAAATCGGCAAGAGACGATGGTGAAGGATTTTTCACAGACGCAAGTTTTGAAAACGGAGGAATACTGTATGTATTTCCCACTTTCAAAACTGAACGGATAGGCAAAAAGACTCGCCACTCGGCCGCAGGCGATTTATTCAGAGATTCCTTAAGATTTACAAGTGAGGACAAACCTGTGGAACTGACAGAAAAAACATATTTTGTAGAAACGGACAAGATCGCCCATAATATTGATGTACTGCGCAAGCGCGTCGGCCCGGCGAAAATCTATGCCGTGGTCAAATGCGACGGCTACGGCACCGGCTGCGCCGCCATGACCCGGGCCTGCGCCGGGAACGGCCTGCGCCGCTTCGCCGTGACGGAGGTGGCGGAGGCCCGGTGCGTGGCACAGCAGACCCGGCCGGAGGGGCTTCTGATGCTGACCACCGTGGCCGGGGAGGCGGATATGCAGGCGCTGGCGGATTGCGGTGCCACCTTCACCGTGGCCGGGACGGCGGATGCCCGCCGCCTCAACGATTTTGCACAGGGGCGTGGCCTGCGGCTCAATGTCCATGTGAAGGTGGATACCGGCATGGGCCGCCGGGGCTTTCTGCCGCAGCAGAAGGAGGATATTCTGGCTGTTTACCGGGATTATCCTGCCCTGTGTGTGACGGGAATTTACACCCATTTCGCCCATGCTTTTGATCCGAAGGCCACCAGGGTTCAGTTTGAGGCCTTCCGTGCCGTGCTGGCGGCGCTGGAGCAGGCAGGTATCGACCCCGGCACACGCCACTGCTGCAACAGCGTGGCCGCCTTCCATCACCCGGATATGGCGCTGGACGCGGTGCGTGTCGGCTCGGCGCTGCTGGGGCGGATTCTGGGGGGCGACCGGTTCGGCCTGCGGCGCACCGGCATCTGTCTGGCCCCCGTCGAGAGTGTGCGGCAGCTGCCAAAGGGCACCACCATCGGCTACGGCAGCATTTACCGCACCCGCAGGCAGACGACCGTGGCTCTTTGCAGCGTGGGCGGACACCATGGCTTCGGTCTGTCCCTGCGCCCCGGCTGCCAGAGTCCCATGACCGGTGTGCTGGATCTTCTGGCCATCATCCGCAACCGGCTGACCGGCCGGGATATCCCCACGGCGAAAATCGGCGGCAAAACCTGCCGCGCGCTGGGCTGCATCTGCACGGAAGCTGTGATGCTGGATGTCACCGGCACCCCCTGCCACCCCGGCGACATAGCCGCCTTCGATATAAACCCCATGTTCCTTCGCGATATCCCCGTCCAGTATATCCCCACCCTGCCGCAATAAACACATCCCTGTATGTCAAAAATACCCCCCGTTTTTCCGCACGGAAAAACGGGGGGTATTTTTATGGGAAAATTGTCCGGTGGGGTTATTTGCCGCAGAAGTCTTTGGCGACTTCCACGATATGGTCACTGGTCAGGCCGAACTGCTTGAGCAGGGCGGCGGCGGGGCCGGAGTGGCCGAAGGCATCGTTGACACCGATGCGGCGGACGGGGACGGGGTGATGCTCGCTCAGGCAGGAGCAGACCGCTTCGCCCAGACCACCGATGATGGAATGCTCCTCGCAGGTGATGACCCGGCCGCACTTGCGGGCGGCTTCCACCACCAGCGTCTCGTCCAGCGGCTTGATGGTGGGCATATTGATCACCATGGCGTGAATGCCCTGCTCAGCCAGTACCTCACCGGCCACGATGGCTTCGTAGGTCAGCAGGCCGTTGGCGATGATGGCCACATCGCAGCCGTCACGCAGCACTTCGCCCTTGCCGATCTCGAAATGATAGTCATCCCCGTGGAACACCGGCACGGCCAGGCGGCCAAAGCGCAGGTAAACGGGGCCTTCCATTTCATAGGCAGCCCGCACAGCGGCCCGGGCCTCCACATCGTCTGCCGGGCAGATGACGGTCATGCCGGGGATGGAGCGCATCAGAGCGAAATCCTCGCAGCACTGGTGGCTGGCACCGTCCTCACCGACGGAAATGCCGCCATGGGTGGCACCGATCTTCACGTTCATGTGGGGGTAGCCGATGGAGTTGCGCACCTGCTCAAAGGCACGCCCGGCGGCGAACATGGCAAAGGAGGAGGCAAAGGGCACCAGTCCCGTGGTGGACATACCGGCGGCGGCGCAGATCATATTGGCCTCGGCAATGCCGAAATCGAAATGGCGCTCCGGGAATGCCTTCTGGAATACGGCGGTCTTGGTGGCACCGGCCAGGTCGGCATCCAGCACCACAAGGTTATCATGCTCCGCGCCCAGCTCAGCCAGGGCGTTGCCGTAGGAATCGCGGGTCGCGACTTTCTTCATATCTGCCATTGATCAACCCTCCAGTTCTTTCAGCTGGGCGTTCAGCTCAGCCATGGCCTGCTCGTACTCGGCATCGTTGGGGGCTTTGCCGTGCCATGCGGCCTTGTTTTCCATGTAGGAGACACCCTTGCCCTTGGTGGTGGTCATGACAATGGCGGTGGGCTGTCCCTTGACGGTGCGCGCTTCGTTGAAAGCGGCCTCTATCTGGTCGAAATCGTGGCCATCGATGCTGATGACATGGAAGCCGAAGGCCGTCAGCTTATCCACGATGGGATAGGGGCTCATGACATCGCTGATTTTGCCGTCGATCTGCAGGCCGTTGTTGTCCACAACGATGCACAGATTGTCCAGCTTGTAATGGGCGGCAGCCATGCAGGCCTCCCAGACCTGACCCTCCTGAATTTCGCCGTCACCGAGCAGGGCGTAGACCCGGTTGGTCTTGCCGGTGTGGCGGGCACCGATGGCCATGCCCACGGCCACGGAAATGCCCTGCCCCAGAGAACCGGTGGACATATCCACGCCGGGCACCATGTTCATATTGGGGTGGCCCTGCAGGTAGGAATCGATGTGGCGGAAGGTGGGCAGATCCTCCACCGGGAAGAAGCCGCGCTGGGCCAGCACAGAGTACAGGCCCGGGGTGGTGTGGCCCTTGGACAGAACGAAACGATCCCGACCCTCCCACTTGGGATTTTTGGGATCGATGTTCATTTCCTTAAAGTACAGATAGGTGTACACGTCCGCAGCAGACAGGCTGCCGCCGGGGTGACCGGCCTTGGCACCGTGGGTGCTTTCGATCACGCCCATGCGAACTTTGCAGGCCGTGATTTGCAGCTGCTTTTTTTCAACAGAATTCATATTTTACCTCTATTCGTGATTATTTGACCAGCTGGTAAGCGGCCTCGTCGCAGATCAGGGTCACATCGGGATGGAACTGCATGATGGAGGCGGGAACCTGAGGATCCACAGGGCCGAAGAAGGCCTTTTTCAGGATCTCAGCCTTGTCCGCGCCGGTGATCAGCATGACGATCTTCCGGGCGGCCATGATGGTGCCGATACCCATGGTAAAGGCGGCACGGGGCACATCATCGATGGAGTCAAAGAAGCGCTTGTTGGCATCGATGGTCATGTCGGTCAGCTGTACCTCGTGGGTCATGCCAGGGAAGTAATCCTCCGGCTCGTTGAAGCCGATGTGGCCATCGTGGCCGATGCCCAGCAGCTGCAGATCCACGCCGCCCCAGTTTTCAATCCGGGCTTCGTAGGCGCTGCACATGGCCTGCACATCCTGCGCCAGACCATCGGGGACGATGGTATTCTCCGGCCGAATGGAGATGTGATCGAACAGGTTTTCCTGCATGAAGCGGCGGTAACTCTGGGGATGATCCGGGGCAAGGCCCTTGTATTCATCCAGATTGGCGGAGCGGACACGGGAAAAATCGATTTTTCCCTCCTTCTCCCGCTGTGCCAGCTCCCGATACAGATGCAGCGGGGTGGAGCCGGTAGCCAGACCGATGACGCAGGCAGGCTTCGCGGCGATGACGCTCTCGAAAATGTCGGCAGCCAGACGTCCGGCATCCTGGGGATCCTTTGCAACGATGATGCGGTTGTGAATCATGTGTGTTTCTCCTGTTCTATGTTGGTTTCTAGATGGCAATGGTCTGCCCCATGGCGGGAATGACCACCGGCATGGCAAGCCGCGGCAGAAAGGCCCGCACGGCAGGCCACAGCCCGGCAGGATCCTGTGCCTGCTCCGGCAGATGGGTCAGCACCAGCAGCTGCGGCGCGGCGGCATTGACCAGATCCACGGCCCCGGCACCGGTGGCATAGGCAAAGGGGGCAATCAGCACCTGCACCGGCCCGAATGGGGCGAGAGCCGGCAGCTGAGTGGGCGCAGCATCGCCTGTGAACCAGATACGGCGGCTCCCCTCTATGATAAAGCTGCGGTGGGCCGTTGTCAAGCCGGGTTTTCCGATATGCCGGGTCGAAACGGGAATTATCCGCACCCCACGCAGGGAAAAGGGGCCGTCGGTGACAGCTCTGCCCGGCAGCAGCGATCCGGGGCCCACAATGGGGCCGGGAAAGGCGGCGGCAAAGGCCGGATCAAAATGATCGGCGTGGCCATGGGTGAAAGCAAGCAAATCCGGCGGAGCAGCCTGCAAACGGGCCAGCTCCGCCGGAGGTGTTGCCTGATAGGGTGAAACCTCCAGGCAGACACCGTCCATTGCGATGGTCACGCCGTCCAGCCGCAGCAGGAAGCCTGCGTTGGCTGTCCGTCGGAGCTCCATTTACACGCCCAGTCTTGCGCGGCGAATGGTCTCGGCTTCGTCGCAGACGTTGCGCTCGGCGGTGTAACCGGCCAGCGGCACCAGCTTTTCGTGGATGGCATCGAGGATCCAGCCGGCCTGGGGGAAGAAGAACTCGTCAAACTCGAAGGGAGGTGTGATCCAGTTGCGGGCGCCGACCACCACGGGAGGCGCGTCCAGATCATCGAAGCACAGCTCGGTGATGTTGCGAGCCACATCGTCCAGGAAGCTGCCCCGGGCGCAGGCATCGGATACCAGCACCACCTTGCCAGTCTTGCGGACGGACTCGAGGATCTTGGTGTAGTCCAGCGGCACCAGAGAGTGAATGTTGATGATATCGGCCTCCAGACCGTACTTTTCGGACAGCTGCTTGGCGGCGTCCACGGCACGGTACAGGGCGGCACCGATGGTCAGGATGGTGATGTCCTTACCGTCGCGAACCTTGTTGGTGTCACCGATTTCGATCTCATACCGCTCGGTGGGCACGCCGCCCTCGTGGAACTGCTCGCCCACATCGTAGATCCGCTGGCTCTCGAAGAACACCACGGGATCGGTGCCCCGCAGGGCGCTCTCCATCAGACCCTTGGCCTCCCACGGTGTGGCGGGGAAGCAGACCTTCAGGCCGGGGATATGGGCGCACAGGGCCGTCCAGTCCTGGCTGTGCTGGGCACCGTACTTGGAGCCGACGGAGACACGCAGCACCAGCGGCATCTTCAGAATGCCGGCGGACATGGCCTGCCACTTGGACATCTGGTTGAAAATTTCGTCACCGGCGCAGCCGATGAAGTCGGCGTACATCAGCTCCACCAGCGCGCGGCCGCCGGACAGGGCGTAGCCCACGGCGGTGCCCACAATGGCACCCTCGGCCAGCGGAGAGTTGAACAGGCGGCTGTGGGGCAGCGCGTCCATCATGCCACGGTACACGGCAAAGGCACCGCCCCAGTCACGGCAGTCTTCACCGTAGGCCACCAGCGTGGGATCCTCGTAGAACCGATCCCAGATGACCTCGGACAGACCGTCACGCAGGTTGAACAGCTTCATCTTGGAGACAGGCTTGCCATCGGCACCGATGGGGCTGCGCTCCTTGCTCTTGATCTTCTTGTAGCCCTCGGCCTCTTCCTTGGGAACGGTGAACTCCGGGGCCCGGTCGTCCATCTTGTCCACCTTCCGGTTGGAGAACATCAGGCGCTCCACCACGGCGGGATCCTTCTTGAAATCGCAGTAGGGGCTGAACTCGGGGTCGGCGGCGGCACGGCAGATCATGGTCATCCGGTCGGAGGTCTCCTTCAGGATGGCATCCACATCGGCCTGGGTCATGACACCGGCCTCCACCAGCCTGGCCGGGTAGGTCAGGATGGGGTCAACCGCCTTCCATGCATCGATCTCTTCCTTGGTGCGGTAGGCGTTCTGGTCGGAAACAGAGTGGCCGGAGAAGCGGTAGGTCAGGGTTTCCAGCATCACGGGGCCCTGGCCGTTGCGCAGCAGCTCCAGCTTGCGCTCCATGGCATCGATGACGGCCAGGGGGTTGAAGCCGTCCACCGTCTCGGCGTGGAACTGGGTGGGGCTGACACCGGAGGCGATTCGGCTCATGCAGCCCTGGCCCATGGTCTCGCCACGGGTCTGGTCGCCCATGCCGTAGGAGTTGTTGAAAATGTTATAGAGGATGGGCATGCCATCATTGTGGCTCTCCCACAGGGTCTTGTACTGATCCATGGCGGAGAAGTTCAGCGCTTCCCACACGGGGCCACGGGCCATGGCGGCATCACCGACATTGCAGACGCAGATGCCCTTCTTGTTGTTGATCTTCTTGTACAGGGCCGCACCGGTGGAAATGGTGCCGCTGCCGCCGACGATGGCATTGTTGGGGTAAATGCCGAAGGGCAGGAAGAAGGCGTGCATGGAGCCGCCCATGCCCATATGGAAGCCGGTCTCACGGGCAAAGATCTCGGACAGGGTGCCGTAGAGGATGAAGCGGATGGCCAGCTCCTTGACATCCCTGGTCGGGCCCAGCTTCTCGGTGGCCCGCAGGCACTTGCCGTCGAGGAAGTTTTCCATCACTTCCATCAGCTTTTCGTCGCTCATCTTGTTGATGGTGGACAGAGCCTTGGCCAGAATTTCGGAGTGGGAGCGGTGGCTGCCGAAGGAGAAGTCGTTCTCGTCCAGCAGGTAAGCCTGACCGACACAGGCGGACTCCTGGCCGGTGGACAGGTGGGCCGGGCCGGGGTAGGTGTGGTCGATGCCGTTGTAGCCACCCTGGGTCTTGATCAGGTTGAGCATGGTCTCAAATTCCCGCAGCACGGTCATATCCCGGAAAATCCGGATCAGATCCTCTTTCGTGAACTTGCCGGAGGCCAGCTCTTCCTCCACGGTCTTGTTGTACTGGTTGACGGGAATGTCCTGGAAGGTCACCTTGCCGGGGGCACGAACCACGGAAGGATCCACAAATAAACTCTTAGGCATAATCTATTCCTCCTCTTACTTTGCAAGCAGCGTGGTGAAGTGTTCCAGATTTGCGCACAGCTCATGCTGGAAGCGGGCGGCGGGGGTGCCGTCTACGGCGCGGTGGTCGTAGGTCAGGCTCAGGCCCATGGCCGGATACAGCTCAATGGAGCCGTCGGCGGCCCGGCGCACCCGATCCGTGGTGCCGCAAACGCCCAGAATACCGGTCTGAGGCGGGTTGATCACAGGGGTGAAGCTTTCCACGCCCAGATTGCCCAGATTGGACACGGTGAAGCTGCCGCCGGAGAGCTTGTCCGGGCTGATGGCACCGTCCCGGCATTCGGCGGCCAGCGCCTTGACGGCCCGGGAGATCTCCAGCAGGCTCATTTCGTCCGCGTGGACAATGGTGGGCACCATCAGACCACGGGGGGTATCCACGGCCACGCCCAGATTGACATGGTGGAAGCGGCGGATGGAATTGTCATCGAGCATGTTAGCGTTCAGGTCGGGATGGTTGAGCAGGGTGCGGGAAACGGCATAGAGTACGATATCTCCGATGGTGATGCCGGCATAGTCGCCGCCGGCGGCCTTCAGCGCCTTGCGGTAGGCGAGAATTTCGGTGGCATCGAAGGAGGTGCTGTGGGTCAGCTGTGCCATGGTGGAGAGGCTGTTGTGCATGCTCTTGCTGATGGCACGGCGGATGCCGCTGAACTTGACATCCTCGTATTCCTCTTCCGCGGCAATGGGGGCGGCAGCGGCGGCCTTGGGTGCGGCACCGCTGGCCAGCAGGGCCTGCACGTCCCGCTCGATGATCCGGCCGTTGGGGCCGGTGCCGATGGCGGCGGAGGCATCGATGCCGTGGGCTCTGGCCAGCTTCGCGGCTCTGGGGGATACGGGAGCGCCAACCACAGAGGCAGCCTCAGGGGCGGCAGCGGCAGGGGCTTCGGCGGCCACGGGAGCCTCCTCGGCCGGCACCTCGGCGCCGGGCTTCAGGCAGTCCACAGGCTCACCGTGGGGGCCGACGGCGCACACGTTCTCCAGACAGGGAACCTCGTCCCCTTCTCCGAAGAAGATGGCCAGCAGCTCGCCCTCGGCGGTGGACTCGCACTCGAAGGAAGCCTTGTCTGTTTCATATGTAAAGAGAATATCGCCAACGTTCACATGGTCGCCCACCTGCTTGAGCCACTGACCGATGATGCAGCTCTCCACGGTGATGCCCGCCTTGGGCATGATGACAGCCTGCGCCTTGGTGGCGGCAGCGGCAGCCTTGGGAGCGGCGGCAGGCGCTGCGGCCGGTGCGGCAGCGGTGGCCTCGGCACCGGAAACACCCCGCAGAGCGGAGCAGTCCTCACCGGGATTGCCAACGGCGCAGACGCTGAGCAGGCAGGGCACTTCGTCTCCCTCACCATAGAAGATCTCCAGCAGTGTGCCTTCGGCGGTGGACTCACATTCGAAAGATGCCTTGTCGGTTTCGTAGGTGAACAGGACATCGCCCACGTTGACGTGGTCGCCCACCTTCTTCATCCACTGACCGATGATGCAGCTTTCCACGGTGATGCCCGCCTTGGGCATGATTACGGCATTTGCCATGAATAGTTCCTCCTTTGATTTCAGGGCCCGGGGCGAAACCCGGATTACCCGATTGTTACGTCACGTTAATTATAACATTTTATAACACGATGTCAATAGGAATAGTCAACAAAAATCAGCGGCAGTCTTTGGAATACTCCGTGACTGCCGCCGCTTGTTTACAGAATGGTCAGGTCGCGCTCCGCCGCCGCGTCCCGGATAGACTGGGGCGCTTCCCCGTCGCAGATCAGGCAGCTGACGTCCCGGAAGGAGGCGAAGGTGTAGGGCATCAGCCGGCTGAATTTGGTGTGGTCGCACAAAATCACACTGGTGCGGGCTTTCTGGATCACCAGCTTCTTCACCAGCATGTCCGCCTCCGTGCCGCAGGTGAAGCCGGACTCCGCCGAACATCCGGAAACGCCGATAAAAGCGGTGTCAATGTTGATGTTTTCCAGCATTTCCAGGGTGTTTTTTCCGGAAAGCGCCTGATTTTTCCGGTTGATCGTGCCGCAGCAGACGGTCACGGTGGGGTTACTCAGATGGCACAGCTCAATGGCCACATTGGGGCCGGTGGTGATGATGTTCAGGCTGATGTCCGGCAGCTGCCGGGCCAGAATGAGACTGGTGGTTCCCGCGTCCAGAAAAATGGAGCTGTAGGGCTGGATCAGAGACAGCGCCTTCTGGGCGATGGCGGTTTTGCCGTCGATATTGTCCTCCAGCCGGATGTCGAAGCCCAGATCCGCCGTGTGGCGAATGGCCTTGGCACCCCCGCGCACCTTGATCACCGCACCGGCCCGCTCCAGCGCGTCCAGGTCCCGGTGAATGGTCATCAGGGAAACCTCGGGAAACAGCGCGTGCAGCTCCCGAATGGTCACAACGCTCTTATGCTCGATATATTCTTTCAGCCGGGTTTGCCGCAGGGTATTCATACGCGCTCCTCACATGTTAAATGGTGTTATAAATCGAACATATTATAACAATTTGCAACGGCTTTGTCAACAGCTTTTTCACATTTTTACACGCCCGCCCGGACGAAAATCTCTTGACGCAGAGGGCGGATTGTGCTAAAATGACACCCAAAGGCAGCCCGGGCCCCAAAAATCCGCCGGTGTGGTGGAACAGGCAGACACAAGGGACTTAAAATCCCTCGCCCTAAAAAGCGTACCGGTTCGATCCCGGTCACCGGCACCATATTAGCACCAACTGTTGATACAATCGTATTGGCAGTTGGTGCTTTTATTTTTCGTATAGAGTGCCTGTTCCAGGGGCATGTAATGGTTTTGGCGCCACTTTTACGGATATACCCCCACAATACTGGCCGCATTTATCCGGCTCACAGTTATCAGTACAGCGATTGTTGTGAACCGACCGTTATCCAGCAGCTTTTCGTTAAACCACCAATACTACTAGGGAACCTCTGATTTAATCCGCACTACCATATAGGCTCCAGATATGGTATAA
>CAZMBL010000046.1:0-13489 GCA_964564605.1 uncultured Oscillospiraceae bacterium
ATTTCGGCTTGGAGAAATCCCACACATCGGTGTGGAAGGTGTCATGCTCCTGCCAGTAAGCCTGCCATTTCTTTTCAATGGCGGAAAAATCATAGTTTGCCATTTCTCTCACCTCAATAATCCATTACTAATCAGAAATGCTTTTCAATCCGGCAGAAGAACGCCGGAAAGGTCGATCTGCTCTGCGTCTGCCCAAAGTCGCTCCAGATTGTAAAACGCGCGGGCCTCCTGCGTAAAGACATGGACAACAATGGAGCCGTAATCCAGCAGCTCCCAGGAATTGCCACGGTGCCCTTCCCGTCCCAGCATCTGTTCACCCAGCTGCTCCAGCGTGTACTCGGCAAAATCGCACAGGGTTTTGACATGGGTGTTGGAGGTGCCGGTACAAATCAGAAAATAATCCGCCAGTGAGCTGACATGATCGATTTTCAGCAGTTTGATATCCATTCCCTTCTTGGAGTCCAGCGCTTTGGTGACGGCGATGGCAATCTGCTGCGGTGTTAACATAAGTGATCTCTTCCTTTCTAGTCAGGTGTGTTCCCGTCCGCGCGGGAACGAAGCCAGTAAATGGCATCCAGCGAAGCCGGGCAGGGCTGAGCTTTCTGCTCGGTCAGATGCTCCATGGTCATTTCAAGGCCCAGCAGCAACGCGCCGTACAGATCCTCCTGCGCCAGCTGGCGCAGCCGCTCCACACCGGGGAAATCCCGGTTCGGCTCCATATAATCCGCCACATAGATGATGGCTTCCAGCGTGTTCATGCCGGGTTTGCCCGTCGTGTGGCTGGCGATGGCGCTGACCACCGCTTCATTCTCTCCGAAAATGCGCTCAGCTACCATCGAGCCGGTCATCGCATGGAGGGTTTTGACATATTTTTTCGAAAATTCATCACAAATTATACCATACGACCGGAGCAAAGTCAATTGCAGCGGGCCGTCCAGAGCCTTGGTGATATCGTGCAGGAGCGCTGCCCGGGCGGCATCGACACCGTCCGCGCCCCAGCGCCGGGCCAGAGCCACCGCCGTTTCCCGGCAGCCGAGGACATGCCGAACCCGCCCCGGATTCAGCAGACGCAGTACGGTCTGCTCCAGTTGCTCCAGCGGCAGATTTTTCAGGCTTATACCGGTATCATAGAGACCGTTGGCACGGATATAATCCCCCACACCCGGCGGGAGAAAATCACCGGCGCAGTCAAAGGCCAGCATCCGCCGCAGCTGTGTAGAGGAAATGTCCACCACGGGGTTTTCCAGCAGATAGACCGTATGCCCCTGCCGCGCAAGCAGCTGCCTCTGCGCTTCGATCTGCTGCCGCTCTCCGGGAGTTCCCCGGTAGAACACCGCAAGACTGGCACAGGACAAAATCATCTCCGGCTCCCGCCAGTTAAGAAAGGACAAAAACATATCCGTCCCCATCAGCAGCACCAGCTCCGCATCGTGATAACTCCGGCGCAGCTGCAGCATGGTCTGCCAGGTGTAGCTGGGGCCTTCCCGCTTCAGCTCCAGATCGGAAACCTCGCACCGGGGCAGGTGCCGGGAGGCCAGGCACAGCATTTCATAGCGCTGCCACGGCCCGGCGGTATTGCCCGGGATTTCCTTGTGGGGTGCAACGTGATCCGGAATCAGCAGCAGTTTTTCCAGCTGCAGCGCCGAAATGGCAAACTCCGCCGCCCGAATGTGCCCCAGATGAGGTGGATTGAATGTTCCGCCGTAAATACCGATGCGCTTCATGGTTGCTCCCCCTTATGGCCGGATCGTCCTGAAAAAATGCACCCCGTGCTTACTCTTCCCCGCGCAGCTTTCGCTCCCGGCTGCGCTCGATGGCCTTTTCAATGGCCTGTTCCCGGAAATACTGGTTGCGCTGCTCCCGGGCCTTCCGGGCCGCCTGCCGCCGGGCCTGCGCCCCCCTGCGAACGGGGTTGACCTTTTCCGGGGTGCGCTTTGCGCGGCCGGTCTGGTTGCGCTCGGCCTGACATTTTTCGCTGAAACGATAAATGACGAATTTATTGCCCACGCAGGACACGCCATCGGCGCCGGTGGCCTGACAGATGGTGTCGGATACCTCCCGGGCGGTCAGAAGCGCCGTTTCCAGCACCTTACCCTTGATCAGCTCCCGGGCGGTCAGAAGCCGATCCGCCTCCGCCGCTACCGCATCGGTCACGCCGTCCTTTCCCACCATCAGGGTGGTTTCTAGGGAATTGGCCTGCGCGCGCAGCTGGGCGCGCTGTTTACTTGTCAGCATAGCCTGCCTCCTTTAGCTTTTCATACAGTCCACGCAGCGCGACGGCCCTGTGGGACACCTGATTTTTCTCCTGCGGTGTCATTTCCGCAGAGGTTTTCCCCATGGGGGGATAGTAAAAAATGGGATCATAGCCGAAACCGTTTTCCCCGGCCGGGCTGCGTAGCAGCTCACCATGGAATTCCCCACGGGACTGGATCAGCTGCCCATCGGGGGTAAGAAAGCTGATGACGCAGACAAATTGTGCCTGCCGCTGTCCTTCCGGAACCTGCCGGGTGTTTTTCAGCAGGAGCTGGAGTCTGCCCCAGTCATTGAGAGTGTCATCGAATCCATAGCGGGCGGAATACACCCCCGGCGCGCCCCCCAGCGCATCGACGCAGATGCCGCTGTCATCGGCAAGGGCAGGAAGACCTGTGGCCTGCATGACCGCTCTGGCTTTGAGGAGAGAGTTTTCCTCGAAGGTTAAACCGGTCTCCTCCACCTCCAGTTCCGGCAGAAGCTGGCTTTGCAGCACCAGCTCAAAGCCGAAGCACTCCGTAATTTTCCGGATTTCTTCCAGCTTGTGGGGATTTTTACTGGCCAGCACGACTTTCATGACAGCAGTGCCTCCACAAAATCCCGGGCATCGAAGGCCATCAGGTCATCGGCCTGCTCTCCTACACCCACAAATTTTACCGGTACCTGCAAGCTGTCCGCCACGGCAATTACGATGCCGCCCTTGGCGGTGCCATCCAGTTTGGTGACGGCTACAGCGGTAACACCGGCGATCTGCTTGAAGGTTTTGGCCTGAATGAGACCGTTCTGGCCGGTGGTGCCATCCAGCACCAGCAGCACCTCCCGGGCCGCGTCCGGCAGCTCCCGCTCCACGATGCGGCTGATTTTGCTAAGCTCATTCATCAGGTTCTGCTTGTTATGCAGCCGCCCGGCGGTATCGATGATCACCACTTCGCTTCCCCGGGCCTTGGCCGCCTGAATGCCATCATAAACAACGGAAGCGGGATCTGCACCCTCATGCTGGCGGATAATGTCGGAACCGGTGCGATTGGCCCAGATTTCCAGCTGGTCTGCCGCTGCGGCGCGGAAGGTATCGCCCGCAATGAGCAGCACCTTTTTCCCAAGCTCGGTCTGCTGGCGGGCAATTTTTCCGATGGTGGTGGTTTTTCCAACGCCGTTGACCCCGATCACGAGAATGACCGCCGGAACGGTGGACAGATTCAGCGCCGGATCGCCAACACTGAGCATCTCCACCAGAATGTCTTTCAGGGCGGCTTTGGCCTCCTGCGCCGATTTCAGATGCTGCTCCCGGATGACACGGCGCAGCCGGTCGGTGGCTTTGGTGGCAGTCTCCACGCCCAGGTCAGCCAAAATCAGGCTTTCCTCCAGCTCGTCATAGAAATCGTCATCAATTTCCGAAAAACCGGAAAAGACACTTCCAAGAGTGCTACTCAGAGCATCCCGTGTCCGGGCCAGGCCCTGCTTGATCTTATCAAAAAATCCCATAAATCCTCCTGCTTACTCCGTAATACCAAGGTACTGCTCCATCTGGTTCAGATCCAGCCGCAGCAGACGGGAAACTCCCTGCTCCTGCATGGTGACACCGTAGAGCACATCAGCCGCCTCCATGGTGCCACGGCGGTGGGTAATAACGATAAACTGGGTGTTCTTCCCGAGGCTGCGCAAATAGCTGGCAAAACGCTCCACGTTCCGGTCATCCAGCGCCGCATCGATCTCATCGAGCATACAAAACGGCGTAGGGCGCACCTTCAAAATGGCAAAATACAGGGCGATGGCCACAAAGGCCTTTTCGCCGCCGGAGAGCAGCGTAATGGTCTTGACCTGCTTTCCGGGGGGCTGGACACGGATCTCAATGCCGCAGGTCAGAGGCTCCTGCGGATCCTCAAGCACCAGCTGGCCACGGCCGCCGCCGAACATCTCTTCAAAGGTCTGGCCGAAATAGTGGTCGATTTTTTCAAACTCCGTGACGAAAATGGTGGTCATTTCCTGTGTAATGCCCCGGATGATGCTCTCCAGCTCCCGCTTGGAGGTCAGCACATCGTCCCGCTGCTGGCTCAGATACCCATAGCGTTCGTTGACACGGGCAAATTCCTCGATGGCGCCCAGATTGGGGGTACCGAGGGTGGAAATGCGGCGCTTGAGATCGGCAATGAGCCGGTTGCCCGCAGTGACGGACTCGATCTGCCCCCGATGCTCCACAGCCGTACCGGGGGTCAGGCCGTAGCTGTCCCAGAGCTTGTCCACGATCTGGCGCTCATTCATGCCGGCTTCCAGCTTTTTCTGTTCAAGCAGGGCACAGGCACGCTCCATATTCAGGATATCCTTGTTCTTCTCCTGCGCGTCCCGCTCGGACTTGGTCTTGTCCGCCTCCGTCTGGCTTCGCCGCTGCATGACCTGCTGCAATTGCGCGCGCATATCGTCGGCCTCGGCATCGTTTTCCTGCCGCCGGGCGCTCAGCCGGCTGATCTGCTCTTCCTGCCGGGTGATATCCGCCCGGGTGGCATCGATCAAAGCCTGCTTCTTTTCCCGGTCGCCCTCCATGGCACGCCCCAACTCCTGCAAATCGGCAATATGGGACAGGGCCGTGCTGCGCTCGGCTTCCAGCGCCGCCTCTTCCGTTTTCAGCCGGAGCATGGAATCATTGATCACGGCCGTAGCCTGTGCAGTCTCGGATTGGCTACCCTCCAGCACGGCAATGCTGCCCCGCAGCTGCTGCAACTGCGCACTATACGCCTGAATCTGCCCACTGAGCTGATCGGCACGCTGCTGATCGGCACGCTGGCGGGTCGTCAGGCTCTCCCATTCCCGCCGGGCAGAGGATGCTGCGTCCAAAATGGCCTGCAAAAGAATCTGATGCTGCTTTTCCTCACCGGTCAGGCGCAGGACACAGTCCTCCGCCTCCCGCAGCTGATCTCTGGCGGTGGTCAGCTGGTATTCCACCTGATCGGCGGAACGCCGTGCCTCCGTCAGTTCGGCATCAAACACCGCAAGAGACTCCTGCAGCTGCTTTTCCTGTGCCGTCAACTTTTCCAGCTCATTGGCACGGGAGAGGATGCCCGCATCCCGGTTGACGGAGCCGCCGGTCATGGAGCCGCCGGGGTTCATGACCTGACCGTCCAGTGTGACGATCTTGAACCGGTTTTTATATCGCTGGGCCATATCGATGGCGGCATCGAGATCCTGCGTGATCACCGTGCGGCCCAGAAGGTTTTCTACGATGGGGCGGTATTTATCCTGACATTCGATCAGCTGCGAAGCAATGCCCACATAGCCCCGGCAATGCTCCAGCCCGCTCTCCTGCAGAAGTCTGCCCTGAATGGTGCGAAGAGGCAGGAAGGTTGCCCGGCCGCCGCCGGAGCGCTTGAGGAAGGAGATGGCCGCCTTGCCCTCCGCCTCGCTGTCCACCACGATCTGCTGCATGGCGGCACCGAGGGCGATCTCCACCGCCACGGTGTAGGTATCCTCCGTGCGGATCAGGCGGGAGACCGGGCCGTGAATACCACGAAGCGCCCCCCGCTGGGCTTCCTGCATCACCAGCTTGACCGATTTATTGTAGCTTTCAAAGTCCCGCTCCATTGCGCGGAAAACCCGGGCCCGGGCGGTTACGCCGTCCAGTTTCGCCGTCAGCTGGCGCTGCTGGGATTCCAGCTCGTCCCGCCGGCGGACACGGTTCTGCTGCCGCAGCTGATAGCCGGAAACCATATTCCCGGCGGCTGTCACATCCTCCGTGGCGGCACGCAGGCGGGTCTGGGTATCGGCAAGGGTCTGGCGGGCCTGCTGCATTCTCTCATCGCCGGAGGCGAGATCCGCTTCCAGCTCGTGCAGGCGCTGGGCGCTCTGCTCCATGGCCTGCTGCAGGCCACGCACATCCGCTTCCCTGCCGGCCAGATCCGCAGCCAGCTCCGTCTCCTGTCCACGCAGCTCGAGGAAGCGGCGGGTCAGTCCCTGTGCATTGGCGGTCATGGCGGTCAGCTGCTGCTGATGCCCCTCCAGCTCCTGCCGCTTGCCGTCAAGGGAGGTGTCGATCTGAGTAATTCTCTGGCGGGCCTGTTCGATCTGGGCGGCGATACCGCTGCTTCTGTCGGACTGACCCTGCAATTCTTCTTCAATTCTTGCAATGTTGCGCCGGTCGTTTTCCACGTTGCCCTGCAGAACGGCGATCTGGCCGTCCAGCTGCTGGCGGGAAGCATCCAGCATGTTGACCTTCAGACGCACGGTTTCCAGGGAGCCATCCTGTTCCCGCAGAAGCTGCCCCAGCTCCTCGGAACGGTGGTAGAGGGCGTCCAGATCATCGTGGGCCTGCCGAAGGATGAAAGAGGCGGAGGCGTAATCTTCATCCGCCTTCCTGGCCGCAGCGCTCAGGCGTTCCAGTGTATCCAGCCACACGGCGATTTCCACACCCTGCAGCTCATCTTTCAGCTGCAAATATTTTTTTGCCTTTTCCGATTGCACCCGCAGGGGCTCCAGCTGCAGCTCCAGCTCGGAGACCTTGTCCCCGATTCGCAGGAGGTTATCCTCCGTGCGCTCGAGCTTGCGCTCCGTCTCCTCCTTGCGGTGGCGATATTTGGAAATGCCTGCCGCTTCCTCAAAAATTTCCCGCCGGTCAGCGGATTTCTGGGAAAGGATCTCATCAATCCGGCCCTGTCCGATGTTGGAATAACCGTCCCGGCCCAGACCGGTATCCATGAACATCTCATTGATATCCCGCAGGCGGGCGGACTGGCGGTTGATATAGTATTCACTGTCACCGGAGCGGTAATAGCGCCGGGTGACCATGACCTCATCGGCATCATAGGCCAGCGCGCGGTCGGAATTGTCAAGGGTCAAAGTGGCCTCCGCGAAGCCAACGGCGCTGCGCTTCTGGGTGCCGCCGAAAATCACATCCTCCATTTTCGCGCCCCGCAGAGTTTTGCTGCTCTGCTCGCCCATGACCCAGAGGATGGCATCGGAAATATTGGACTTGCCGGAGCCGTTGGGGCCGACGATGGCAGTGATATCGTCACCAAAGCGGATCAGGGTCTTATCCGGGAAGGACTTGAAGCCCTGCACTTCCAAAGATTTTAAGTACACCGTGAAACCTCTCTGCAAACAAAAGTAATATTTAATTAGTTTATTATACCCGCAATCTTCCCAAAAAGCAAGTTTTTTCTTTTCCCCGGATTTGTCGCTGCGATTTGATACCGGCAGAAAAAATCCCGCACTTTTTGGCAAGTGCGGGATTTTTCGGGGAACCGGCAGTGGTTTTTCGTTTTCAGCTTTCCGGGTTCTGTTCCAGGATGTCCAGAATAACCTGCTCATCCACCGCACGCAGGGCGATGGCGGAAATGGGATGGTCATAGGAATCGATGATCTTCTCGCTGATGGGATCTTCAAGCAGGCGCTGGATGGTGCGGCGCAGATTTCGCGCGCCGTAGGTAACGGAATAGGCCTGCCGCGCCAGATACTCCCGCACAGAGTCGTCCCACGACAGGCGCAGGCCGCGAAGGGACAGGCTGTCCCGCAGCTCGCCCAGCATGATATCGGCAATGCCGAGGAAATTCTCCCGGGAAAGATGGTGGAAGGTAACGATCTCGTCCACCCGGTTGAGAAATTCCGGCCGCAGGAAGGAGCGCAGGGCCTGCATGGTGCGATCTTTCACCATGTCTCCATCGGAGCGGCCGAAGCCCATGCCGGCCACGCTTCCCTCGCTGCCGGCATTGGAGGTCATGACGATGATGGTATTTTCAAAATTGACAACTCTGCCCTGAGAATCGGTGATGCGGCCATCGTCCAGCACCTGCAGCAGCACATTGAGCACATCCGGATGGGCCTTCTCGATCTCATCGAGCAAAATCACGGCGTAGGGGCGGCGGCGAATCTTCTCCGTCAGTTGGCCGGCCTCATCATAGCCCACATAGCCCGGGGGCGAGCCGATCAGTTTGGAAACGGCATGTTTTTCCATATATTCCGACATATCCAGCCGGATCAGGCTGTCCACACTGTCAAAAAGATCATCGGCCAGCTGCTTGACAAGCTCCGTCTTGCCCACGCCCGTGGGGCCTACAAAGATAAAGGAGACCGGCTTTTTCTTGGGGCTGATGCCCACACGGCTGCGGCGAATGGCTCTGGCCACCGCGTCCACCGCCTCGTCCTGCCCCACGATGTGTTGGCGCAGGCGGTCTGCAAGGCCACGGATCTGCTCATACTCCTGCTGGCGGATCTTGGAGGCGGGAATCTTTGTCCACAGCTCGATGATGCGGGCCAGATTTTCCATGGTCACGGCGGGTTTGGGCTGTTTTTCCAGCGCCTCGATCTGCTCTGCCAGACGGCAAAGACGGCTGCGAAGCTGGGCCACACGCTCATAATTCGTGTTCTGCGTATCCTCGTTGAGCATACGAAGCTCCAGCTCATAGTCATCCCGCTCTTTCTTCAGCTCCGCCATCTGGGATATCTCCCGGCAGCGCAGGTTCACATCGGAACAGGCTTCGTCCAGCAGGTCGATGGCTTTGTCCGGCAGGAAACGGTCTGTAATATAGCGCTCCGACAGCAGCACGCACTGGTGAGCGATCTCCGGAGAGATCTGCACGCCGTGGAACTGCTCGTAAGCTTTGGCAATGCCCTGCATGATCTGGCTGGCCTCGGCAATGGAGGGCTCCGCCACGGTGACGGGCTGGAAGCGACGCTCCAGTGCGGCATCTTTTTCAATATGCTTGCGGTATTCGCTGAAGGTGGTGGCACCGATGACCTGAATTTCCCCACGGGACAGGGCGGGCTTGAGGATATTGGCGGCGTTCATGGAACCTTCGGCATCCCCCGCCCCCACAAGATTGTGGACTTCATCGATCACGAGAATGATATTGCCGCAGGCTTTGATCTCCGCAATCAGGCTCTTCATACGGCTCTCAAACTGGCCACGGAACTGGGTTCCGGCCACCAGCGCCGTCAGATCCAGCAGAAAAACCTCTTTATCCCGGAGTTTATAGGGCACCTGTCCATCGGCAATACGCTGGGCCAGCCCCTCGGCAATGGCGGTTTTACCAACACCGGGTTCACCGATCAGACAGGGATTATTCTTCTGGCGGCGGTTGAGAATCTGAATAACACGCTCCGTCTCCGTATCCCGGCCGACGACACGGTCGAGCTTTCCCTCTCTGGCCCGGGCGGTCAGATCCATACAGTAGGTATCGAGAAATTTGTGCTTTTTATTCTTTTTCTTGGCAGGCTCCTCGGGTGGTTCCTCCCGGGGCGGCTCCTGGGCTCTGGCAGGAGGCTCGGAATTGGGGCCAAAGAGCTGGTTGAGCATGGGGAAGGTGGCGGTCTGGCTGTCCATATCGTCCTCGTCATGGTCGCCATTGTCGATCTGGGCGAACATGCTGCTCATTTCATCGGACAGATTGTCCAGATCCTCATCGGAAAAGCCCATCTGGCGCACGGCCTGATCGATCTGGGGAATGCCTAGGCTGCGGGCACATTTGATGCAGTAGCCTTCATTGAGGGTCACGCCGTTTTCGATTTTGGTGATGAAAACAACGGCAATATTCTTTTTGCATTTGGTGCAAAGCTTGGGTTGCATGGATATCACTCCTTTTGCGGGGATTATAAAACGGGGGTACATTCAAATTGGTCTGTGCCGTCATCATACCACAGGTGGGTCATGTACAGGCCGCCGGGGGGAACAGTGGGGCCGGCTGCCGTCCGGTTTCCGGACTCGAGAATGGCACCGATCTGCTCCGGCCGGATTTTTCCCTCCGCCGCATAGACAACGGTACCGGCCATGGCCCGGGCCATATTGTAAAGAAATCCGTTGGCGCAGACCCGCAGATAAATCAGATTGCCCCGGCGCTCCACATTATAATAATACACGGTGCGCACCGTAGACTTGACATCGGTGCCGACACTGCGCACGGCGGCAAAATCATGGGTACCTACAAACATGTCTGCCGCCCACTGCATCACATTCTCATCGAGATGGCGGGGGTAGAACCACGCGTGGTTAACATAAAACGGATCCCGTACCCTGGAATTATAGATGATGTAGGTATATTCCTTGCGTACGCAGGAGCCGATGGCGTTAAAATCCGCCCCAACCTCCCGGGCATGGGTCACCACGATATCCGGCGGCAAATGGGTATTGAGCGCATAAGGCAGCCGCTCCACGGGGATGGTGGAGGTGGTGCGGAAATTGGCCACATAGCATCTGGCATGAACACCGGCATCGGTTCTGCCGCAGCCGGTCACATGAACACTGTGGCCGACCACCATGGTGATGGCCTTTTCCATGGTTTCCTGCACGGTTTGCAGATTTTTCTGCATCTGCCAGCCGTGGTAACGGGTTCCCTCATAGGTCAGAAACAGGGCAATGTTTCGCATAAATGCCTCACAGTCCCAGCGCAGCCAGCGCGATCACAACACCCAGCAGACACGCGCACACGATAAAGGCGACAAAATCATTGCGGTGGAAGCGCAGCAGCTTCATTTTTGTCCGGCCGTCACCGCCCTGATAACAGCGGCATTCCATAGCGGTGGCCAGCTCGTCCGCCCGGCGGAAAGCGCTGATAAACAGGGGCACAAGAATGGGGATCAGGGCCTTGACCCGCTCCATCAGCTTGCCGCTTTCAAAATCGGCGCCTCTGGCCTTCTGGGCGGACATGATCTTGTCCGTTTCCTCGATCAGCGTGGGGATAAAGCGAAGCGCAATGCACATGATCATGCTCAGCTCATGCACCGGGACTTTGATCTTTTTCAGGGGGTTGAGCAGGGACTCCAGCGCATCCGTCAGGGCGATGGGAGATGTGGTATAGGTCAGCAGGAAGGTACAGCTGACCAGCATGAGAATGCGGATGAGCATGAAAAACGCCCGCAGCAATCCCTCCAGCGTAATGATCAGGGGGCCAAGGGACACCAGCTCCGTCTCCCCGTCCGTCAGAAACAGGTTCAGCACCGCCGTGAAAACCAGAATCAGAATCAGGGGCTTCAGCCCCCGCAGGATGCTGCGCACGCGGATATGGGACATGGCCACGACCCCGGCCAGACAGAGAAACAGCAGACCGTAGCTGACAAAGCTGACCGCCGTAAACAGTGCCACGATGTAGACCACCAGCAAAATCAGTTTTGTCCGGGGATCGAGGCGGTGAATGACGGAATTGCCGGGGAAATACTGGCCAAGGGTAATGTCTTTAAGCATGACCCGTCCCCTCCTTCCGGCTGCAAATTGCCTCTACTGCCTGGGGCAGCGTATGCACCATAGGCACATCCAGCCCCATTTCCCGCAGCCGCAGGAACACACGGGTCACGGCCGGAACGTCCAGCCCCATGTCCAGCAGCTGCTGCGCATGGGAGAAAACCTCCTCCGGGGTGCCATCCATGGCGATGTGGGAGCCGGAGAGCACCAGCAACCGATCCGTCAGGCGGGCCACATCGTTCATAGAGTGGCTGACCATCATAACGGTGGCATTTTTGGCCTTGCGGTAGTCTTCGATATTTTGCAGAATTTCCTCCCGGCCGCTGGGATCCAGCCCAGCGGTGGGTTCGTCCAGAATCAGAACCTCCGGCTCCATGGCGATAACACCGGCAATGGCCACACGGCGCTTCTGCCCGCCGGAAAGGTCAAAGGGAGAGCCTTCCAGCTGCTGCCGGGTCAGGCCAACGAAATCCGCAGCCTCCCGCACCCGGCGGTCGATCTGCTCCGGGGACAGCCCCATATTTCTGGGGCCAAAGGAAATATCCCGGTAAACCGTCTCTTCAAACAGCTGATACTCCGGATACTGGAACACAAGGCCCACCCGGAACCGGGCCTGCCGGGTCAGCTTTTTATCCGACCAGATATCCTGCCCGTCCAGCAACACACGGCCGGATGTGGGCCGAAGCAGACCATTGAGGTGCTGCATCAGGGTGGATTTGCCGGAGCCGGTATGACCGATCACACCGATAAATTCTCCCCGTTCCACGCCGAAACTGACATTTTCCAGCGCAATATGCTCAAAAGGGGTGCCGATGCTGTAAACATGTGACAGCTGTTCGACCTGCACAATTGGTGCCACTTTCATTCCTCCTGATGGGTCAGACCTGTTCCGTGAGAAAATCGAACAGTGTCTGCGCACATTTTTCCGTATCCAGCGCGTCAAGGGGCAACTGATAGCCCCGGGCATTGATCGCATCGCACAGCTCCACCGTCTCCGGGGCCGCAAGGCCGATGCTGTGCAGAAGATTTGTCTGAGAAAAGACCTGCTGTGGGGTGCCGTCCGCCGCAATGCCGCCCTGATGCAGCACGATCACCCGCTGCGCCTGCGCCGCCTCGTCCATATGATGGGTAATAAGCACCACGGTGATGCCTTTTTCCCGGTTCAATTTCAGGATGGTATCCATAACCTCCCGGCGGCCACGGGGATCGAGCATGGCGGTAGGCTCATCCAGCACGATGCATTTTGGCTCCATGGCAATGACACCGGCAATGGCCACACGCTGCTTCTGTCCGCCGGACAGGAGATGGGGCGCATGCTCCCGATATTCATACATTCCAACCTGCCGTAGCGCTTTGTCTACTCTATGGCGGATCTCCGGGCTGGAAATGCCCAGATTTTCAGGGCCAAAGGCCACATCCTCCTCCACCACGTTGGCAACGATCTGATTGTCCGGGTTTTGGAAAACCATGCCCACACTGCGCCGGATTTTGATCAGCAGATCATCATCGGCAGTATCCATGCCGCACACCCAAACCTTGCCGCCGCAGGGCAGCAAAATGGAATTAAAATGCTTGGCAAGGGTGGATTTTCCGCACCCGTTACCCCCGAGGACGGCCACAAAGCTGCCCTCCTCCACGGTCAAATTCAAATCGGTAAATACGGCAATGCCGGGCGCATTATCTACGCCCGGATATGCGTAATTGAGATGTTCCACACAAATTGCCTGCGTCAATGGTCTTTCCTCCTTTTCTGCCGGGACACTTAAACCGTCCACCGGCCTGTGGAGCCGCAGGGCAGCATCAGGCCGGTTTCCCGCACCGGCAACCCCAACTCGCCCACCTCAGTCCTGCCGCCGTAGCTGCCGAAAGCAACATCCGCCGCGTAGCCCACGGCAGAGGGAGCAAGTCCCGTTGTATAGGAATTGATGATCACAAACAGGGGGTTATCGGATAGCAGCTTCGCCGTTTCCAGCAGGAATGGATAGAAGCTGGTCTCCATTTTCCAGATCTCCCCGCCGGGGCCGCGCCCATAGCTGGGCGGATCCATGATAATGCCGTCATAACGGCGGCCACGGCGAATTT
>CAZMBL010000047.1:0-13424 GCA_964564605.1 uncultured Oscillospiraceae bacterium
AGCCGGCGATCTTGTTGACCAGCAGCGCGCCCAGCAGGATCAGGGCAATGCCCACGAAATACATCAGCGTGCCAACCCAGGAGGCCTCACGGAAGAAGGCACCGGCGAACAGGGTGATCACCGGCAGCTTCGCGCCGCAGGGCATGAAGGGGGTCAGCATGGCGGTGGCGTTGCGTTCACGCTCATTGCGGATGGTACGGGCTGCCATAACGCCGGGAATAGCGCAGCCGGTGCCAATAACGAAGGGAATAACGGATTTGCCGGACAGGCCGACCTTCTTGAAGATGGGATCCAGCACAACGGTGGCACGAGCCATATAGCCGCAGTCTTCCAGCAGGGAGATCATGAAGTACATCACCATCACCAGCGGCAGGAAGCCCACCACGGCGCTGACACCGCCGATGATGCCCTCGGTCAGCAGCGCGGTCAGGAAGGCGTTGGCATCGGCACTTTCCAGCAGGCCGGTGATCCAGTCCTTGAACAGGTCGATCCAGCTGACCAGACCCGGAATGGCCACAACGCCCTCTTCACTGATAAAATGCTCGGCATACCAGCCCCATTTGCCCAGCAGACCGGCAAGGCCGCCATCGGCCACGGTGCCGATATCCTCCAATCCTTCGGCCAGGAAGGGGCCGACCCACGCCTGAGAGATCTGGAACACCAGGAACATGATCAGGGCGAAAATCGGCAGGCCCGCGATGGGGTGGGTGATGATATCATCGATCTTGTCCTGGAAATTTCTGGTGCGGGTCAGAACCTTCCGCTTTTCCACGTCGGAGACGATACCGTTGACAAAGTCAAAACGCTTGCGGTCGGACGCTTCCACCGCCTTCTTGTCAGTCAGGTCGATGACGCCCTCGTCATAAGGAGCGGTCTGGCCGTGCCCGGCGTGGGCCACGGCGGCTTCCACCACTTCCTTCAGGCCCTCGTGGGTGGTGGATGTGGTCTCAACCACCGGGCAGCCCAGCTTTTGAGACAGAGCCTCCACATCGATCCGGTTCTGCTTTTTCTCGTTGACATCGGCCTTGTTCAGGGCTACCACCACGGGAACGCCCAGTTCCAGCAGCTGTGTGGTGAAGAACAGGCTGCGGCTGAGATTGGTGGCATCCACGATGTTGATGATGACGTCCGGGTTTTCGTTACGGACATAGGAGCTGGTGATGCTCTCTTCCGAGGTGAACGGCGACATGGAGTAGGCACCGGGCAGATCCACGGCGATCAGCTCCTGCTCGCCGGCGTAATTTTTGCGGATCAGGGCCTCCTTCTTGTCGATGGTAACGCCCGCCCAGTTGCCGACCTTTTCGTTGCGCCCGGTCAGGGCATTGTACATGGTTGTCTTGCCGGAGTTGGGATTGCCCGCAAAAGCAATTCTCATGTTGAAAATCCTCCTGTTTCCTGAATGATTTTGGTTATTGCACGGCAGATGCCGATGCATAAAATATACGGTTAGCGTTCGCTAATTAGCAGCCGCTAACACTCTGTGAAAAAGAAAATCCTCCGATTTTCTTTTTATCGCCCGGTCAGATCAGAATTACGCTTCCGAGCTGGCTGTCGATGTTGTAGCGGCCATCCTTAATGGACACGGTCATATTGTGCCGACCGCGGGATACCACGGTGATGGGCTCGCCGCTGTAGCAGCCGAGAGAGAACAGAAAGGCGTTGAGATCTTCATCGTCCGTTTCAATGCCCCGCACGATGTATTCCTTTCCTTGCTGCGCCTGTGCCAGTGTCATACGATCACCCGCTTTCCAAAAATTCAATTAGCTGGCGCTAACTAATATCAATTAGCCGCCGCTAACTACCTGCATATCATACTCTTTCAGGCAGATTTTGTCAATACCCTTTTTGAAGTTTTTTCAGCGGTTTCAAAAAACGGGGCACGCTGCTAAAAGCAGCGTGCCCACAATTGTCAGTTGCGATTATGGAGCCGAAGGATCAATAGACGTTGGCCCATTCACCGATGTTGGCGCCGTCAAACTTGAAGGGAGGCCCAACGATGATCTGGGTATCAGCGGGATCACCGGCGGTAACGGCATATTCCTGACCGTTGTCAGCCTTGAAGGTGCCACCAATAGCGGCAGCCTTGCCATCGATCAGAGCCTTGATCATATAACCGGCGCACTCGCCCACGTCAACGGGGTTCCACAGGTACATGTAGGGGCAGACCTTGTCGTCACCGACATAGTCCTTCATTTCGGAGGGAAGACCCAGACCGGCCACCTTGACCTTGCAGTCAGCGGTGTTCAGGACGGTCTGTGCGCAAGCCAGAATACCAACGGTGGTGGGGCAGCAGATGACTTCCAGATCGGGATACTTGGTAAGCAGGTTCTGGGTCTCGGTGGTGGACTTGTTGGGCTCGTCATCGCCGTAAACAGTCTCGACCAGCTGCAGCTTGCTGTACTTCTCGTCCTTCAGGATCTCTTCCATGGCGGCGATCCAGGCGTTCTGGTTGGTAGCGGTGGAAGTAGCGGACAGGATGGCGAACTGGCCCTCGCCGCCGGTCATATCCATGACGGAATCCACCAGCACCTGGGCGACCTGCTCAACACCGGCCTGGTTGACGAACATCTGGGAACCCTTGGTATCGGAGTCCAGCGTGACGATGGTGACACCCTTGTCGCGGGCAGCCTTGATGGTGGCTTCCAGCGCGGCGGCATCATTGGCGGCGATGGCGATGCCCTTCACGCCCTGCGCCACCAGATCGTTGATGATCTGAATCTGATCTTCCACGGAGGTGGTCTCCGGGGACTTGGTCAGAAACTCAACACCCAGCGCTTCGCAGGACTTCTTGAAGCCGTCGATCAGCTTCAGCATGTAGGGATTGGAGGCATCCTTACAGACGATGGCATAGGTGGTCTTGCCATCAGCGGGGCCGCAGGCCACCAGGGACAGTGCCATGACAGCGATCAGCAGCAATGCGATGATTTTCTTCATTTTTGGTTCTTCCTTTCACTTTTTTGATTTTTATATGAACGCCTTGGCGCACATATTTCAAGGATTTACAAGGTCTTTTTCCGGTTCTGGATGGCATCGCGGATGGTGGGATAAAGCACCACCGCAATGAGCATGCCGCCCAAAATCATGCGGATGGTCTGTCCCGTCAGGTTGATCAGATTCAGACCGTAGCGCAGCAGGCCGATGGTGAACACGGCCAGCACGGCACCCACCATGCTGCCCTTGCCGCCGGCAGTGGAAACGCCGCCCAGCACGCACATGGAGATGGCCTCCAGATCATAGCCCTCGGCCACATCACTCTTGATGCTGCCGGTGTTGGCGGTGTAGATCACCGCGGCAAAGCCGCACATGAAGCCGATCAGGGTAAAGACGATCATGCGAACCTTCTCCACCTTCACGCCGGCATAGGCCGCAGCCCGCTTGTTGGAGCCGATGGCAAACATCTGGCGGCCGAACACGGTTTTGTGCATCACCAGACCGAAGATCACGGCCAGCGCGCAGAAGATCAGGAACGGATAGGGGATCAGCTTGAACACACGCCCATAGAAAATGTTCTTGAACCACTCCACCTGCTGCATGCCACGGGTATCGCCGTCCCCCAGGATCCGCTCCGAAAAGCCGCGGAAAAGGATATTGGTGGCCAGCGTCACGATCATGGGTGCCAGCTCCGTGAACTTGGTCATGATCAGGCCGTTGATGGCGCCGCACAGGGTGCCTGTCAGCAGGCAGGCCAGCATACCCAGCCAGATGGAGCCGGTGGCATTGTAGACGATGCCCAGCATGGTCGCGGACAGGCACACATTGCCGCCCACGGACAGGTCAATGTCCCCCAGCAGGAGAACGAAGGCCATCGGCAGGGCGATCATGCCCTTGACCATGAAGCCGTTGATATTGGTGAAAAGATTGTCCGCGTTGAGATAGTAGGGACTCAGGCAGGCATTCATGATGTTAACCGCGATGAAAAGCAGCAGTAGCAGGAATTCCCAACGACCCACCAGCGCCTTCCACGAGCGATCCTTCACATCAGAAATGGTTCTTCCGGACTTGGTAGCCATCAGATGTCCCTCCCTTCCAGCGTTCTGCGGGCGGCAGCACGCTGCACCACGGCATTGATCAGCACAGCCAGCAGAATTACCGCGCCCTTCAACGCCTGCTGCCAGAAGGCATCGATGCCCACAAGGCTCAGGGATTTACTGATGATGGCGATGGTAATTGCGCCCAGCAGTACGCCGAAGGCACTGCCCTGTCCGCCGTTGAGGCTGACACCGCCGATGACGCAGGCGGCGATCACGTCCATTTCGGAGCCGGAGGCCATGCTGCCCTGCGCCGAAGCGTACATACTGGTGAACATGGCACCGGTCAGGCCGGAGAGGGCCCCATTGATGGTGTACACCACGATTTTCACCCGGTCGATATTGATGCCGGAGATCTGAGCCGCTGATTCATTGGAGCCAACGGCATAGATCTGACGGCCAAAGCCGCTCCATTTCAGGAAAATCAGTGCCGCAACAAACACAAGAATAACCAGCCAGAACAGGTTATTGATTCCGAGGAAGCTGCCCTGGGCAAAAGCTTTATAGCCGGGCAGCATCTTGTCCGAGCTGACCCAGAGGGTGCCGGAGACCAGATAGGTCAATCCCCGGTAAATGTACTGCATGCCCAACGTGGCGATGATGGGAATGACCTTGCCCTTGGCAATGATCAGGCCGATGATCAGCCCGCACACCGAGCCCACGGCGATGCTGAACAGGTAGGCCACCAGCGGGCTGGTAATCACGCCGTCACGCATCAGCAGGCAGGTACTCATGCCGCTCAAAGCCACCGTCGCGCCGACGGAAATATCAATGCCGCCAATGAGTAGTACCAGCAGCATGCCGAAGGACATTACGCCGATGTAGGAGTAGTTCTGGGTCAGCTGTGTGATGACGTTCGCCGTCAGGAACCGGCCGCCGCTGCGCCACTGGATCACCGCGCACAGCAGCACCATGACCAGCAGAAGACTGGTCTCCCGGCTGCGCAGCAGCTCTCCGAGCGGGCTGTTTTTCCGAAGTGTTCTGTTCTTCACGGATCACACGCTCCCTTCCGCTGCGGTCTGCTTGGACATGGCCAGCTCCAGAATTTTTTCCTGTGTGGCGTCCTTCCGGTGCAGTTCGCCTGTGACACGGCCCTCACACATGACAACAATCCGGTCGCACATGCCCAGAATTTCCGGCATTTCCGAAGAGATCATAATAATCGCGTAGCCCTGCTGCGCCAGCTGACCCATGATCTCATAGATCGCGGCCTTGGCACCCACATCCACGCCCTTGGTCGGTTCGTCCAGAATCAGCACCTTGAAGTCCGATCCCAGTGCCTTCGCCACGACCACCTTCTGCTGGTTGCCGCCGGACAGGGAGCTGGCCTTGTCGAACACGGAGACCGCCTTGGTATCCACTTCCTCCGCCAGGGCCTTGGCGGCCGTGTTTTCCTGCTTTTCATGGATGAACAGGCCGTGGACAAACCGGTTCAGCTCCGTCAGTGTAATGTTGCGGCCGATGCCCCAGTCCAGAATCAGGCCCTCGATCTGCCGGTTTTCCGGCAGCAGGCCGATGCCCAGCTTCATGGCATCGGAGGGGGATTTGATCCGAACCTGCTTTCCCTCCAGATAGATTTTGCCGGAGGTCAGCTTTTCCGCGCCGAAAATGGTCTGCACCACCTCGGTACGGCGGGCACCCACAAGGCCCGTCAAACCCAGAATCTCGCCCCGGTGGACGCTAAAGGAAACATTCCGGAAATAGCCGGTGCGGCTCAGTCCCTCCACACGGAGGATTTCATCCCCGATCCCCACTTCCGGCTTGGGGAACAGATCTTTGATCTCCCGGCCGACCATGGCGGTGATCAGATCCGCATTGGTGATGGAATTGACATCATAGGTGCCGATGTAGCGGGCATCCCGGAACACGGTGACCCGGCTGGCCAGCGCATACATATCTTCAAACCGGTGAGAGATGAAAATGATGGATTTTCCCTCATCGCGCAGCTTGCGGGTGATGCGGTAGAGCTCTTCCGACTCCCGCTTGGTCAGGGCGGCGGTGGGTTCATCCATGATGATGATCCGGGCTTTCAGCGAGAGAGCCTTGGCGATCTCCACCATCTGCTGCTGCGCCACGGACAGGTTACCCATCAGCTCCCGGGCGCTGAAGTCTGCGTTCAGCTCCTGCAGCAGGGCGTCCGCCTCCTGATACATCTGCCGCCACTGGACAACACCGGCCCGCTTTTTCAGGTGGCCGACAAAGATGTTTTCCGCCACGGTCAGATGAGGGTATGCGGTCACATGCTGATAAATGGCGGCGATTCCGGCCTTCTGGGCATCGCGGGTGCTGCGGAACTGCACTTTTTTGCCATCGAGGAGCATCTCCCCTTCTTCCGCCTGATGGACACCCATGATCACCTTGATAAAGGTTGACTTGCCTGCGCCGTTTTCACCCATCAGCGCGTGGATCTCGCCCGGAAGCAGATCAAACTGAACTTTGTCCAGCGCGCGCACGCCGGGGAAAATTTTCGTAATATTCCGCAGCTGCAGAACGAATTCCGCCATGAACAGCACTCCTCTCCTGAAGCGTATGCATTTTTGCACTATTTGTATACCGCGTTCATCTTGGTTACAGCAATGTAACCAAGAAAGCGCATGCGTTTTTGACATTTTGCACAAATTTCGGCATCTCTTTTTGGAAATGCTGTACTTTTTGCCCTGTTGCGTGTATCATATCACCAAAAGCAGAATTTTGCATTATCTTTTATTGTTTCATTTTTGCATTTTCTTGACATTATGGAGGACAGACAATGTTTGATCTGCAATACAATCTGGATCTCAGCTCCCGTTCCCGCTGGAATATCGTCAACGCTACGGCAACAGCCAGGGCCGGGCTGATCTATGCGCAGGAAATCGGCGATTTTTACGCCGGGACACGCTATTTCACCCGGCGGAAGGATTTCCCCTCCTTCCTGCTGAAAATGACCATTGACGGCTGCGGCATTCTCGAATACGGCAACCAGCACTACCGGGTGCCCGCCGGGCACTTTTTCTGGATCGACTGCGCCAACGAGCAGCACTATTATACCGACCCGGATGTCGGCAGCTGGCATGTCATGTGGGTGCATTTTTACGGTGCCAATGCCCGCAGTTATTACGATGCCTTCATCAGCGGCAATCAGGGCAGCCCCGTGGCCCCCTTCCCCATGGGCCTGCCGGTGTTTGATATCTTCACGGAGCTGCTGGAGCAGGATCCCACCGGCGGCAACCAGCTGCTCTACGATTTCCGTGCCTCCGGCCTGCTGACCCGGCTGCTGAGCCAGTGCGTCTGCGCGGCCATGAGCGCCCGGCAGGCCAGCGATGTGCCCCAGATCATCCAGTCCACCCGGCTGTATCTGCAAAACCATTACCGGGAGAAAAATACCCTGCAGCAGCTGGGGGCCCGCTTCAATATCAACCCCTACTATCTGCAAAAGCAGTTCCGGCGTTATGTGGGGCAGTCCCCCACGGAATACCAGATCTCCCTGCGCATCGGCCGGGCCAAGGAGCTGATCCGCAGCAGCAGCCGCCCCATCGGAGAGATCGCTTATGCCGTTGGCATCGAAAATCTGGGCTATTTCACCCGCCTTTTCAAGCAGCAGGAGGGCATGACTCCCCAGGAATACCGCAAGCTCTGGCCCGTACTGGAGCACGCCTGGATCCAGTCGGAGCAGTAGATTGCAGTATTTGCTTTGGCTGTTTTATCGATACAAAAAGGCCCGGCGCTTTCGCGCCGGGCCCGGTTTGTTTTTCTGAGAATCTTACTTCCACAGACCGTTGGGGTATTTGCCCTCTTCGGTCATGGCGCGGATGGCGGCCACCACAAGGGGCTTATCGGCCGCGTAGGTCACGCCGTACCACTGGTCGGCAGAGGACAGCACCCGGATATCGGCTTTGCCCTCCTGCAGCAGCTGGCTGACGGTGGCGGGGAGCAGGAACTCCTTCTTGGCCGGATTTTTCGGCATTTCCTCGGTCAGGAACACCGGGAACCGGTCTGCCAGTTCCCGCAGGAAACCGCTGGTCAGTCCGAACATGTTCATGGACACCAGTGTCTGCGGGGCCAGCTCCGTCCAGCTTTCGCCGTCCTCGGTGAAGTGGATGCCGCCATCATATTTTTCGATGCGCAGCCGCTCGTCAATAGCGGTGAGATTGCCCTGCGCGTCCACCTGACAGACACCCCGCGCCACGCTGCCGTGGTCGCTGACGGTGTTTTTCAGGTAATAGCCCACCATGCAGAAATGGTATTTATCTCCATCCTCCAGCTTACAGAGGGCATCATAAATCGTCTTATAGGCGGATTTTCCGTAGTAATCATCGGAATTGATCACGGCAAAGGGCGCGTCCCCGATCTCCTTCGCGGCGCACAGCACGGCATGGCTGGTGCCCCAGGGCTTTGCGCCCCGCTCGGCCGGAACGGTCATCCCCTCGGGCAGGCACTTATCCTGCTCCTGATAGGCATAGCGGATCTCCATGGGGCACTTTTTCAGCCGCTCGCCCACGGTCTGCATGAAATCCTGCTCAATGGCCTTCTTGATGATGATCACGGCAGTTTCAAATCCGGCCTCATGGGCATCATACAGCGAGTAGTCCAGAATGGCCTCTCCCTGACAACCCACGGGATCGATCTGCTTCAGGCCGCCGTACCGGCTGCCCATACCGGCGGCCATGACCACCAGAATCGGTTTTTTATGCATGGAATGTTCCTCCTGTTGGTTTTTTCTCAATTATAACGCATTTGCCGAAAAAAACAAGATGCTTCCGCAAAAAAACGGACACGGAACCGCTTCAGCACAGCCGGGCCGCGTCCAGGACGATATCCTCCCGCTTCAGCTTCTCCCATGAAAACTCCGCCGCCAGCTCCCGGGCGCTGATGGGCTGTGGACGCTCCAGCAGTCCCGATGCCCACGCCAGCTGTCCCAGCAGCTGCGGTGCGGAGAGCCGGGTGCGCAGCACCCCCAGATCCAGATCACGGTCGCGCTTGCTCAGCCGGCGGCCATCGGCGGCCCGCAGCAGGGGCACATGGCCGTAGGCCGGGTGGGGAAAGCCCAGCAGCTCCTGCAAATACATCTGCCGGGCGCTGGAGGAAAGCAGATCCACGCCCCGCACCACCTCTGTCACGCCGCTAAGCCCGTCATCCACCGTGACGGCCAGCTGGTAGACATACACCCCGTCTGCCCGACGCACAACAAAATCGCCGCAGTCGGTCAGCAGGTTCTCCTGCCGATCGCCCTGCAGCAGATCCCGCCACTGCCACAACCGGTCGGGCACCATCAGCCGCCAGGCCGGATGCCGTTCCATAGCCGAACGCTGCTCCTGCGTCAGGCTCCGGCAGGTGCCGGGATAGACATAGGTGCCATCGGACAGGTGGGGGGCGTTGACGCTGTGCAGCAGGCTTCTGGTGCAGTAGCAGGGATAGAGCAGCTGCTTTTGCCGCAGCAATTCGAAATATCCATCATACACATCGCTGCGGGCGGATTGGGGCTGGGTCTCCATATCCCAGTCCAGTCCGAGCCAGCGCAGATCCTCCCGCAGTAGCCGGGCAAATTCACCGCTGGTGCGCTGGGTGTCCAGATCTTCCATCCGCAGCACGATGGCACCGCCCCGGCTTTTCACCGAAAGCCAGGCGATGAGAAAGGCAAACACGTTTCCCAGATGCATCCGGCCCGAAGGGGTCGGGGCGAAGCGTCCGACAGGGGTCTGCATGGCAGCCACCTCCTGAAATAGATAAAATCCGGCACGGTGCGGCGCAGGGGCTGACTCCGTGTCGAAAACTGTCGTGCGTTTTTTTGCAGATCGGGCCAGTTTCGTGGGTTTTCCCCCAGTTGCCGCCGCTACAATGGTGGAAACAAAAGGGAAAGGAAGAAATAGCAATGCAATGCCAGAAACTGAAAACCTACATGGAAACCGGCCGGGTGGTGTTTCTTCCCGCCCGGGCCATCCGTCCCAATCCGGCCCAGCCCCGCAAAAGCTTCCCGCCTGCCCAGTTGCAGGAACTGTGTGACAGCATCAGCTGCCATGGCATTTTGCAGCCGCTGTCCGTGCGACGGGTGGGCAACAGCTATGAGCTGATCGCCGGAGAACGCCGCCTGCGGGCAGCCCAGATGGCCGGGCTGACGGAAATCCCCTGCATTGTCATGACCATGGACGAAAAGGAGTCCACCATGGCGGCCATGGTGGAAAATCTCCAGCGTCAGGATCTGAATTTTGTGGAAGAGGCGCAGGGGCTGAGCGTGCTGCTGGACAAGTGCGGCATGAGTCAGGAGCAGGCGGCGGCTATGCTGGGCAAAAGTCAGAGTGCCATTGCCAACAAGCTGCGCCTGCTGCGCCATTCGCCGCCGGTGCTGGAGGCCATGCTGGCCGCCGGACTGACGGAGCGCCACGCCCGGGCCATGCTCAAGCTTCCCACGGAGAGCCAGAAGCTGTCCGCCATCGCCACCGTAGCCCAATTGGGCATGAGTGTGGCAAAAACCGAGCAGTATATTGACCGGCTCCTGCAGGAAAAGCAACCCCAGACCCGTAAGCCCAACATCACCGCGTTTTTACATAATCTGACCCAGTCCCTATCCCGCATTCAGCTGTCCGGTGTTCCCGCCGTATCCGAACGCCGGGAGACAGAAAGCCAGATCGTGCTGACCATTACAATTCCGAAATGATGTCTACAGCTGCAGACACAGGCCATCGTAGGAAACATGCAGCCCCATGGGCCGGACTCGTTCACACAGCACCTCGTGCAGTGGCGCGCCGTTGTGGGAAAAATGGTTGATATAGCGCTTCGTATCCGCATCGATGGCACCAAGCATCTCCAGCCGGGACAGTAGCCGGGCAATATTCGCAAGGCCCATGTGGGGCCCGTCATCGCCAATGGGGATGTCCACATTGGTACAGTCCAGACTGATCATGTCAAAGCGCAGGGCGCGCGAAGCAATCCACGAAAACACTTCCTCATAGAAAAAGCCGGTGTCATGGGCATACAGCAGGGTCTTATCCCCTTCAATGCAGTAAAACAGCGCCCCATCCCCGGTTGCGTGTCGGGCCGGCAGTGCGGTAACAATATAGCCATCCAGATGCACCGTATTAAACGGATGCAGCACAGTAATCTCACAGCCGGGCACCTGTTCAGGAAGCTTTTCCCGGGCCCCCGTCCCGCAGAATACCCGCAACCGGGGCGCAGTCATATTATGGGCATAAGGCGGATGGCGCATTTGCAGTTCCGCCGGGTAAAAATGATCACTGTGGGAATGGGTCACAAACAGGTAGCGGATTTTTTCCGCTTCAATGCCATTATGAAGGAAGTGGCTGTAGCTGTCCGCCGGGAGATCCAGCAGCAGCTGATCATCCACCAGCGCCTGCGAGCGGGTGCGGAAGTTCTTTCCGCCCAGCGCCCGGGCCTGAACACAGAAGGGGCACGCACAGAACACAGCAGGGAATCCTTCCGCCGCAGCGGTGCCCAGATAGGTCAATTGCATATGGTTCCTCCTGTAGACAACTGCCGGATTCGCCGCAACGGATATCCGCAGCGACCCGGCCTGATTGGTGTGGAAATATCCGTTCCTTGTTGGGGGGCGGTGCCCACGGTGCAGAATCGGGTACGACCCCCATTGTCACCTTCGGTGACGGCACCCGCTTTTCAGCGGGTGCAAAACCGTTACTTTCCGGCGATGCTCAGGCCCTGCACCAGCACGCTGGGGGCACCGAAGGCAGTCATACCCATGGCGTGGGGCAGATGGCAGTTATCAGCCAGCGCGGTAATGTTTTTCAGCAGCTCATAGAAATTTCCCGCCACGGTGAAGGACTTGACGAAGCAGGTCTTCTCCCCGTTTTCGATCATATAGCCCTCGCTTTGCAGAGAGAAGTCGCCGGAAACGGCATCGGCCCCGGCGTGCAGGCCGCTCAGATCGGTGATATACACACCGTTACCGGCCATTTGCAGCAGCTGCTCCTCGCTGTATTCGCCGCCCGCCAGATACAGCGTGAAGGGCTGAATGCCAACGGAGGAATTGTAGCCGCCCTTGGAGGCGTTGCCGGTGGTCTTTTTCCCGGCAGCGGCGGCGGTTTTCAGATTGTACAGCAGGGTATTGAGCACGCCGTTTTCAATGACGCACTTTTTATGAGTGGGGCTGCCCTCCGCATCGAAGTTGGCAGGCTCCGGATTTTCCGGATGGAACGGATCGTCCACCAGCGTCACGATGGGCGCGGCGATGACCTGTCCCTCCTTCCCGGCCAGCTGGGAAAGACCCTTGCGGGCTGCTTCGGAATTGAAAATGGAGCTGTAGACCTGCAAAAGGCTGCACATGGCATCGGGATTGAAGATCACGGGATACTGTCCCGTGGGCGCAGGCTCCCCGCCCAGCTTGATCTTGGCGGTTTCGATGGCCTTTTTCGCCATGGCATCCGTATCGATCTCGGACAGGCACCCCAGCTTGATCTGGTAATCATTGGACATAGCCTGCCCATCGGACACCACGCCCACGGCCACTACGCCGGCATAGCCGGTTGCACGGTGCAGATCCAGCCCTCTGGAATTGTAGATGGCAACCTCCTGCGCGCCCCGGATGATCTCGCTCTGGCAGCCGTCTACCGCCATGGCATCGGCGGCATAGATTTTTTCCGTGGTTGCCAGCGCCATGTCGATCATTTCTTCAGTGGTGGGAGCGGCATAACCCCGCTGGGGCAGCGGCTCATAGCTCTGGCCGCCTTCGCCCAGGAATACCGCTTCCTCGGTTTCCAGATTTTCCGCGTTGTCCACCGCCTTGGCCACGACCGCCACGGCCTGCTCCGGGCTGAGGGCCTCCGTGGAGGCATAGCCCATCCGGCCGTCCACAATGCACCGGAAGCACAGGCCGCCGGAGGTGGAGGAAGAAAATCCGTTGATGCTGTGCTGGAAGGTATCCACACTGGTGGAAGAGCTGTTCTCGTAGTACAGCTCATACTCCGCAATGCCCCGGGCGGCGCACTGCTCGATCACAAGCCCTTTGAATTCATTGAATGTCATATAAAGCCCTCCTGTTAACGGCCGCCCACGGTGATGCCGGAGACCCGGATCAGAGGCTGGCCCACGTTGGTGGGAACGCTGCCGCTGCTGGAGCCGCACATGCCCTGACCCATATCAAGATCGGTGCCCACCATATCGATATTCTGAATGATCTCGCTGCCCTTGCCCACCAGAGAGGCACCCCGGACAGGCTCGCAGATCTTGCCGTTTCGGATCATGTATCCCTCGTTGACGGAGAAGTTGAATTCGCCCGTAACAGGGTTGACGGAGCCGCCGCCCATGGAGGCCGCGTACAGGCCGTACTCGATGGAGGCAATGATGTCTTCATTTTTATCCTGGCCCGGCGCAATAAAGGTGTTGGTCATGCGGCTGGTGGGGGTGTAGGCGTAGCTCTGGCGGCGGGAAGAGCCGGTGGAGGCCATGCCC